>JAFSWQ010000004.1 GCA_017444385.1 Clostridia bacterium | reverse complement strand
TTTGCACCCTTTAGCGAAAAAACGAGCGCAGCGAATATCGAGCAAACGCATAACGTTTGCGAGAAAAAGGAATAGTCAAGCAAAAACGAAGTTCTTAAAGAAGAACAAGTAAAAGCGCAGACTATGACGTGCAAAGGGGGACGGAACGTTCCCAAAGAGCCAAAGGCTCGACGGAATGTTGGGGGTTTTAAAATAGCACTCGCGTAGTGAATTATCAAATCGGAAGAGATGTTTCGACCTTGCTCAACATGACGAGAGAATGTGTAAATCTATGTCATCCTCCTTAGGCAATTTATTGCCGTCGTCAAATACGACGCGCATGGGCGCGCTATTCTATATAAACGATTTCCGTATTATCCAAGGCGGATTGAAGAAGGGGTTCGTAGTCCATCTTGTTTTCGGCGGCGACGATATCTTCGAGTTTAGGTCTTATGACGGGATTTTTGGGTAAAAACACCGTACAGCAATCCTCGTAAGGAAGTATGCTGGTTTCAAACGTGCCAATCTCTCTCGCCGTTTCGATAATCTCTTCTTTATCCATACCGATAAGAGGTCTGAATACGGGTAATCTCTCTATGACCGAATTGGTTACCGTGATACTCTCTTGCGTTTGCGAGGCGACCTGCGCCAAGCTCTCGCCCGTTATTAACGACAAACAGCCGTTCTTCGTGGCGAGCCTTTCGGCTATCCTCATCATCATACGGCGCATAATTGTTATCATATATTCGGCGGGGCACTTCTCGTGTATCTCGCGTTGAATGTCGGTAAAAGGCACGACGTAGACGCGCATTTGCCCCGTATATTCGGCTAAAATCTTCGCGAGATCCAACACCTTCTCTTTCGCCATCAAACTGGTATAAGGGAAGGAATGGAAGTGAACGGCGTCTATGTGCATACCCCTTTTCGCCATGCGGAAATAAGCTACGGGGCTGTCGATGCCGCCCGAAAGTAGACATAAGCCTTTGCCCGAACTGCCTATCGGCATACCTCTCAAACAGGGAATGGATTTGAAGTAAACGTAACTGAAACCGTTTTCCCTGAACTCCACGTTTATCTCTTGGTCGGGGCGTTTAAGATCGACTTTGAGTTTGGGGTGTTTTTCAAGAACAACGCCGCCTATATACGCCGCCATCTCGGGCGAGGACGAAGCGATGGTCTTATCCGCTCTATTGACCGAAATGCGGAAAGTCCCTTCGTCGTTAGCCGCCTCGGCGCACAGTTTGGCGACCTCGTTAAGGTCGGTTGGTATCTTATTCGCGACCATCAAAGAGTGCAATCCCGAAACCTTTTTTAGCTTCTCTATTATCTCGTCGGTTTCTAAAATATCGAAGTTTTCAACGTAATATCTACCGAAGGATTTGGTTATCTCGCATTGGTAATTCTGCAGCGCTTTTTTACAGTTTGCAAGCAATAATCTTTCAAAATAACCTCTATTTTTGCCTTTCAAATAAATTTCGCCGTATCTTAACAGTATGACTTTTTCCATATTAAACCCTCACGTATTTTTTCAAGGTTTCGTACGCTTCGTTAAGCGCCGCAATAAAATCTTCCGCGTCGTAATCGTCGTACGGATTTATGCTTATCCTTAACATTCCCTCTTCGTAGCCGTTTTTAAGCCCCAAAGCCTCGGGAATTCTCGCGGTCTTTTTCTTGCTCGAACACGCCGAACCTATGCCCGTAATATACCCGTACTCTTCCAAAGCGTGCATTAGAGTTTCCCCTCTCGCTTTCTCGAAAGCAAGGCAAAGTATATGCGGCGCGCCAGACGGGCAAATAACCTTAACGTCGTTTCGTTCCGCCGCGAACTCCTTGATCTTGCCGAAAAATTCCTCGCTTTTGCGGTTTAACGCGTCTATATTCTTCACCGCTATCCCGCTCGCTTTTGCGAACGCCATAATGCAAGGTACGTTTTCGGTGGACGAGCGAAGCCCTCTCTCTTGACCGCCGCCGTATATGAGAGGGGCGACGGATAACCCTTTTTTGACGTACAAAAAGCCGCTGCCCTTGGGAGCGCCTATCTTATGCGAACTCGCGCTGTAAAAGTCCACCCCTAACGTTTTGGGTTTGACTTTCATCTTCCCAAACGCCTGTACGCCGTCCGAGTGAAGTAACGCTTCGGACTTCGATTTGACTAATTCGGATATCTTTTTCAAGTCGTTTATCGCGCCCGTAACGTTGTTGACGTGCATAGCGCTCACCAAAGAAACCCTTTCGTCGAGTTTGCGTTCGAGGTCTTCGAGGTCGACCTTTCCGCTTTCGTCAACCGCGACGACTTCCACCTCGTACCCTCTTTGTTTGAGTTCCATAGCCGAATTGTACACCGCCGAATGTTCGGTCGCGGATATGAGTATCTTCGAGCCTTTCTTCTTATGCGAACAAAATAACGCTTGGTTGTCGCTTTCCGAGCCCGACGAAGTAAAAACGAGCGTATCTGGTTCGACGCCCAATTCGCGCGCTATATCTTCCCTCGCTTTCTTTATATCCCTCGCGACTTCTATCGACTTGCCGTAAAGCGCGGAAGGATTAAAGTATTCTACGTCGAAGTAGCGTAACGCCACTTCTACTGCGGCTTCCAACGTTTTAGTCGTCGCCGCGTTGTCCAAGTAAATCGTCTTCTTTTCCATTTTCTCTCAATAGGTTTTCCATAAGCCCGTCGGGACTTATTTTGTATTTTTTATCCTCTATAACTATCGTAATACCTTCTTTGCGGTTAGTCAACTTTTTTATCTTTTCTTCGGCGTCGGGGACGACGGTAGCCTCGCCCGAAACAAGCAGTTTATATTTCCCGTGCGAATTCCTGTAATACGCCGAGAACTTTCCTTTCTCATACTCGTACATATAGTCTTTCGAGAAGAGATAGGAAAGACAACCCCAGAATATCCCGTCGATAAAGAGCGATAAAGGTATCAAAAAGAACACCCAATATATGAATATCGCGTAGATAAAGGTTATCGCGGATAGCAAGAAATGAATAAGACCGAATATTTGAAGAATTCGCTTTATTATCGCGCCCGGCGAATGCTCGTCGTTAAGGTACTGCTGATAATACTTCATCTCAATCTTACTATTGTCGCGCCCGTGCCGCCCTCGTCCTTTTTGCCTAACCTGAACGAAACGACGTCGGCGCCGTCCAAGAATTCCCAAACCGCCGCGCGTAACGCCCCCGTGCCGTTGCCGTGAATGATACGCACGAATTCCATATTGTGTTCCTTGGAATCCGCGATAAACGCTTCCACTTGGGCTATCGCGTCGAGAGCGCGTTTGCCGATTATGTTTAACTCGCTTTGATAGCCGCCTTGAACGTGAGAAGTGTATTTTACGGCTTTCTTCTTCTCTTCCTCTTTTTCCTCGGGCTTTTGCTCGAATAACTTCTTGACGAATTTCTCTTTCAAAGTGACCGTCATTCTACCCAGTTTTACGACGTAATCGCCGTTCGCTTTGATAGAGTCGAGAACGCCTTTTTGGTCGAGGTTGGTGACGTACACTCTATCCCCCGCCTTACAAGGCTCGTCGGTGAATTTGGGTTTTTCTTTCTCTTCGGCTTCCTCTTTTGCGGTGACGCTTTCGAGTTTCTTTCTCAACTTGGTAGCCTCGAAGTAACTTTGCGGCGTGGGTTCTTTCACAAGCTCTTTCAACTCTTCGACTATCTCGTTGACCTCGCTCATAGCGTTTTCGACGAGGCGTTTGACCTCTCTCTTTGCGGCAAGGTTGAGTTTTTCAAGCTCGTTATCGAGTTTGGTTTGTTTGAGTTTCGCGAGTCTGATTTCCTCTTTCAACTCGGCTTGCAAATCTTCAACTTCCTTGACCTTGTCTTCGTGTATTCTTCTCGCTTGGTCGGCGGATTGAAGCACCTCTTCGAAGTTCTTGGTCTCTCTCTTTATTTGAGAGGCGGCGTCCTCTATTATCTCGGATTTCAATCCCAAACGCTTGGATATTTCGAGAGCGTTTGAAGTGCCGGGAACGCCGATTATCAATTTGTAGGTAGGCTCGAAGGTTTCTGGGTTGAAGTCCATAGACGCGTTTTCCACCCTCTCGGTTGCGTAGGAATACTCTTTCAGCTGCGAATAGTGGGTGGTGATAACGCATTTCGCGCCCGTTCTTCTCAAATAGTCGGTAATAGCGACCGCGAGAGCCGCGCCCTGCTCGGGATCGGTACCCGCGCCCACTTCGTCCAATAGTACGAGGCTATTTTTATCCGCGCCGTTCACTATCTCAACGACGTTCTTGATATGCGACGAGAAGGTGGACAGGCTTTGCTCTATGCTTTGCTCGTCCCCTACGTCGCAAAATACCTTCTCGAATACGGATAATTCGCTACCCGAAGAGGCGGGGACAAATAGACCGCTCATCGCAAGAAGGGTGAGAAGCCCGGTAAGCTTCAAACTGACCGTCTTGCCGCCCGTATTGGGACCCGTGATAAGCAATAGATCGTAGTTATCCCCAATCGTAACGCTCACGGGTACGACCTTGCTCTTCTCGATAAGAGGGTGCCTGCCGTTGATTATATGGATATAACCTTTGTCGTTGAGAATGGGGGGATTACAGTCGAACCTTTCCGAGAAGGTCGCCCTTGCGAATATCGCGTCGAGAGCCGCCAAAACCTCGGCGTTAGTGAGTATTTGGTTGGAAATACTTCCTATTTTAGCGGTAAACGCGCGTAAAATCTTTTCCACTTCCCTCGACTCGTCTATCTTCAACTGCCGAATTTTATTGTTCATTTCGACGATATCGGCGGGCTCGATGAACACGGTTTGCCCCGACGAAGAAGTGTCGTGGACTATGCCTTTGACCATACCGCGATACTCGTTTCTTACGGGTATGACGTAGCGGTCGCCCCTTTGCGTGACTATATTATCCTGCAAGTATTTGCTCACGTTTTTGTTGTTGACGTAAGAATACAACTTCTCTTTCAAACGCTCGTTACTTCGCCTTATATCCGCTCTTATGGAAGCGAGGTCGGGGGAAGCGTAGTCGGATAACTCTTCGTCGTTGAGTATAGATCGGTCTATCTCTTCCGCCAAAATATCTGCGGTATAAACGCTATCCGCGTACCCCGCGAGAATGGGCGCTTCGCTTCTCTTTTTCGTTAGCGCGCTTTTCGCTTCCGAAGAAACCCTAAGTACCGTTGCTATCTTCATCAATTCGGGAATGGATAACACCGAGAGTTTTTCGGCGTGACGCACGCTTTCGGTCACGTCGTCCACGCTGAAAGAGGGGAACACGTTCAAAACGTATTCGAGTTTGTACGCCTCTTTGGTTTCGTCCAAGAGCGCGCGGCATTTATTTAGGTCGGAAGTGGGACGAAAGGAAGAAATCAATTCCTTGCCTTTATCCGATTGCGCGTAAGAAACCAAAATATTCAGTATTTTATCGTATTCGAGCGCTTTTAATACTCTATCCATAACACACCTATTCGTAAACGATATATTTTTTACCGCCGCTACTTATCGATATCGGCTTATCCGAGTATAAAGTATAGTAGCAACGGTCATTCGCTTTGACCGCTTTTAACGGGAAAGAGGCGTAACCGTCGTTGTAAACGAGGCTTTCCCCTTTATGTTTGCAAGTCGAGCAATCGGCGTTTCCGCGAACCGTCCTCATCGGGCAATGCTCGAAGGTCATCAGTGGAAGTCTACCCGAAGCGAAAACGTATAAGTCCTCGTTTTCGTAAGAGAAAGTTTCTATCGACTTAATTATCGCGTCGGCGTCCCATAGAGCCTCGACCGCCACTTTATTCGAGACGTTCAAGCCTATCCCCGCGATAAAGGGTACTTCGTTTTCCCTCGCGAGAAAAACCGTACCGTAGTTATCCGCATACACGCCAACGCCTTTTTTAGAGGCTAACGAGATATAGTCCTTCTCTTCGCTCTCGCCTATCAAACGCGGTAATTTGAGGTAAACCCTCTCGTAGTCAAGCACTAATAAGTCGAGGTCGGCGGCAATTCGCTCGGCGTTCAAAAATTCGGGCGAATAAACGACGTTTCGCTCGTTTACCTTTTGATGTCTACATATCTCGGCGATATCGCCAATTAACAAGAGATTTCTCTCGACCGACTTTCTATTATAATTCACCGCTTTCGGTCTACTATACGAGTTTATTATCGCGGTTGAGAGCGCGGATAACGCCTCGTTGCGCAAGCGGTTTAGTTTGGATTTGGGTAGGTAGCCCTTGCCCTCGACCGTCAACGACCCGAGCGTAAAATCGGTTTCGCCCGTCTTTTCCATTTGCCTTAAAATCTCTTCGTAAGAGAGCAACCCCTCTTCATACTCGGTTTCGGCTTCGCCTTGTCTATCGCCGTTAACGGCGACGAGTTTAGCCTTCTCGCCGAAATAGAGATACATTTCGGCTTTTAAGCGGGGACGTTCGGCTTTAACGAAGTCGGCGATGACGCGGGATCGAGTGATATTCACTTCGTCCCCCGCTTTTACGCCGCGGCTCACGGGGACAACGCTGTTATCCCCTTTGTACTCCACGCTCGTCACGTCGCTGCCGCCCACTTCTACGCCCTTACGCAAAATCTTCAAGCCGTCGCCTTTTACTATTTTTGCGTTCACTTCGGCGAAGGTAAAACCGTTTTTGACTTTTATAGAAATAATCTTACCTATCTTCACACCGATATGGTTGGAAGTAAGGGGATAAACCACGTTTTCGCCGTCGAGATAGGCGGGGGCGAATCCGCCGCGATTATAGGAAGTAAGCAATTCCTTTTCGTCGTCAATCTTCTCGTTATCTATCCTCGCGCGGTAGTGACGCGTCGAAACGTAAACGTATTCGGGGCTTTTAAGTCTACCCTCGATTTTAAGGGAAGATACTTTCGCCCTCTCTAAATCCTTTATCTTCGCGTCCATCGAGATATCCTTCGCGGATAGTAGATAACCTTTCTTTAAGAGGTTGCCGCGAGAGTCCTTCGCCTCGTATTCCTTTCTGCAAGGCTGACGGCAAAGACCTCTATTCGCGCTATTGCCGCCTATATAATGGGATAATAGGCAGTTACCCGAGAAACTCACGCATAACGCGCCGTGGATAAACGCCTCGGTTTCCATCACTTCGGCGATACTCTTCAACGACTTTAACCCGCACTCTCTCGCCGCTACCACTCTATCCGCGCCCAACTCTTTGAAGAACTTCGCGCCCGAGGGGTTTCTTACGCCCGACTGCGTGCTGACGTGGATCTGAAAATCGGGATAGGTCTTTTTGGCGTAGTCGAGTACGGCAAGATCGGTTGAGATGATAGCGTCGCAACCTGCGTTATATATAAAATCGACGAGTTCCCGCATACGCGGCAACTCGACGTCGAAAACTTCGGTATTCAAAGTTATATAGACTTTTACGCCGAAGAGGTGACAACGATCGGTATAAAACCTCAAATTGTCAAGATTGAAAGCGGTGGATTTCATTCGAGCGTTCAATTCGCCCAAACCGAAATACACCGCGTCCGCGCCCGCGGCTATCGCAGCCGTCAAAGACTCTATCGTACCGCAAGGCGACAATAATTCCATTAACGAAGAACGCCCTCCAACTTATCTTTGACCGCGTTGATTATCTTGTCGATAAGCACGTTCACTTCGTCGTCGGTAAGAGTCCTGTCTTTCGCGCGGAAGGACAAAGCGATTGCTATCGACTTCTTACCCGTAATAATGCCTTTGCCGTTGTAAACGTCGAATATCTCCGCGCTCTCTAAAAGTTTGCCGCCCGCTTTCTTCACGGTCTCGACGAGAGAACCCGCGGGGATAGAAGCGTCGAGAACGAACGCAAGGTCGCGGGTAGACGCGGGGAATTTGGGAAGATCCTTGAAAGGAAGGTGATCTTTCGCGGAAGCGATTATCTTCTTCAAATCGAGTTCGGCGACTATAATTCTACCGTCGAGCTTATATTCTTTAGCGACTTCGGGATGAATCTCGCCCAAATAGCCGATATACTCTTCGCCTACGTAAACGCCCGCCGATCTTCCGTTATGTAAGAAGGGATAAACTTCGGGTTTATAGTCGAACGCGAAGTGATATTTATCCGCAAGGGTTTCCAAAGTGGACTTCAACGTGAAGAAATCCACGCCTTCGCCGGTTTCCGCAAACACCAAAGTAGGTCTTTCGTCCGCGTAATCGGTGATGGGCAAACTCTTGGGAAGATAAACCTTACCTATCTCGAAGAGTTTGACTTTTTTGTTCCCGCGGGAATTGTTCGTGGTAAGCGTCAGCATCATAGAGTGCAAAAGCGTGGTTCTCATTACCGACAACTCTTCGCCCAAGGGGTTCAAAAGTTCGACGTAACGTCTTCTCGCGTCGTCCTCGGGAAGCCTCAACTTATCCGCGAAAGAGGGGGAAACGAAGGAATAACTTACGCATTCGCTGTAACCCAACGCCGAGAATAAATACTTCATTTCGTTTTCCATGCGTTGCGAACTCGTCCAACCGCCGTGCGTTTGCATTTTGCCGTCAAGTCGCGCGCTTTGGATATTGTCGTAACCCTTCAAACGAATGACCTCTTCGGCTACGTCGTTGGCGTTGAGTAAGTCCTCTCTATACGCGGGTACTTTCAAGGTTATAACGCCGTTATCCGCAATAGCGAAAATGGACAAACGGTTGAGGTAACTAACCATTTCGGAAGCGTCGATATCAAGCCCTAAAATGTCGTTGATCTTTTGAACGGGTACTTTGAGGATTTGTTGTTCGCCGCCCTTGTAGGTATCGCGTGCGCCTGAAACGATATCGCCTATCTCTTGCTCGGCGATGAGCGAACAAACGCGCTCTAACGCCAATTCTTGCGAGCAGAAATCAACGCCCTTTTCAAAGCGCGCCGAAGAGTCGCTTCTAATGCCTAACGCTTTAGAGGAACGGCGGATATTGTCGCGTTTGAAACGCGCCGACTCGAAAACTACGTTCACGGTTTTATCGGTTATACCCGAATTAAGACCGCCCATGATTCCCGCGAGAGCAACGGGCTTTTCACTGTCGCAAATTACGAGGTTCTCTTTGGTGAGGGTGTTGTCCTTGCCGTCCAAAGTGACGATATGCTCGCCCTCTTCCGCTCTTCTTACGACTATCTCTTTACCGAGAACGTCTGCGTCGAAAGAGTGTAAAGGTTGACCTATCTCGATCAAAACGTAGTTGGTGATATCCACTATGTTGTTAATGGGGCGGATACCGACCTTTCTCAATCTACGCCTTATTAACTCGGGCGAACGACCGATTTTAACGTTCTTTACCGCCTTCGCCATATAGCGCGGGCAAAGTTCTTCGTCCAAAACCTTAACGTCCACGTAGTCCTTAACGTCGCCCGATTCCTCGTAATCCACCGTGGGAATACCGTTGAAATCCACGTTCAAAACAGCCGCGACCTCTCTTGCGATACCCAAAATGGAATTACAGTCGGGGCGGTTGGCGGTAACGCCTATATCGAGAATGTAATCGTTAGTGTCGAGGTAGTCGTTAATGTCGCTACCTACGGGAAGCCTCGAATCTAAAATAAATATGCCGTCAACGCCCGCTTCCGGATAGTCGTCCGCGGTAAGCCCGAGTTCGTCGCCGCCGCACATCATACCTTCGCTGACTACCCCTCTCAACTTGCCCTTCGTTATGGTCTTGCCGTCGGGAAGAACCGCGCCGTGCAAGCAAGTGGGAACGTAATCGCCGACCTTGACGTTGGTCGCGTGGGTGACTATCTGCTTAACGCCGTAAGAACCGCAATCCACTTGGCAAACGATGAGTTTATCCGCGTCGGGATGGCGGGAAATCTCGGTGATAACGCCGACCACTATTTTCTTATAAGCGTCGGCAAGGTTTATAATCTCTTCCACCTCGAAGCCCGCTTTGACCATTTTATCGGCGAGCGTTTCGGGGGAAACGTTGATATCTACGAAGTCTTTTAACCAACTGAAAGGAACTTTCATAACTCCCTCCTATTTGTATTGTTTGAGAAAACGAACGTCGTTTTCATATAAAGCACGGATATTGGGAATACCGTACTTGATCATGGCGATTCTATCCACGCCGAAACCGAACGCGAAACCCGAATAAACTTCGGGATCTATGCCGCAATTGACGAGGACTTGGGGATTTACCACGCCCGCGCCCAATATCTCTATCCAACCGGTGCCCTTACACAGCGAGCAACCCTTGCCGCCGCACATAGCGCAACTGACGTCAACCTCTACGCTCGGCTCGGTAAACGGGAAGTAAGAAGGTCTGAATCTGACCTTGGTCTCTTCGCCGAAAAGGGATTTCGCGAATATTTCCAAAGTGCCTTTTAAGTGAGAAAGCGAAACGCCTTTATCTATGACCAAACCCTCTATTTGATTGAATATAGGGCTGTGGGTGGCGTCGTCGTCCGAACGGTAGACCTTACCGGGAACGAGTATGCGAATGGGGGGACGCTCGGACTTCATCGTATGCGCTTGCATAGGCGAAGTGTGGGTGCGAAGTAAGAGATTATTGCCGACGTAGAAGGTGTCCTGCATATCTCTCGCGGGGTGATCCTCGGGTATGTTAAGAAGCTGGAAGTTAAAGAGATCGGTCTCGATTTCGGGGCCTTCTTTTACCTCGAATCCAAGCCCGATAAATATATCCACTATTTGATTTTTAACGAGGGTCAAAGGATGAATGGAACCCAATTCGCTCTTTGCGGGCAAAGTCACGTCGATACGCTCTGCGGCGAGTTTAAGCTTTTGCTCGCGCGCTTTGAGTTGGGCTTCTTTCTCTTTGAACATTTCCTCGATTTGCGCTCTTCCCTCGTTGATGAGCTTACCCAAAGTGGGACGGTCTTCGGGGGACGCGTCTTTCAAGCCGCGAAGAATACCCGTGTATTCGCCGTTACGACCTAAAAATCTCACCTTTACGTCCGCCAATACGTTGGAATCGCTCGCTTCCGCGATAGAATCCTTGGCTTTTGCTACTAAACTTTTGATTTTATCGAACATAATAGTACCTCTATAAATAAATACTTCTAATAAAATAACATAATATAAACGAAAAGTCAACAAAATTGCTTGTCAAGCATAGTATTAAATATGCCTTTAGCTCGACGAGGTCGCAATGAATTGCATTATTACACATGAATTGACTACGAAATAGTAATAGTACGTCATCCTGAGCTTGTCGAAGGATCCCCTAACGCGAAGCAGTAAAAATAAAGGACGTCATCCCTAGCTTGTTGAAGGATTCCCTAAACCAAAGTAATCGCTTATCACAGTTGTTCATTCGGTTGAGATGTTTCGACTTCGCTCAACATGACGAATAAAACACTTCGCAAAAAGAGGCTCGAGCAAACGCATACGTTTGCGAAAAAGAGGAATAGGCAAGCAAAAACGAAACCATCGTAGATGGTAAGTAAATGCGTAGGCAATGACGAGTCGAAAGATACTCTAAAATGAAACATAAACGTAAAAAAATAATAATACTTTCTCTGCTTATCCTCTTCTCGCTTTTCTCTGTTGCGGCGGGAATAAAAATAAGAAAAAACGTTCGTGAAATATACCGCGAATACTCTTACGCCGCCGTTAAAAGCCGAATATACCGTAGTATCAACGTGACCACCGACAAAATAGTCGTCCAAAATTCCGATTCAGCCCCGCTCGTCAAAGTGGAAAAGGACGAAAACGGATTGGTAACGCATATCACCCCCGCCGTAAACGAAGTGAACGTATTAAGTAATCTCGTAGCGGTGGAATGCCAAAAAGACCTCTTAAACGAGCGATCCGTCGCCCTCGAAATCCCCTACGGCGCGTTCAGCGGCTCACCCCTTCTCGCAGACAAAGGACGAACGGTCACAGTCCCCATAAAAGTCGAATACGCGGTAAAGAGCGACTTTCGCCCCATTATCCAAAGCGTGGGGATAAACGTCATACGGTACGCTCTATATCTCGAAGTAACCACCGAAGCGAAGATCGCGATACCCGAAAACGAAGAGATAGCCGAATTCAAAACCTACGTCCTCGTTTCCGAAAACGTCTTTTCGACAAACATTCCCGACACCTACATTTCCTCGAAGGAAGACCTTCAATACATTGATTTACTGCCGTGAATAGTTTGCTTCGCAATATGATAATTCGCTTAAATTATAATTCGCTTCGCTCAAATGATAACTTGCTGCGTTCGTATTATAACTTGCTAAGCAAAAATTTTTTCGTCATGTTGAGCGAAGTCGAAACATCTCAACCGATTAGAAAAAATAATTACTCTCGGTTAGGGGATACTTCGACACGCGACAAGTCGCGGCTCAGTATGACGTACTTATACTTTTTCTCGTCATGTTGAGCGAAGCGAAGCGAAGTCGAAACATCTCTTCCGAATTGTTCTTTATAAGTGGATTACCACTTGTTAGGGGATTCCTCGACGACGCTCGGAATGACGTACTAAACTGATTTACTTGTCATATTGAGCGAAGTCGAAACATCTCAACCGAATGAGTAAATGTGATAAGTAATAACGATTGGTTAAGGGATCCTTCGACGACGGCAATAAATTGCCTGCTCAGGATGACGGGACTTGTATTCATACGCGAACGCAGT
>JAFSWQ010000003.1 GCA_017444385.1 Clostridia bacterium | reverse complement strand
TTCAGTCCACTGCTCTACCAACTGAGCTACCAAGCCATCTATTAAGTTTTATTGGCGACCCGAAGGGGGCTCGAACCCCTGACCTCCAGCGTGACAGGCTGGCGCTCTAACCAACTGAGCTACCGGGCCAATTAAATTTTGGTGGACCTTCACGGACTCGAACCGCGGACCAATCGGTTATGAGCCGACCGCTCTAACCAACTGAGCTAAAGGTCCATACACCATTGAAACTATTATTTTGGTCGGGGTGAAGAGGCTCGAACTCCCGACATCATGGTCCCAAACCATGCACGCTACCAACTGCGTTACACCCCGTTGGGCTTTTGGGTTTCAACGTATTCTATATTACAATAAACGAGGAATATTGTCAACGATTTTCGCAAACTTTTTTCTATTTTTTTATAAAAAGTTTACCCGCAAAAATCATTCGTTTATCGCCTTATAGAAACCCATAATAATTCGCGTTAGAAGGGCAAGGTTTTCCGCGCTACTTTCTCGTCCTTCCACTCGAACACTATTTATTATAGGTCAAAATACTAAAAAACGAACGTAAATTATTAAAATTTCGCGTTTTAACGTTACTTTTGTATCTTGACGACGGTCAACCTTGCGACGCCATAATCTTCCTCGCGTTTGTAATCGTTAAAATCGTACGTACGCGTCAAGAAATCCAGCATAGGTTCGTTCTTAACGTTGTTTTCGCCCGAAAGATACACGTCTAAAAAGGAATCGTATCTCTTAATATCCACTATTCTCACCTTGAACAGCTCGCGGTAGCCCTGCTCTTTTCTCACAAAGATCACGTCGCCCTCTTTTAATAAGGAAACGTATTTATCGTTGATGGTGAGTAACGAGCTTTCGCCGTCCAATCTTAAAAGATCGAAGGTTTTGCAGTCGACCGAGGCTATAACGCCGTTTTGCCCCATTGCGTCCGCGCGTAATCTCTTTTGCTCGTTTCTCTTCTCCACTTTGTGCTTATTGCGCAGCTTTTCAAGCTTGGCGCAACGCATTTGAGTATAGTCGTAATTATCGCATTCGCCTCTAACTATCCCCAACTTTTCTTCGAGTTCGGGATAGGTACATTCCATTTTTGCGCAGCATTCTTTCAAGATCTCGAGCGCCATTTCGGCGTCTTCGTCGGCTTTGTGATGGATAAAATCAATGTTCATTTCCTTAGCCGCCCTGTCGAGCCCTACGCCGTCCATTACGTCGAAAACCGCCGAATATATCATTTGCGTACAAATGTAGCGGTATTTGAGGGGCGGAAGTCCCGCGCGTTTTAACGCCATATTCAGCATAAACACGTCGTTATTTGCGGAATGCGCCAAAATGACGATATCCGTATTGCCGTCGCCGTAGAGTAATTGCTTGATCTCGCCGTACAAAGCGCGAATATCGGGGGCGTTTTTAACGTCCTCTTTACTCACCGAGAACTCTATCGGCTTGCGGAAATTCGTGCAAAACTTACAATGAGGGTTGATTATAATATCCCTTTTGAAAAGCACGTTGAAATTATCGTCCGCGCCGACGACGCCTATCGAGAATACGCTTCCCTTGACGTATTTATTACAGGCTTCCAAATCAATGGCTAAAAACATATCGTTAATAATTTACTATAATTCTTATATTTCCGCTTACGCGTATTTAATATTCGGTTGAGATGTTTCGACTACTTGGGCTCGTCACGACTTTCGCTTTTTATTCGTTGAGAAAAATTCTCAACTTTATTTTTGCTCGGTCGTTCCTCTTTCTCGAAAACCTTTTGGGTTTTCTCGATTGCTACTGCGTTCGCGTATGAATACAAGTCCCGTCATCCTGAGCAGGCAATTTATTGCCGTCGTCGAAGGATCCCTTAACCAATCGTTATTACTTATCACATTTACTCATTCGGTTGAGATGTTTCGACTACGCTCAACTCGTCACGACTTTCGCTTATTATTCGTTGAGAAAAATTCTCAACTTCATTT
>JAFSWQ010000019.1 GCA_017444385.1 Clostridia bacterium | reverse complement strand
TTTGCACCCTTTAGCGAAAAAACGAGCGCAGCGAATATCGAGCAAACGCATAACGTTTGCGAGAAAAAGGAATAGTCAAGCAAAAACGAAGTTCTTAAAGAAGAACAAGTAAAAGCGCAGACTATGACGTGCAAAGGGGGAGGGGACGTTTCCAAAGAGCCTTGGCTCGACGAAAGGTCGGGGGTTTTGAATTAGCACTCGGTATTACCGAATTTATAAATAAATTATTGATTTAATCTAAACGTATATTCGATATTCTGACTTGTTGTGTTCCCTATAAATTGTTTTAAAAATAGTTGCTTACTATATTATTTATATAATTCGTTTATTAAAACCCTCTCCACGCCGTCGTTCTCCCTATGGTCGTTCTTTGGGCGCGTCCCCTCTCCCTTTGCTCCCGCCGTAGGCGGAAGGGCGCAACCCCGCTTTCGCTCGTAATGAATTCGCTTTCGCTCATTTTCGCCTTTGGCGAGAAAAAACAATTAGTGATGGCACAACCGCCGCCATAGACTAACGATAAATCAAATCGCTACGCGATAATAAATCATTACTACTTATGTAAAAACGCCATAGCAAGCCTTATCACCATATCAACTCGTTACAGAGCGCTAAAAACGCGGTGGATTTGAGGTAGATCTCAAAGGAAAACTCGGTTTTTCCGAAGTCTTCCAAGCAATACAAATAAACCCACGGGCCGCTGTCGCCCGTCGTTATACTCTCTTTTCTCTTACGTAACTTGCCGCCCGAGAGCGATTCGAAGAGCCTTTTTTTTTGTTCCTCGGTCAAGGTGGCTTGCTTGTTTTCCACTATATCTTCGTCGCGTAAAGGCAGGGATTTTCCCTCTTTTCTCGTATAGAAAAACCTTACTTCATCACTCGAAAACTCAAAACGATATCTCACGCTGTAAGGCGGATAGCTGGTCGTGGCTACGGTGTAAACAAGTTCTTTTAACTCGCTGAATGGTACGTCCTTCCCTACCGTTAATTTATTTTTCAATCGTAAAAACGTTTTATTCATCGCTTGTCGTTCTTTTCTTTGTTATTATTGTAATATATACTTTTTACTCGATAATCGTTTCGCCGTGAGTTAGCGGCTACTTTCGCCCGAAACACCGAATTCGATCTTTATCTATCTTTTTAAGTCCCTACTTCTCACTCAAACCGCTTACTCTAAACTACATAGTTTTACAAAGTTCAACGGCGTCTTTATATTCTTTCCTCACCTTAAATCCGAGTTTCGTATAGTCCATTATTTTGAATAGATCGTCCTTTTCAACTTCGATTACGTAGGTTTTCCCATAGGGCAATTTGGTTAAAAGAGCGCTTTCGCTTATCGTTTGCGAGTAGTAAGAAGTACCCTTGGAAATAAACAAGATACGCCTTTCCCCGTCCTGCATTTTGCTCTTGAATCCCTCTAAATATGCCATCGCTTTGCCGAAACCTTCGGGCGTTTTCGCGCCTGTCTCGCTAAATGCAGAGAGTATCTCTTCTCTATTATTCTCGGGGAATTTATCCAAAAACAATATAAGCTGGCTTATTTTTATAAGTTCCCCGTTATCGCCGGAATATAAAGCGAGGATATTTTTCGCGTTAAATACGGTGTCTTTAAGGAGCAACGCTTTGAAAGCGTCAAAGGATACGTACCCGTCGAATAAGTCGTCGCGTAATATTTTATCGCCGTTAATAACGAAGTCTTTAACGTCTTGTATCATCTTATCCGAATCCAAATCCACTTCTACTAACTCGTAGTGAGTCGCGGGGATAGCATAAGGCGCGGTGGTTTTGACGATAGTATCTTTGTAGGTTTCGTAGGCTTTTTCTTTAAGCGGATTATTTTGATGAATATAATCTTCGCTCTCTTTTAGTAGCGAAGCGAACTCGTCGTAAAAAATGGCGACGCTATTTTTTAGGTCTTTATGAAATCCCTTGATCAAATGCAAACTCATCGGGCGTAACTGACCGTCGCAAGAGGGATACGCGTAGACGAATTGCTCGTCGTTTTGATAGTGCGATATTTCGACTTGAGAAAATCGATCGAAAAACCTTTTTGCTTTGACGCTTGAGTCTAAACCGCGCCTTTCAAAATACGGATCGCTTTCATCGTCTTTTAAGCGACCTTCAAGGGGAAGAGCGAAGAACACCGCCTTTTTCGTGAAAGGTTCGTCGAGTAGTTCCTTCATCAACTTTCTGCCGTAACCTTGATTGCGATAATCTTCATAAATCGCCAAATAGTCCATATGGAAGAATCCATATCTATCGGTATATGATTTCGATTCGTCGTTTTGGAAAACATAACCTATAACGAAGCCTACTTCCTTCCCTTCGCAAAGAAACGCAAAGCATTGATACTTCTCGTTTGATAAAAGGGTTTTGTATTCGTCAAGCGTTTTAACGCGATAAGGCGGAAAAGTCGATTTTAACTCTTCATATATTCTATCAAACTCTTCTACGGCGATACGTTTAAGCATCTCTATACCCTCCAAAAACAATTCAACTATATTATACACTATATAGTTGGATTTTTCAATATAAAAAATTCCGATATAAAATTATATCGGAATAAATATTTAGCATAATTCACGCCGCGTTTTAACGCAAGTTTTCGGAGTTGTTTTGATTATCCATAAAGCACTATCACGTTAAATTCCGTTGCCGCTTTCCTTGTCATCATTTTATTTTTGATCTTCCCTTAATCAAGAAATGATCTGGCAAAAACAGCTGCAGCCTGTATATCGTCGCGGTTCGGTCTGCCTTTATGGATGCCCTTGAATTCGCCCTTGCAGTGGAACTCGCGCTCGTCCATGGTAATGCCGACCTTATCCGCTTCCGCTTTGACTTTCTTGTAAGTGGAATTCAGCATGGCGGCGGAACCGAAATTGACGATTCTACCGATCTTATTCTTGTCCAGCGACTGTACGAAACTTCTGACCTCCGGGTCGATGTTGAAAGCATAATAGGAGTTACCGAGAAAGAGGATGTCTACGGGTTCGTCAACAGGAGTGCTGATGGGAAACGCCTCCACACCGACAGCCTCGGCAACCGCCTCGGCGAGTCTTTTTGTATTCCCTGTTTTAGTATAGTATCTGACAGCGTATTTCATTTTCTTCCCCTCCACTTTTTACAGAGTTTCTTCCACAATTTTTCTGACTTCTTTCATATCCATGGTGGGCTCAAAGCGAGCGACGACTTTTCCTTCGCGGTCGATGAGGAATTTCGTGAAGTTCCATCCGATATATGTCTTATCGCCGAACTTCTTGTTGTTCATCTTCGCAAACTTGTTCAGCGCCGCGTTTTTCAGTCCCTTACCGAAGCCCTCGAAAGGCTTTTCGGAAGCAAGAAAAGCGAAAAGAGGATCAGCCGTATCTCCGTTGACGTCGATCTTCGCAAACTGCGGAAACTCCGTTCCGAATTTGACGGTGCAAAATTCGTGGATCTCGTCGTCGCTTCCCGGCGCCTGTCCCGCGAACTGATTGGACGGAAAATCGAGGATTTCAAAGCCCTTGTCGCGCAGGTCTTTATACATTGCCTCGAGCGGATCGTAGTGCGGAGTGAATCCGCAGCCGGTTGCCGTGTTGACGATGAGCAAAACCTTGCCCTTGTACTCCGAAAGACAGACGTCGTTTCCTTTTCTGTCTTTTACCGTGAAATCATAAACTGTTTTCATTTTTGCTTACCTCCGTTTATTTATTCTTTTCTTCATTGAGCAACTTATAAAGTATTCTGTAAAGTAACTTCGCCTCGTCGGGCGTAAGATCAAACTCCTTTGCGATACATTCCGGCACAACGAGCGCCTTGTCCTGCAATTCTTTGCCCTCCTCTGTCAGCGTGATAACAATATTTCGCTCGTCGCCTTTATCCTTCGATTTTTCGATATACCCTTTGTCCTGCAGCTTTTTGAGGAGAGGCGTCACCGTATTTGATTTAAGACAAAGCGATTCACAAAGAAGTTTTTCGTTTGCCTGCCCATGCTCCCACAGCAGCATCATGACGATATACTGCGTATAGGTGAGATCAAGCTCGTCAAGGTATGGCTTATATTTGCGCGTTATCAAATTCGATACGGCGTAGATCGGGAAGCAAAGCTGATTTTTCAGGCGTAGCGCCTCATATTTGTCGTTCATTCTGTTGTCACCTCACTGAAATTATATCGCACGCGATTTATTTGTTTATATTATATCGCGCGCGATACGATTTGTCAAGTGATTTCGGTAATTTTATCTCACATTTTCTTTTTCGACGCTGACTCCGCAGCAAACTGAACCTCGACGCCGCTATTCCGGACGATGATCCTGTCAACCGGCATTTTGATCTTGATTTCCCGATTTTTGCCCAAAATGCAAGAAAAACCTCTCTTGCCATGGTAGACAAAAGAGGTTTCTTTTATGAAAAAGAACTGCGTAAAAGATACAATTTGCACACTCCGCTCAAATGCGGATTTTTTCTGCACACTCGCTTTGAAAAATTGCACACCCTCAAAAAGTGTGCAATTTTCTATCCCCATTTCTGCACACCGCAAAAAGTGTACAAGAAAAACAAGTATAGCTCAAAAAACATGTTAATATGGCTATATCTTAATTACAACCTTGCCTTCAACTTTATGTTCGTCTATTTCTATTAAGGCACGGCGTATATCTTTGAAGTCGTACACTTTTCCGACGGACGGCAAAAGGTGTTTTTCATTAAAAAAAGCAAACATCTCATCTATGATTTTTTGTGTAGGATAATTGGAGAAAAAGCCCGTCAGATAACAACCGTTAGGTATCTCTTTAATGGGATCGAAACCGTCCACCGTATAAACGCCGCCGAGTAGTCCCGTTTGGCAGACGATGCCACCGCGATACAAGCATTTCAAAGAATCGCGCAAGGTCTTCGGTCCGATGAGTTCCAATATCTTATTCGCTTTGACTTTGCCCGCGAGTTCGCCTTCATCCAAAACGATT
>JAFSWQ010000018.1 GCA_017444385.1 Clostridia bacterium | reverse complement strand
CCCCTAACAAGCGGTAATCCACTTATAAAGAACAATTCGGTTGAGATGTTTCGACTTCTCTCAACATTACGAGAAAAAACTCGCGAAGCGAGGCTCGAACAAACGCTTGCGTTTGTGAGAAAGAGGAATAGGCAAGCAACAACGAAACCATCGTTTGATGGTGAGTAAAAGCACAGCCTATGACGAGTCGAGGGATCCCTAACAATGAGTAGAAAATACGTTCTCTCGCCGTAGGCGAAAATGAGCAAAGCGAATTCATTACGAGCGGAAGCGGGGTTGCACCCTTTTAAAAGGGGGAGGGGACGTTCCCAAAGAGCCTCGGCTCGACGGAAGGTCGGGGGTTTTTAGGCACTACGCTATAAAAGTAATGGGGTAAGTTGCGAATTGAGAAACAATGAAAAGGGACTCGCCACCTACTTTACAATGTATAAAAGTTTCGTGAACTGTAAAACCCTCTCCATTCCGTCGTTCTCCCTTCGGTCGCCCTTTGGGAACGTCCTCTCTCCCTTTGCTCCCGCCTTTGGCGGAAGGGCGCAATGAGACGGTCGCCATCTACTCTACTATTCGCAGGACGGTTCGACCGTCTCCATAGGATAACAATTTAATATAATCGCTATGCGATATATTCATTTAAAAGTAACGTTTCGACTTCGCTCAACATGACGAGAAAAATTCGAGAGTAGCGAGTTATCATTTTCGCAACGCGAATTTTTTACCAGCGTCTTTTTCTACCCGAATCGTTGCGGGTAAAGGCGTTTTCGATATATTCTTCCAAATCGCCTGAATAAACCACCGCTACGTCGAATCGAACGTCGACGCCGTATTTTTTCTTTTTTATCATATACAATTCGGCGGTTTTGATTATTTTGCGTATTTTTTCGGGCGTGACGCTCTCTACGGGCGTACCGAAATTATTGTCGTAACGGGTTTTTACCTCGGTGAAAACAATAACGCCGTCTTTAGATGATATAAGATCTATCTCGCCGCACTTCTCTTTATAGTTTCTTTCGAGAAGAAGATACCCGTTCTTCATAAGATATTCCATTACGGCTTGCTCGCCGTCTACGCCTTTTCCTTTGTTATTCATTATATAAAATCTTTTTTACGGTAAAAAAAATTCTCTTTTTAGGCTATATCGTCGTACAAATTATTTTTCGTTATTCATAACGAAACAAACGCCCGTTTCAATATGCAAATTCGCAGGTTGGGTTTAGTCTACGTCTACGAAATTCTTTATAAAAGTTCTTCTATGAATAGGGGTCGCGCCGTACTTTTTAAGGGCGTCGATATGCTTTTTGGTGCCGTAACCCTTGTTCCCCTCGAAATCGTATTCGGGATATATCTTCGCGTATTCCTTCATCAAATTATCCCTGTAAACCTTGGCGACGATGGACGCGCAAGCGATTGAATAACTCTTCGCGTCCCCCTTTATAATTGATACGGTGGGGACGTCTACGTCCAATTTTACCGCGTCGATAAGCACGCAATCGGGTTTTACGGATATACAATCGATACACTCTTTCATCGCCTTTTTCGTGGCGTTCAAAATGTTTATTTCGTCGATCACCTTTTCGTCCACGACGGCAATTTTCACCGCGATAGCCTTTTCAAGAATCTCGGTTGAGAGCCTTTCCCTCGTCTTTTCGGTGAGTTTTTTGCTGTCGTTTACCCCTTGTATAAGGTCTTCAAGCGGCATAATAACGCAAGCGGTCACGACCGGCCCCGCTAATGGACCCCGCCCCACTTCGTCCACCCCCGCGATAAGATTATCTCCGAGAGCCTTTCGCTCGAATTCGTAATCGAGCATTTTGGTTACGTCGTTAATCCTTGTCATAAGGCGTTTCTAATATGACCTGCCCGAGCCTACCCTTGCGGAAGTCGTCCAAGATGGTGGCGGCAGTACGCGAATAGTCGGTTTCGCCACCCTTCAAAAGATAGCCGCGAGCCTTTGCGATACGCTCGTAAACCACCAAGGGCGTTTCGTTTTCGTCCACGTTGTAGCGTTTGTTCAAAACCCCTTTTTGAGAGGTGATACAGTATTCGACGAACTTCAAAGCCAAGCCTTCCACGTCAAGAACCGCGTCGCGTATAGACCCCAAAAACGCGAGGTTCAAGGCGGTACGCTCAACGACGATACTATGGCAAAGGGTGCCGGGGGTGTCAAGAAGCATAATGCCGTCCTGCAATCTTATCCATTGCTCGGCGCGGGTTACGCCGGGTTTGTTGCCTGTAATCGTCTTTTTGTCTTTCGCAAGGCTGTTTATAAGGGTGGATTTGCCGGTATTCGGCATACCGATAACCATCGCCTTGACCGCGTAATTAACCCCCTTATTCTCGGCGCGTTGCAGTTTAGCGGCGTTGACCTCTTTCAACGACGAGATGACTTTCGCCGAGTTTTTGCCGTTTAAGGAATTGCTGTAAACCACGCTCATTCCGTTAGACGAAAAATAATCCACCCACGCTTTGAGGTCTTCTTGTTTGACGAGGTCGCACTTATTAAGCACGTACAGCACGGGGCGGTTTTTAATAAGGTTGTCGAATTGCGGATTTATACAAGAAAAAGGAGCGCGGGCGTCGAGCATATAAATAACGCTGTCCACCTTCGCTATACTCTTCTCCATCTCTCTTAAGGCTTTCGCCATATGACCGGGGAACCATTGTATGAGCATACTATTTTTCGTCCTTTTTCTTCAAATATTTTTCGTATAGATCGGGGCGTCGCTCTTTTGTCAATTCAAGCGACTTTTCCATTCGCCAGGCGTTTATTTTGGCGTGATGACCGTTCAACAAAACTTCGGGGACTTCCTTCCCCATAAACGTCGAAGGGCGAGTGTATTGAGGATATTCGAGCAAACCGTCCGCGAAGGACTCGTCTTCGTCGCTCTCGCTACACCCCAAAACCCCGTCGATATGGCGGGAAAGCGCGTTGATCACGACCATAGCCGCGAGTTCGCCCCCCGTCAAAACGTAATCGCCGATGGAAAGTTCTTCGTCGATACAGAGTTCCAAAACCCTCTCGTCCACGCCCTCGTAAGAGCCGCATAACAAAAGGATTCGCTCTTCGCGAGCGAGTTCCAAAGACAGTTCGTGGTCGAACGTCCTGCCCCTCGGGGACATATAAATACGCCTTGCTTTCCTCTCGGGATCCACCGCTTGAATCGCGTCGTAAATGGGTTGCGGCGTCATTACCATACCCGCGCCCCCGCCGAAAGGATAGTCGTCGGTACGACGATGCTTGTCCGCGCTGTAATCGCGGATATTCACCACGTTCACCTCGAATACGCCCTTTTGAAGAGCGCGACCGACTACGCCCGAATCGAGCGCGGCGAATTCCTCGGGGAACACGGTAAGAACGTCAATCCTCATACGCGACCTCGACGAAAACCGAAGGCTCGAAGACTATCTTATTACCGTCGATATCCACTTCGCGAGTAAGTTTTTTCAAGAAAGGAACCATATAGGACTTCTCGCCTTTTATGACGAAAACGTCCGCAGCGCCGTTCTTCAAAACCTCTTTTATCTCGCCTATTTTCTCTTCGCCGACGTAGACTTCAAGCCCGATGAGTTCGGCTATAAAATATCCGCCTTCCGAAAAAGCGCGCGCTTCCGATACGGGTAAAGAGAGTTCTTTCCCCCGCATAAGTTCGGCTTTGTCGCGGTCGGATATACCGTCTAAACACATAAAAACGTCGGAGCCTGAAATTCGCGCTCCGTCGATTTTTACGGCGTCACCGTCGATGAATACCCTCTTTAAGTCGATAAAAGGACGGGTATCGTCGACGTAGGGGTAGATTTTAACTTCCCCTTTGATGCCTTGGGGTTTTACAATTTTACCGATCTTGATGGTTTTGATCAATCTCTTTCTAAAATTTCCACGTCGTAACGATGGTTGATCTTGCCCGCCGCCGCCTTGATGATGGTACGCACGGCTTTGGCTATCTTGCCCGATTTGCCGATGACCTTGCCTATATCCTCTCTATTGATATAAAGATTGATACTGCGTTCCTTCTCGTTAACGACCACGTCGAATTCTTTATCGTCGCCGATCAACGATCTGACGATGTATTCGCACAGTTCTTGCATTTTACAGAATGTTCGCTTTGCGGAAAAGATCTCTTACGGTGTCGGTAGGTTGAGCGCCGTTAGCGAGCCACTTTTTAGCGAGAGCTTCGTCGATTTGAACGACAGCCTCGGTGTCCTCGTTGTTCTTGCCGCGGGGTTGCAAAATACCGATTTGCTCGATATATTCGCCGTCGCGGGATTTTCTCGAATCGACCGCTACTATACGATAGCAGGGATTTTTCTTAGCGCCGAATCTTGTAAGTCTGATTTTAACCATAATTTACCTCCAAATGTAGTTGTTTATTTTTATTTTTTACTTTTTCTATTTATATCAAGGCGTCGCCGCCTAAATAACTATATGCGATTTCGATTTATATTTTTAGAAAGACGATCTGCCCTCTCGTTTCGTTAGAAAGGCAACTTGCCCCCTCTCTTGCCGCCCGAAAAGCGCTTCATCATATCTTTGGTCGCTTCGAATTGGCGTAAGAGCTGGTTGACCTCTTGAATGGTGCAGCCCGAACCCTGACAAATACGCTTTCTACGGCTGCCCTTGATAATTTCGGGATTGTGCCTTTCCTTTGGCGTCATCGAAAGGATGATGGCTTTCATTCTCTTTATGCGATCCTCGTCAACTTCGAGATCCTTGCCTTTGAGTTTGCCTTGCATTCCGGGTATCATATTGACCATATCCGAAAGGTTGCCCATCTTTTTGAGTTTGTCCATTTGTTCGAGGTAGTCTTGAAGATCGAAGGACGCGTTGCGCATCTTTTGCTGCATCTTCTTGGCTTCCTCTTCGGTGTAAGCTTGCTCCGCCTTTTCGATGAGGGTGAGAACGTCGCCCATTCCGAGTATTCTCGACGCCATTCTGTCGGGATAGAAGGGTTCGAGTTCGTTCATCTTCTCGCCCACCGAGCAGAATTTGATGGGTTTGCCGGTTACCGCTTTTACGGATAACGCCGCGCCGCCGCGAGTATCGCCGTCGAGCTTACTCAAAACTATGCCCGTAACGTCGAGCCTACGGTTGAATTCGCTCGAAACGTTCACCGCTTCCTGACCTAACGTAGAGTCGATAACGAGAAGTATCTCGTCGGGATTCAATATCTTTTTAAGGTCGCTCAACTCTTCCATAAGAGGTTGATCGATTTGAAGTCTGCCCGCGGTGTCTACCACGATGGTGTCGAAACGATTTGCAAGGGCGTATTCCAAAGCCTTTTTGACGGTTATTTGAGGGGCGGTCTTGCCTTTCTCAAACACTTCTACGCCCGCTGTCGCGCCCACTTTTTGCAATTGAGTTATAGCGGCGGGACGATATATGTCGCAAGCGACGAGCAAGGGCTTTTTACCCTGTTTTTTGAGCAAATAGCCGAGTTTACCGCACATCGTGGTCTTACCGCTACCTTGAAGACCGCACATCAATATAATGGTCGGGGGACGGTCTGCAACGGCGAGACGGGCGTTTTCCGACCCCATCAAAGCGATAAGTTCCTCATTGACTATCTTTATAACCTGTTGAGCGGGGGAAAGTGATTTTAAGATATCCTCGCCCAAAGCCTTTTCGCTGACTCTTGCGATAAAATCTTTTGCGACTTGGTAGTTGACGTCAGCCGCCAAAAGCGCGACTCTTACCTCTCTCATCGCGTTCTTTATTTCAAGTTCGGTCAGAGCGCCTTTGTTTTTCAGTTTACTGAAAATATGATTCAGTTTTTCGCTTAATCCTTCAAAAGCCATAATTTACTCCGTTAATTTGCGTACGCGCTCGATCTTCTCTTCGGGCGTCAAATCGCTTGACAGTACTTCCAAGATATCTTCGCGTAACTTATGCAAGCCCAACTTCTCTTCGTACTCGAATAGGGAAGCCGCGGCGTGCTTTATCGAATCCCTCACCGCTTGGCGGGAAACGCCTTCTTGCTCGGCAATTTCGAAAAGGGACAGATCCATATCGCAATACAAGCGCAGCGCTTCTCTTTGTTTCTCGGTGAGCAAAACGCCGTACTCTTGAAACAACGAGGATATTATTAATCTATCGTTTATATCCATAACTACCGCCTGTAAAGGTTTTTTACTTTACACATTATAAACGCCCCCGTAACCGTTGTCAAGCATTTTTAAGGGATTTTATTTTTAGGTGATTATTATAATATAAATATATGGATTTATTCGCCACCCGATCTACATAGAATTATATTAAAATTCTGTGACATAGACGTTTCAAATTTTATGGGATATGCGTTTCAATTTTTATGGCAAAAACGATTCGACTTAAAATTCTCTCGTCATGTTGAGCGTAGTCGAAACATCTCTTCCGATTCTCTCGTCATGTTGAGCGTAGTCGAAACATTTCTTCCCCTTGCATAAAATATCGCCTTCAAGCATACCCTCTAACGATATTAATTTTTTGCGAGGTGCTATGAAAAACAAAATCTATTTATCCGTAATTTCAGCCTTATTATTATTTGCGATATGCTTTTCCGCTTGCTCGAAAATCGAAAAAGAACAAGAAAACGTCATCGCCCTAAGTTATTGCCAAACCTCTCTTTACGAGGGTAAAAACGCCGATTTCGTCGTTGAACTCACCGAGGGAACGAGCGAAAAACTCTTCGTTGCGGACGGCAAAACGCAGGAAACCGCGCCTTTCGTCACCTTAAAGGTAACGCCGACGTCGCAAGACCTCAAAAACGTCGACCTTAAATTCAAACTCAAAGGGGATAAAGGCGAAGTGAGCGCGCCTCTATCCGTAGACGCTTTCGGCGCGTATTTCACCGCTTCCCCCGATATGTCGGTAGTTGGAAAGCCGCAAGAAGCGAGCGTATTAATAGGCGCGGACGAAAGCAAAGTCGAATTAAAGGATATGCTCGAAGGTATGGTGACGTCTCAACAGGCGTTATCCATCGCCGAGGAAACCTTGAAAGAAAAACTCGCTAACGACGATAAGGAAAGAGAGATATACGTAAGAGTTATAAAGAATGCGGACGAACTCGAAGCGCCCTATTATTGGTACGTCGCGTTTATTTCCAGCCCCACCGACTATTATTCGGCGGTCATAGACGTAAAAAGCGGCAAAGTCGCTTCCACCAATCCGCAATAGAGGCGAGAGGACGAGCATTTTTGAATATGTAAAAGAGAATATTAAAAATCAAGCGTTGCCTAAACGTACGCTTTTTAGAAACAATGCAATAAAAGCGCTTTAAAGTGGAAGTGATTTGATATTTATATTCACTTTCACTTTTTATTCTTTCTACGACCGTAGCGAGATCGGTAGTTTACGCGTTTAATATAAACGTAACCTATAAATCATTAGCAATAGTTTTGCTATAATTTTTCTCTACGAGCGTAGCGACTTCCGAAAGTTTACACCCTTGTCGAAAGGGGGCAACCCCGCTTACGCTCGTAATGAATTCGCTTCGCTCGGGTTTTTCCTTCTCACTATGACGGTACTGATATTTTTACGCGAACGAAGTGAGCAATCGAGAAAACCCAAAAGGTTTTCGAGAAAGAGGAACGACCGAGCAAAAATGAAGTTGAGAATTTTTCTCAACGAATAAAAAGCGAAAGTCGTGACGAGTTGAGCGTAGTCGAAACATCTCTTCCGCTTTGCGATCTCAAAGAAGTAATTACGCTCGGTTAGGGGATCCCTCGACAAGCTCGGGATGACGTACTGTTATTTTCAATCGAACGCAGTGAGCAATCGAGAAAACCCAAAAAGGTTTTCGAGAATGAGGAACGACCGAGCAAAAATGAAGTTGAGAATTTTTCTCAACGAATAAAAAGCGAAAGTCGTGACGAGCCCTCGTAGTCGAAACATCTCTTCCGCTTTGAGATCTCAAAGAAGTAATTACGCTCGGTTAGGGGATCCCTCGACTCGTCATAGGCTTCGCTTTTACTCACCATCTAACGATGGTTTCGTGATTGCTTGCCTATTCCTCTTTCTCACAAACGCAAGCGTTTGTTCGAACCTCGCTTCGCTCGGTTTTTCCAATTTAGGATGACGTACTTTTAACGGCTATAATATGGTTTTATTATTCTCAATATAACCGATCTATCCCATTACACTCTAAACTTATTGTATTCGTGTGGAGCGAAAAGATTATATATAAGGTTTACCACTTCTATACCTCGGTGTATCACTTCACCCGATGAACTTTTCCTATTTTTGTAAGAAAAAGTAACTAACCCTCTTAATCTCTCTTCGTAACCCTTCACATACTGAACTTATTTTCTTCGTGTAAGACGAATTTGATGAGGAATTCGTCGCCGAAGGCTTCTTTATAGTTATCTAACGCCTTATAATACCTCTCTTTTTCCTCTTTCGTCATACTCGGTATTTCCGCTTTGATACCTTTTTTATAGTCTATAAGTTGTTTTTTACAGCCGATTATACCGATTTTGTCGATATTCTTCTCTATCTCTTCGTCTAAAAACTTTTCGCCCTCGACGTATTTTTCTTTCGATATACTATCGAAGATCTTTAATATTTCCATTTGTTCGTGATAGAGTTTAGCAAGTTCGACTTCCTTGATTACGGAATCCTTCGTTTTATCGAATAATTCGAGCAAAATTTCTCTCAACCCCTCGAAGACGAATCCGCCCGAGGAATCCAAGGATTCTTCGATGACCGACGAATACAACTCTACTTCGTCGAAAGGCAACTCGTGGGAAAGGGCGTATTCTTCGATACGCTTCTCGCCCTCTTTGCCGAACGCGGGGAAAGCCGAGCCCAAGCACTTCGTATAAAACGCCGCTCTCTCTTCGTTCAAGCCGAGTTTTTTAGCGGTCAACCGAGCTTTTAGCGCGGCTATCCGTTGATAGCCCTTTTCGCCTTTAGTCGAGCCGTATTCGCTCTTCCCTTGCAAAGTGTTCCACACCGTCGTATTTTCGAAGTCTTGATTTTGTTCGTTCAAATAATCTTCGAAATCCTCTTTACTGCACTTAAACCTTTCTATCATTTTTCCATCCTCGATTAGCGTTATTTAACTACGTTATCGTTTTACTATACTGATATTTTATCATAACACGTAGCAAAAAACTAACGTTTTCTATATCACAAAATCCTTTTATGGGCGATATTTCAAAATCCTACGTTTTTCTAAAATCCTATATTCGTTTAAGGTTATACTTCCTTTTGCAATAAAAAAGACCGTGGAAACCGTTTTCAACCGTTAGGATTATTCGATATCTACGCCGCTCGACATACCAAAGGTAAGTCGTATTGAGAGCATAAACGATACCTTCTTTTAGGTAACTACGATTCACAGTCTTTTTTAGTTACGGTCTACGATGATAAACTCAATATATCACCGTAAAACGCAAGGTATTTTTTTAATTTTCAAGTATTCTTCTTCACCTAAACCCTTTTGAAAAGCCTGCGTCTTCAAGGCTTTACTAAAAGAGTTGCAAAGCGGAAATCGGTCTTTCCGCCCTACTCGAAAGACGCTTACTTCTCTTCCGCGTAAACGGGGGGCGTGGCTTTGCCGGTGTAGGTTTTGAAGACGTCGTCCGATTGGTCGCTCGTTTCGTTGCCCTTGTATTGATACCATTGTTTGCCGGTCGCCGCCTTGATCTCTTCGTCGGTAGCGGATGCCGAAGCGGTGATATTGCCGTCTACGTCCTTATATACGGGGAACAAGAAGGAAACGCAGTGCGCCTCTCTTACGCCGTTGTGAGAGTTGAAACTCTTGGGGAATTTGAATACGTAAGCGATGGTGGAAGTATAGGTGCGGATAAGCTCGTTTATTATAGGCGCGGTGATGGAAGCGTAAGCCATACCGCCGTTACCCATACCCGATTCGTCAACGTAATACTCGGCTACTACGCCGTAGTCCCTGACGACTTGACGCAACGCCGCGAGATACAAGCAGGGCGTGCCGCCGCCGGCTATTTTCTTGCCCGTCCAGTGAATGGTGCAGCCGTAAGCGGAAAGCATCTTAACGCCTTTCAAGCCGTCTTGTTGCACTTTAATAGCGGATAAGATATCCTTCTCGGTGAACAACGCTTCGCCGTTAGCCTCGCGAATAGCGTTTTCTTCTTCGTATTCGGCTCTTACGGTGTCGGCTATCGACTTGTAGGTGGGAACGTTCTCGCCGTAATCGGTGTACGCGCCGAAATAGCTGTCTTCAAGCGCAATTCTGTCGGGAACGTACCATACGGGGATCTGACCTACTCTCGCAAGTTCGGTGAGCAAGAAAGTGCCTATCGTGGTGACTACGCCGCCCATCGAGTGCCCGGAAATACGCATATGAGTATTCTCGTTGAAGACGTTCTTCTTAGCCATATAATCGAACATACGAACGTACTCGGCGGCGAAGTATTCGGCTATTGAGAAGTCGGGATCGTCGTGGACTTCCGCACCCTCAACTACGTTGCCCCAACCGTCGTTACCGTCCGAGAATACGCCGTCTTGTTTTCTGTATCTCATACCTGCCGCGCCGTCTACGCTATAAACCTTTTCTTCGATGGTCGCGTTGTTGGCGAGGGTGAATTCTCTCGTCACGCCGTCGTCGCAAAGCTCGGAAATAGTTCTCGTGCTTTCGTCGCCGAAGCGGATATACGAGAAGTTCAAAACATTAAAACCGTTTTTGAGATAGATAAGGTTCAAGTTCACGTTGCCCGTATAGTCCACGTACTCGGAATAGAGCGGCAGGGTGGGATCTACCGTGACGGTGTTCGTAAGCGTGCCGTAGCCGTCCGAGGGTATCTCGATTATTTCGTATTCATGTTCGGCAATATACTCTTCGTAGGTGGCTTCCACGACTTGACCGTCAACCACTTTGAGAAGGGTTTTTGGATATTGGGTAACGCAAATACCGTGTACGAAAATGATGGTGTTTTTGTTCTTGTCGATACGTCCGTCCGCTATCATTTTGTCCACTTCTTCGTGGTCGCGCGCGCTGACTTCCCTAACGACGTTGATCTCTTCGTCGTACCAAGTCCAATACATACCTTGATCTTCGAGTTCGGGATCGGTCTCGAAGTTATAGTCGTAGGTCTCGGCAAAACTGGGGTAACTTTCCGCTCTTATGTAAGAGAGATACTTGTCGCAATATTGGTCGAGTATCTCGGGTACGGGGGTGGAAACGCCGTCCCACGCGCCGCACTTCGAGCAAACGCCGTCGTCGAAGTCGTGTACGCAAGCGGGCGTATCGTTGCCGGTATTGCCGTTATCGTTGCCTTTGTTGTTTACGGTCGTATTATCGGTCTTTGCGCAAGCGCAAGAGAATACGAAAATCGCGATGAGTAATACAACTACGAGTGTTCTTAAAACGTTCTTTTTCATATTTTAACTCCTTTCGAAAGTATGTTTAGTAGGTTTTATTCGTCGTCGTCAAGCCTTCTCGAAGCGGATATGACTATTTCGTCGTCATCGAATTCGCTATTCGTCGAGGTGGGGATCTCGTCCGCTCTATCCACCGAAGAGGACAGCACTATATCGTCGTCGCCGTCATTCGCGGTCAAAGGTAGAGTTTCGCCGAGGTCAAGCTCGTCGTTATCAAAGCTTTGGGTGGGACGGGCGGGCGTAGAAGACAATTCTACCGAGCGGGATCGAGGCGCGGCTCCGCCTAACGTGATAGTGGGCGTGGGTTCGTCCTTCTTGTCTTTCTTCTTCTCTTTCTTTTCCTTTTCGGGTTTAGCCTTCTTTTCTTTTTCGGGTTTTTCGGGTTTAGCTTCTAACGAAGCCTCTTCCTTTTTCGCCGCGTCTTCGCTTACGCCGATATCTTCTTTGACTTCTTTATCCTTATTCTTATCTTTCTTTTCTTTCTTGTCCTTCTTATTTTTCTTTTCTTCGACTTTCTCGGTTTCCGCCGATTCGGTAGTATAAGGCATCGCGCCTACTACGTCGTCGAGGTCGTTTTCATGAGAGCCGGAAGGTATGACGGGGGACGCGGTTCCGCCGTTGTCCGCCTCGTTAGGCTCGGGTTCGGGTTCGCGGAAGTCACGCGCCTTTTTACCGCGCACGCTGCGACGGCTCTTTAATCTCAAAAGCGCGAATACCACGCCTACGAGTATCAATACAAGTAATACCGCCAAAGCGTAATAAGGCCACGTCTTTTGTTCGCAAATAAGGATGTAATTGAATTCGTTATCGCTTATTATTATCGTTCCTTTGTCGGTGACGTTGGCGGTAAGGATATCGAATTTACCGTCCTTTCTCGCCGCTAAGACATAGACGTTCTTGTTATAAACGTCCTCGTTTACGGTGAGTTCGACCTCTATATCTTTGGTGGGGTTCTCGCCGTTCGAGGTGCGTAACGAGTACATTTGCTTGGTCTCGAAGAGCATCAAACCTCTTACGACGAACGAGTTTTTCCGCACTACGTCTTCGCCCATATCCAAATTCTCGACGATTACGTTGTTTTGAGGGTAGATAACGTGGATATTTCCGCTTTCGTATTTTATATCGAAGTTAGAGTCTACGGTGACCGCGCCCGAAGGTACGGGGGTCACTTCGTTGTCGCCCTCTTGGAATTTGCCCGACGAATTGCCAACGCTATAAGTGAATTTCACCTTGCAAGCGTCTAACGTTTCTTGGGGTACGTTCACGCCGTAAACGTCCTTGTAGACGAGTTCGGGGATTATGGGGTTGCCGTTGTCGATGATCTTTTGGTTCTTGACGGATACCGTCATAGGATATTTGCGGATCTCGAAGGTCGCTTCCTTCTTATCCACGTAGATATTGAAGTAACTCGTAACGTCTTGGTCGCTCTTCGCGTCTAAAATGCGGATGCCGCCCGACGAGTTGTCGGTGAGAATATCGTAGCTATCCACGTCTTCGCCCGTCTCGCGAGAAGCGGAAGAATTCTCGGCAACCTTGAATTTCGAGCCTAAATCGGTGATAAGTTTAACGGGTATAATTTGCGTCGTATCGCCGTAATACGCAAAGTTGATCTCGTTCACCACTTCGAAGCGAGCGGATATCTTTTGGATGGTGTAGTAATGAGGCTTGTCGTCCATCTCCAAAACGTAGTTGGAAGTGACGTCTTTGCCGGTCTCGCTCAAAACGCGCAAGGTACCCGAAGTGATCTTGAATCTGCTCGCCACGTTTGCGGAAGCGGAAACCCTCTCTAAACCGAAGTTGCCCGCAAGTCTATCGCCGTTCTTGAACGAGAACGCAACGGGCGTGCCGTTATTGTCGAATTGCAAGGTGTAGTTCTCGGCGTTAGATACCGAATAGGTGGTATAGAAATCGTCGCCGAAGTTGACGTTCATATCCTTTGGTTTGATGGTGACTTTGCGAGGAAGTATCTCGAAAGTGGCTTTAACTTGGTTTATCCTGTAATTATAGCTGATATCGTTGCCGCCCGCGTCGACTATCTTCAAGGGCGAGAGGTCGATATTATATACGCCGATAGCGTCGCGCGAAGCGGTGGTCGCTCTCTTAGGCGCGCACTCGCCGTCATACTTCAAAGAATCGCCGTAGACGAGAGTACCTTCGGAAACCTCGCAAATGATTTGAGGATCGTCTTCGTCGTAATACTTGACGTTGCCGCTCACAACCTTGACGGTGATGGGGCACTTGCTTATCGTATAGTAAGCCGCCGCGCCGAGTTTGACCTTAAACAAGGTGTTCAACGCAGCCGTAGTGCCGTCCGCCAAATTAACCTCTTCGCCCGATACTGCGAACGTTCCGATGGTTATGTAGTAAGAGCCTACCGAATTGTCGTCGCTCTTATCTCTCGAAAGGCTGCCCGTAAAGGGCGACGCAGAGAGCGACGCGGCGAGATCGCCGTTTTGTAAGTCGTAGGCGAGGACGTCTTCGTCGTTATAGAAAGGATTATATACTCTCGTGAACGCGTGGGGATCTACTGTTATCACGGCTTGGGTTATCTTCGCTTTCAAAGGCGCGAAGGTAAGCTCGTATCTCTCGCCGTAGGCGTTTACCGCCGCGATAGCCGAGTCGATAGCGGCGCGCTCTTCGTCCGAAGTAGCGTTCGCTTTAAGCGCCGCGAGGTCGGTTAATATCTCGGTATTAGCGTCCGCCGTACCCGTTACGGGCAACTTGACGAGGACTTCTTCGCCATTCTCTCTCTTGTAGACGAGGGCGTAAAGCAGCACGTCGTTTACGCCTACCTTGACAGAGGTAAATCTCGCTCTCAAAGGCAACTTCAACAAACCGTCTATGCCCGCGGTCTTACCCTCTACCAACTTGCCGTTATCTATAGGCGCGTAAGAGAGTTTCTTGATAAGGCTCGCTTTTACGTCGTTATCGAAGGCTTTATCCGAAATGGTCACGCCGCTGACTTCGATAGCGGATCTCGTCACGGTGAACTCGAAATATCTCTTTTCGTTATAGATATTAAGATACAAGGACGAGTCGTTAGCGAGGCATCTACCGAATTTTTCACCCGAAATATCCGCGTCCGCTTCGTTGAAAGCGTAAGGGATCTTGGCTTCCGCGCCTACCCTGAAATCGTATAAGGTGCGCAAGAAGACTATCTCGACCACGTAATTGCCGCATTCTACGGGCAAGGTGGAAAGGCGGGTGAAGCTCGTGGAAGAATTCTTCTTATAATAGTTCAAAGCGTAGTCGATATTATAAATGAGGTTGACGGTGGAAAGTTCTCTACCCGTCTCGAAGAATCTAACGGCTATATCGCTTTCGTTGCCGTTATAGGCGTACGAATGACCCGAAGTAGCCGCTTTGTCGTAGGACGACCAACTCCAAGAGAGGTTGATGGGCGTCACTATCGAGAAGTTAAACGTAATAATGCTGTTTTCGTTGACGTAGGGATAATCCTTTTCGAAATCCGCGTCGTCATAGTCGCCTTCGAGCTGCATAACGCGATATTTGTAATTCCTCGAAGTCAACTGTATCTTTATCTTGTAGTCGCCCGCATTGAAAGGCGCGTTTTCGTCGAGATTGCCCAAAACGGTATCGTCGATCGTGCAATAATTCCAAGAGAAATCTATCTCGGCGGTAACGTCCTTACTATCCGAGAAGAACTTCACGTCGAAGATCTTTTTATTGCCGTCTGCGGTGAAGGAGTCGAAGCGTCTTACGAATACCGCTCTTAAATTACGCGCGGAAAGCACGGCGAATTTAAGGTCGTAGTAATCGCCCTCTGCGAGATAATTGCCGCCGACCGAGGCGTTGCTCGAATTCATTCCGTCGAATACGGTGAAGTAAGAATATATCTCTTCCATAGCGGGAGAAGGCTCGCCGAAAGACACTTTCAAAACGTAGTCACCTATCGGGAAGAGATAGTCGGAAGTCAAGGTCGTCGAACCGTTATTCGAGATAGGCGTTTCGTCGTAAGAGGAACTGCCCGTATAACGGCTGAAATACATAACCTCTATGAAATCCGAGAATCCGTATGCGGAAACGTCGATAAGGTCGTAATTCTCGCTCGTCACGTCGACCGTTTTGAACACGAGTTGCTCCGCGGTTTTAGCGGTGACAGAACCGTAATACATTTCGGTGTGGTAGCCCGCGTCTACGTATAGAGGTAGCGGGGCGACCTTATAACCAACGTTCAACACTTCGTCGGTTATTTTGGAAGCGAAGTAAACGCTCGCGTCGTAGGTTTCCCCTTCGTGCGCGCCGTAGTAATCTGCGACTACCGCTTTTATCGAGATATTAGCCGCGTCTTTGACGGCGAGGGACAAAACGTATCTGCCCGTTTTAACAGAAGAAGCCGCGACCTCGTCGCACATAAGCGAATTCAAAGCGCCGGTCTTATATGAGAATTCGAAATCGGCGGCGGAAACGTATCCGAGTCCCACAGTACCTTTCAGCGAAGAATAATCGGAAACGCCGTTGCCTTTATAGAAATCGAAACGAGGTTCGACCGCGTCGCCCGAAAGTCTATATAAGCCCTTCTCTTCGACGGGGACGCCGACGATTATGGCGAGATCGAGTTTTTCTATGGTGATAAGGCTACTGAACACGGCTGTCTTGTTGAGACCCGCTCTCGTGTATTCGGCGGGAACGTAATACTCTATGCCGTACTTGACGAAAGCTTTGTTGTTGAATATTGCGACCGCGTAATAGTCGCCCGCGTTCAAAGGTTTATCCGTAGTATATACGCTTTCAACGCCGTCTACTATGGAAGCGTAGCGTATTTCGTAGTTCGATTCGTCGATTTCAACCGGTCTATCGTTACCCTTGAATTTTACGGTAAACGTTTTCTCGGTCTTAGCGTAGACGTTATCGGTGGTGGAAGTGAACACGCCGACGAGTTTGACGGGATCGATTATGAATTCGTAGGTCACGTAGTCGCCCGCTTGCGCGTTGAAGTAAGCGTTTCTGCCGTTTACTTTGAGTACCGCTCTATATTTGGCGGGGTTGACGGGATAACCCGTTTGAACTAAAGTTCCGTCCCCGTTCACAACGTAATACAAAATGGAATAGTTGAGCCCGGTAGCGGGATCCACCTCTGCGGTGACAGGTTTGACGTTGCCGTCGTAAGCGAGGCGATACGCGCCGTTAGAGAACTTCGCGCCCAATACGGACATATTGATATTGCTTATCGTGCCTTGCGAAGAATTGACGTAAGGAAGGGTGAGGACGTCGCCTTTATAAAGACCGTAAGCCTTGTAGTCGGCGGTGAACTTTATAACGATATCGTAAGAGCCGACCTCGTTAAGAGCCACGTCTTTACTTACGGCGTAATTCACCATATTCTTCACTTGATAATAGGAAACGTTGTAAGAGGTGACGCCTGCGGGGAAGCCGAAGTTAAAGCCGTCCTTATCTTCGTTCAAAGTGGCTTTGAAATTCACGTCTACGTCGACGATTTTGAAATAATAGTAATAGATATCGCCCGTACGTACGAAGGTTTTATCCACGCCGTTCACGGTTATGGTAAAATCCTGTTTGAAAGTCAAAGTCGCGTAGTAAAGGCCGCGTTCAACGGGGGTAACGGGGTTGTCGTTCACGTCCGCGTAAGCGACGTCGTAATAATCCGAGCCTATGGACGCGCCGTTCGAAGAGAGTTCGGGGACGGGTGTAATGGGTTCGCCCGTATAAACGTAGGACTCTTTAATGCCCGAAGCGGTCATTGAAGAAATGATCTGGAATTCGAAATCGAGAACGTTGTTCTCTTTTGCCTCGCTTATTTCGTAAGAGGCGAATTTAGAGCCGAAATAGTCCTTGCCGGTTACGGTTACGCCGACTGTAACGCTAACTCTATAAAGACCTTTATCGGTGGGGTACGCGTTCAACTGCATAGGCTTGAAGGTCTTGCTGTTGGGATCGAAAGCGTAATACGAGAAAGTGAGATCGTCCTTGTCGATGGATATCAATTTGCCGTTGAGGTCTTTGAACGAAAGGGTGGCGGAAACGCCGCTCGATTGCTCGATGACCGCGTTGAACGGATCGTAATTACCTACGTTGAGGTTGAATTTAGCGACGTAGGGCGCGGGATAGACGGTGTATTTGAGGTCGATAAAATCGCCGATTTTGAAATTGTAAGAGGGTACGTTTTGGGTAAAGGTGATACGAACGACGTGTTCGCCCGCGTCGATGGGCGCGGTAGCAACGAATGCACCGTTTACTTTGTAAGAAACCGCGTAGCTGTTCTTCAAAGCGTCTTCGGTGGTGATGAGACCCGAGAACGTAGGTGTGTAATACGCCTCTCTCAAAGCCGCCGAAGAAGAGTACATTCCTTCGTACATATATCCGCCCGTGAGGTTTACGAGGTTGACTACCGAATTGGACAAGGTGAAGTCGCATCTGAATTCCTGCCCCGAAGTAACGCTTGCGCTTGGGAAGGAATCCAACATCTTGACGATGACGTAGTAGTTACCGGGCGCGGCTATCTCGTCTATTTGGACGTCTGCTTCGTTATAAAGCTTTATCGTGTAAAAGGAGTCGGGAAGAACGGCTCCGTCGTAACGAACGACGGTATTTTCTTTAATATCGTCAAAGGTTATCTCTTCAACGTAATCGCCGTCGCCTTCGGGGTAGAAAGAAACGGAAAACTCTCTATCGACTATTTGATAGGTATAAGTTTGAAGCACGGTACCGACGACTATCATCTCGTCGCCGAAATAGTACTTGGTATCGTCATAGCCCGCTTTCACTACCGCTTTAGCAGTATAAACGCCCTTTTCGGTGGGGGCTTCATCGAGTTTAACGCCGAGCGCGTCGTAATACTCTATCGCGACGTACGCGGAAAATGCCGAAGCGACCCAATCCGTATTTTTGCCCTTTTCCCAAACCGAAGGAACGACCTCGGGGGTATTACCGACGAGGGCATACTGATTAAGAGCAAGATCTACTTCGACGTAAGCGATCTCGTCTTCGGCGAAAGCCGTGGAAACGCAAAAGGATAACGCTAATATCAAGCATACGCATAGAGCGAAACCTATTAACCTTTTTCTCATAAACACACCTCTTTACACGTACGCGCACCTTACGCGCACGCACATAATATATAAAATAATAGCACAAAATTATTTATATTACAAGAGGTATTGAAAAAATTTGCTTTGAAAAGGATAGTACAGCCCTTTTATTTATCGTTGCTTAATCGTTTTTTAATTAAAAATTAACCAAAATGGCGAGTGTGTCCGATTAAAAAAATTAGATATAATCTTACTGCTTCGCGTTAGGGGATCCCTCGACTCGTCATAGGCTGCGCTTTTACTCACCATCTAATGATGGTTTCGTTGTTGCTTGCCTATTCCTCTTTCTCGCAAACGTTTTGCGTTTGCTCGAGCCTCGCTTCGCGAGGATTTTTATTCGTCATGTTGAGCCTGTCGAAACATCTCATCCGATTAAAAAATTTAGATATGATCTTACTGCTTCGCGTTAGGGGATTCCTCGACGATGCTCGGAATGACGTACTAAAATGATTTACTCGTCATGTTGAGCGAAGCGTAGCGTAGTCGAAACATCTCGTCCGATTAAAAAATCAAACTATTATTTTACGCTTGATTAGGGGATACTTCGACTCGCGACAAGTCGCGGCTCAGTATGACGTACTACTATTTATTCGTCATGTTGAGCCTGTCGAAACATCTCATCCGAATTGTTCTTTATAAGTGGATTACCACTTGTTAGGGGATTCCTCGACGATGCTCGGAATGACGTACTGTTATTTTTACGCGAACGAAGTGAGTAATCGAGAAAACCCATAAGGTTTTCGAGAAAGAGGAACGACCGAGTATAAATGAAGTTGACAATACTTTGGCAACGAATAGAAGCGAAAGTCGTGACGAGTTGACCCTAGTCGAAACATATCGTCCACTCCCCCTTTATAAAGGGTGCAACCCCTCTTACGCTCGTAATGAATTCGCTACGCTCATTTTCGCCTACGGCGAGAAAAGACTACTTTTACAAAGATTATACGTATACGTTGCTAAGTTGCCGTACTATTCTTTGAAACTTTCGTATTCAACGCCGTTTTCGGCGAAGCGAATAGGTCGCCCGACGTTGTTCATAACCCTTTCTAACATACTTTCGAGATTCGTTACGCCCTTGTCGTTTTCGAAAACCGTCCTTAACGCTATCTTCGCCAAGCGATCGCTTATCCTTATTTCGTTAGAGCGAACGGTCGCTTTCGCTTTTACTATATCGTCCTCTATTCTTATATCGTAATCAACGTACACCGAAAGAGGATTGCTCTTTATCCGCAAAAGTTTGGCGTATAACGAATTGAGGTTTATAAAAGTATTTACTTTTACAGTCGCTCTCAATTTGCCGTTAGAAGGGCTAAATATCACTTCCTCGATCTCGCTCGCGACCGACTTACTCTTCACGCTTTGATATACTTCTTTCGCGATAGCCGAGAGTTCGTCGTAACTCAATAGAAAGCCGTCTACGCCCGCGTAAGCCCTATCGTTTAATAGGTAACCGTACCCGAAATCGGGCAATACGTCCTTTATTACGATAACGCGCGCTTCGCTCTTTCCATCGAATGAGGCTTTCGCTTGAACGAATTCCACCCTATTAAAAGTCGCGCCGAGGAAAACCACCGCAACGAGAATGATCACGACTAAAACGTTAAATCTCATATAATTATTTTTTGCCATATTGACAAAATATAATCCTAAATATTATAATAGAAAATATGAAAAACCCTATTTCTTTGAAAAAAGGATTTACGCTCGTCGAGTTATTGGTGGTCATCGCTATCATAGCGATACTTTCAACGACGCTTGGGTTATCCATCAATTTCTTCGTGAAACAGGCGGAATTCAAAAATCAAGCCGCTACGATAGAAACGGCGATAAAGACCTGCAACGCCATTTATCTCGAAGTCAATATGGGTTACAGCGGAATGGACGTCGGCAATAAAGACGAATACAAATCGAGGATAGGGAATTTCGTTGAAGAGATATACTTCGACGAGGACACCGTGGACGACAACGCGCTTGAAACCGACGATGAAAAAATGTATATCATCTACAAAAGGGACACGGGCTACACCGACGACCCTAAAGCCGAAATAAAGTGCTACTTATATAAGATAGTTTACAAAGTCAAAAAAAACGTCTGGAAATACACCTACGCGTCGGGAAAGATCAGCTATAAAAAATCCGGCGAAACCGCGTTTACGGATTACGAATAAGAAACGTAAGATAGGTTTCGACTACGCTCAACGCGACGATTAAAACTTAATACGACGAATACGAAAAAAACGAAGCGCAACGCTTCGTTTTTTAATTAAATAAACAATGGTTTTTACTTAAACAAACAAGTTTTTATGCCGAATAACTAACGATTAAACGGTGGTTAAAAATCACGAACGCCCGTTTACGCGATGGTGAATACCGTGCGAACGTACTCTTCTATCGTAGTGTCGCCCTCGCGGATACGGTCGCGAATGTTCTCGTCCATGAACTTCATACCGTGCTTGACGGCGTAATCGTGTATCTCTTCGGTACTCGCGTTACGCGTTATCATAGTACGCAATTCGGTATCGAGTTCCAAGACTTCGTGGATAGCGAAACGGCCGGAATAACCCGTGTAGTTACAGAACGAGCAACCTACGGGGAAATACGCCGAATCTATCGTGTTATCCGTCAAAATACGCTTCTGGTCGTCGGTGAGCTTTTGAAGTTTCTTGCACTTCGGGCAAAGCCTCTTGACAAGTCTTTGAGCCAATACGCCGTTGACTGCGGCGGCGCAAAGATAGGGGGCAATGCCCATATCGATCAAACGCGCGATGGTGGCGCAAGCGTCGTTCGTGTGCAGGGTACTCAAAACCAAGTGACCGGTGATAGCGGCTCTCATTGCGATTTCGGCTGTTTCAAAGTCACGAATTTCACCGACCATAACTACGTCGGGGTCCTGACGCAATATAGAACGCAAGGCGGCGGCGAACGTCAAACCCGCTTTGTCGTTTATCTGTACTTGATTTATGCCCATTACCCTTTTTTCGACAGGGTCTTCAACGGTCGTGATATTGACCGTCGGTTTGTTAAGGTTGCCGAGAACGGTGTACAATGTCGTGGATTTACCTGAACCGGTAGGTCCCGTAACGAGTACAACGCCGTTAGGCGAATTACAAATATGCTCGAAGGTCTTTACGTTCGCTTCGCTCATACCCAAGTCGTGCAAGCCTACTTGCTTGCCGAGAGCGGTGCCCAATAGACGCAAAACCGCTTTTTCGCCGTACACCGTGGGAAGCGTACTTACACGGATATCTATCGTCGTTCCTTCGAAGTTATAGTCGAAACGACCGTCCAAAGGAATACGTTTTTCGGCGATATTCATATTAGACAAGATCTTCAAACGCGTAATGAGGGATTTGTGCGTTCCCGGCGTTATACGCATATATTCTTGAAGATCGCCGTCCATTCTCATTCGGATAAGAACCACTTCTTTGAAGGGTTCTATATGAATATCCGAAGCCTTTCTCAAATACGCTTGTTGCACCAAGGTATTCAAAAGTTTGACGATAGGCGCGCTGTCTACTCTCGCGTCCACTTCGTTGTTGGCGTTTACGTTTTCTTCCTGCTCTGCGTCCACGCCTTCCGCGATATTCTGCGCGCTTATATTGGCGTAATACTTCTCTATAGCGTCCGAAATGGATTTAGCGGTAGCCAAAGCGTAGGTGACTTCCTTGCCCGAAGTGGTCTTGACGTCCATTTCGATTTCCATATTGGTTGGGTCGCGAGCCGCGATAACCAGTCTACCGCGATCTATTTTAACGGGGATTATGTTGTGTTTTCTCGCGATTTTTTCGGGAACGAGTTTGATAACGTCGGTATCCGAAATAAAGATATTACCTTCGATAAGTTCCAGCCCCATTCTCTCTGCAAGAGCGCTCAAAATGTTGATTTCCGAAGTAACGTTCATTTCGATTAGGATCTCGGAAATGGACATTCTCGGGTTTTGAATGTTTATTTCACGCGCTTTTTTTAGTTGATCGGGGGTAACGTATCCTCTTTGAAGAAGAATTTGACCGAATTTAAGTTTGCTCATCTTAATCTCCTATAATAATAAGGTCTTTAATTATTATAATAGGTAATAAAGGTTTTGTCAATAGCGAAAAATATAGATAACGATATACGAAGATGGATTTGCGTTCTAATTCTTTCGTCACTTTGAAAAATATAGAAAATAGCCTACGCGTAGGCGTAGGCTATAAGTTTTATACTTTACCGTTTAACTCGTCATAGGCTGCGCTTTTACTCACCATCAAGGATGGTTTCGTTGTTGCTTGCCTATTCTTCTTTCTCGCAAACGTTTTGCGTTTGCTCGAGCCTCGCTTCGCGAGGATTTTTATTCGTCATGTTGAGCTTGTCGAAACATCTCTTCCAAATTAAAATAACATATAAGTAATTACGCTTGGTTAGGGGATCCCTCGACTCGTCATAGGCTGCGCTTTTACTCACCATCTAACGATGGTTTCGTTGTTGCTTGCCTATTCCTCTTTCTCGCAAACGTTTTGCGTTTGCTCGAGCCTCGCTT
>JAFSWQ010000017.1 GCA_017444385.1 Clostridia bacterium | reverse complement strand
GTCGTTCCTCTTTCTCGAAAACCTTTGGGTTTTCTCGATTTCTCACTGCGTTCGCAACTAATTATAAGCACGGCATCCCGAGCAACGTCGAGGGATCCCCTAACCAAGCGTAATTACTTATATATGGTTTTTCAAGCGGAAGAGATGTTTCGACAGGCTCAACATGACGAGAAAAAACGCTAAATATAACTACCTCATTCAAATTTATTTGAACTGCTTTGAACTCTAAAAGATAGATAAATATTTATTCGGTTTAATAAATATTGCAATCGTTGTCCTTTCGCTTTTCTTTTGCTTACGGTAGTGGTATAATTTAATTATGAAGTACGTTTTAGCGACAGGTAATAAAAATAAAGTAAAAGAAATAAAAGAGATCTTAAACGGCAAAGCGGACGTCGTAACTATGAAAGAGTTGGGTATCGACGTCGACGTCGAGGAAACCGGGACGACGTTCGCGGAAAATTCCCTCATTAAAGCGAGGGCGATTTGCTCTCTTACCGGCTTGCCCGCGATAGCCGACGACAGCGGGTTAGAGGTGGACTACTTAAACGGCGCGCCCGGCGTTTATTCCGCTCGTTTTGCGGGGCTTGAACACGACGACGAAGCCAACCGTCAAAAACTTTTAAGAGAGTTGTCGGGCGTACCCGACGAGAAGCGTACAGCGCATTTCGTGACCGTCATTTCGGTATGCTATCCCGACGGAAACTTTATTCAAACCGAGGGCAAAACCTACGGCAAGATAACTCACGAATATCGCGGGGAAGGCGGCTTCGGTTACGATTGTTTGTTTTTATCCGACGATCTCGGCGTGACTTTCGGCGAAGCGACGCCTGAACAAAAGAACTCGGTCAGCCACCGCTCGCGCGCCTTGAAAGAACTCGCTAAACGCATCTGATTTTAGGTTTAAGGTATGAAAAAGATACTCGTTTTTTCGGATAGCCACGGATACAAAGAGGGCGTCGACCTTCTCTTCAATAGGATAGACGAATTCGATTACGTCTATTTTTTGGGGGACGGCTACGGCGACGTTGAAGATTATCGTAACGCGTTTCCCGACAAGGTGGAAGCGGTTTTGGGCAACTGCGACCGCTACTTCGACGGGACTACCGCGATAGTGAACAAGGTGGAAGGGGTGACTTTTTTGCTGACTCACGGGCACGAATACCACGTCAAACATACTTACGATCTGCTTCTTTACACCGCCGAGAAGAAAAACGCCGATTGCGTTTTGTTCGGGCATACGCATTACCCCGCCGACTTTTACCAAGAGAACGTTCGCTTTATCAATCCGGGCGCGCTCGGTAACGCGTACTTCCGCGGAACGTACGCCGTCCTCACCGTCAACGGCGAAAACCTCGTCCACGAACAATTCGACCTCGCGGATTTACAGGATAGTTAGCGAATAACGAAAGTATGGTAACAAAAGAGAATAAAAATCATTTTTCGCGTTTGACATCTATTAGAATAAGTGATATACTCAATTACGAAGCGCGCTCGTGGCGGAATGGCAGACGCGTCGGATTTAGGTTCCGATGTGAAAACGTGGAGGTTCAAGTCCTCTCGGGCGCACCAAAAAAAGCAAGTCGCGAGGCTTGCTTTTTTGTCAATTTCCGCTAAAAACCCCATTTCTACTCGAAAAACTTTTTTTGTCAAGACTTTTTCGAGTAGATAAGGGCGAAAAAGGGGGAATTCGGCGTTTTAAGCTTGTTAAAATGCGTGATTTTGCGTTGACGCTATGCGTGACCTTGCGTTGAGGATAAGCGTGACCTTGCGTTGAGGATAAGCGTGACCTTGCGTTGAGGATAAGCGTGACTTTGCGTTGAGGGAATTCGGCGTTTTTGCTTGTTAAAATGCGTGACCTTGCGTTGAGGATATGCGTGACCTTGCATTGACGCTATGCGTGCTTTTGCGTTAAGGATATGCGAGGTTTTGAATTGATCGGTAATTTTCTTTTTCCGTTTTATTAAAGCGAGAGAGCCAACGTTTCAATACGTGAAATTTTTGTTTTATACGGCGAATTTTTTAAGTCAAAGATTTGATTATCGGTCGGTATTCATAAGAATAGTGGTTTCTTTGAAGGGTTGTTCGAATATTTTGTAGAAACATTACGAAAGAATTGTATGATATTTCCCAAAAATTGTAATAAATATATTGACATCTTGGAATAATTATAATAAAATATTGGAAAAGAGGCGCGATATGAGTCAAGATAAAGAGAGAATTTTACGGTATATGTTGGAATTGATAGACAGGGACGAATCCGATTACGCGAAAAAAACGGTCGAGACTTTTTCGGTTTCAAGTTCTTCGGTTTATAATTACGTCAATCTATTGCTTAAAGAAAGCAAATTGATAAAGGACGACGGTAAGAAAACGAAATTGTCTTTGCCTTCAAAAAAATATTCCTTTAATTACTCTAACGACGGTAAGTTGTTCGAGGATAGAATATACCGTAGAGACGTTGCGCCTATATTGACCGACCTTCCCGCCAACGTCAAGGATATTTGGTATTATTCGTTTACCGAGATGATGAATAACGCGATCGAACATTCTTCCGCTAAAAATATATCTTGCGAGGTCGACGTAAACGCGCTTTATACGCGTATAACCATCGTAGACGACGGTATAGGTATTTTCCGCAATATTCAAAAGTATTTGCTTGAAAAAACCGAAGAGGACGTTCCCGAAAACGAGTGCGTAAGTTACTTGTTTGCCGGTCGTTTCACCACCGCCGAAAAGCTACATTCAGGGGAGGGTATATTCTTTACTTCGCATATGCTCGACCTCTTCGCTATTCTTTCGTCGGGCGTAGTGTTTACTCGCAACGATTTCTCCGATTTGCAATTCAAGAGCGAGTTAGACCACGGGCAGGGAACGACCGTAGTAATGCGCCTTTCCAATAATAGCCCCAAATTATCCGAAGACGTGTTCAGGCGTTTTTCGGACGCGGAAAACGGTTTTAATAAAACCGAGATCCCGATGGGGCATTTGTTCCCTAACGGCTATCCCGTGTCACGCTCGGAAGCGAGAAGGCTTGCGGGTATGGTGAAAGCGTTTGAAACGGTTACCCTTGATTTCAAAGGTATCGAGAAGATAGGTCAAGCCTTCGTTCACGAATTCTTTATCGTTCTAAAAAACGACGCGCAAACGGTCGTACTTTCTAACGTTTCCGAGGCGGTAAATCAAACTATTATGAGGGTCAAAAACACTAAATAACCGTTGTTTTTCGGCTTATTTTTCTATCAAAAATTGCGTTATTTTCGTCGATTATTGCTTTTAACGGGTAAAAATTCGGACTCGAAATTTGCTTTTGGTGCAAAATTCGGGTTTTGAAATTTGCTTTTTGGTGCAAAATCGAGGGTTTGAAATTTGTTTTTTGGTGCAAAATCGAGGGTTTGAAATCTGCTTTTTCGTGCAAGAGTGCCGTTTGAAAATTGTTTTTTTGCTTGATTGCGTACGTTTAGAGATACAAAAAGGCTGAAAGTATTTTTTTCTTTCAGCCTATCTTATGGTTTCTTAAAGTTTATAGACGGTAGTTTTAGCGGCACCCTCGCGCTTGATAATACCTTTTTCTACCATATCGTTTAGTAGTCTTGAGGCGGTGGCTGATGATACGTCTAATGCTGCTTCAACGTCCGCACGCGTGACGCTTCCTTTTTCTTTAATCAAATTCACCACTTTGTCCTGTCGAGACGTATCGGTGATTGAATTGACCGCTTCGTACTTGGGAAGGGTAACCTTAAAAGCGTTTGCCGAACTTTCAAAAAGAGGTCGCTTTTTTGAATCTGCGTATGCTTTTTTAATTTTATAAATGCCCGTTCCGTATGCTTCGATAAGGCGTAATCTATAAAAAATCTCGGCTAAACGTCTATTCCTTAAATATGATACGCCAAGCATAACGTCGCTCATTTCTACCCCACGCATAAGACCGCCCAACGATACTATTTCAATTCTGTCGTCGAAAACACTGACGAGAGTGTAACCGCCTAATCCGTAGTTTCTGTGTATAAACGCATTCAATACGGCTTCTCTTATCGCTTCGATCGGATAGTCTCTAACGTCTATCCGTCTTAAATCGTTGATTCTTGGACTGCTCGATCTATTGTAATTATCCAGCGTCGCGGTAAGGTCTTTAAGTTGACGAAACAGTGAACCCGCAAACTCACGCCTGTCTTTGAATATTTCTTTTTCATAACCCTCAAATACGGCAAACTTTATCTTGTGTTCGCATTGGTCGGATAGTAGTAAACCGAGGTTGGTATAACAGCCGTCCCTGCCTATGATTCCAAGCGATCGTTTTTGCGCTTCCGCAAAAGAAATTCCTGCGTTCATAAACTCTTCTTCCGCCGTTATAAAAGTAAGATTTTGATTCAAAGAGCGGGTTTCCTCGAAGGAATCACCCGTGGTCTCTTTTATCATTTTCATAATAGCGGTTTCGGTCGATGGAACAGATGCCGTCCCCTGTCTTACGTAGACGCCTTCCGGTCTTATGCCTTTTGAAGCGATATAATAAGGCGTCATACTGCCCCTGTTTATCGATATTTTCAATACGTTTTTATTATCTATTATGATTCTTTCGTATTTCGTAAAGATGGTTACGTCAGGTCTTATCGTACTCGAAATATGGTTTACGCATTGTAATTCCACCGCTTCCACGTCATCGAGCCCGCAGACTGTTCCGTCGTCATCGACGCCGACGAATATCTCGCCGCCGTTTGTGTTGGCAAAGGCTATTACTTCTTTGTTAAGATCGTTAACGAACGTTCTTTTAAATTCTATCGTGCTGCTTTCTTCCATACTATATCTCCATATTATAATCTAATCACATCACAGTATGATTATAAATGATTTGATTGGATTAGTCAAGAGGGTTGGAAAGGTTTTATTGAGGATTTTGGGGTAAAAATGGGTGAAAATTGCGAAAATACCTCGGTTTAATGCGTAAAACGAAAGGAAAATCAATAAATTTAAGAGATGAGTTTGTCTATTCTATCCAATCAAATCAAATCATCGTGATGAGATTATGATGAGATAGTGATGAGATTCGATTGGATTTTTGCTTGTTTCTTGTCTTTCTTGGCGTGGGATAGAACGCTTGATTAAGAGATTTTGGATTGCCAGTTGGCGCCGGAAAAGATTATGTTGAATTTATCTTGGGCGCGGGCGGTGACTTGGGCGATGGGGTTTTTACTGCGTTTTAAGGCGGTTTGATTGAAGAATTTTTCGCCGTTGAAGTGGTCGAGCAAAGGAAGTTTATCCTTCCTTGCGGCGAGGACGTTGAACACGGCGGGGGCGGCGAGGCATTCGCGGAATAGGTCTTTTGTGACGTTGAGAAGTGAATTAACCGCTATGCGTTTAAGGCGGGAATCCGTGTAACGCGCGGTCTTCGCTTTTTCTATCGCGTTATCAAATCCAGCCGCTCTTTCGGCGGCCTTGTTCAAGCGACGATCTAACCCCTCGCTCACGTCGAAAATATCCGTCAAGTCTTTGGTGAGCGCCTCTAATAAAAGTCCGTCTTGCGGCTTGTAATGATCCGACCAAAAATCGATAACCGGGCTTGCAAACCTCGGCGTCGCTTCGCTAACGCTTTCAAATTCGAATTCGTCAAGCATTATTCTTACGTCGGAAGCCGTGGGGAAGTATATCTTGCTCGGCAAATATCCGTCGTCTAAAACGTTCCTCGAATCACTCACGAAAGACGCTTCCTCGTAGGGTAGTTCTTTGAGCATTTCCGCGCGTTTTAAGGGGGCGAATTCTATATCCGTGCCTTTCGCCGCCTTGACGTACTCGACCGCGAGAACGTCGTTTCGATTCGAAAGGTCGATAACGTCGATCTTGTTTGCTTTGGCGTATTCTTTTAGAGCGGCGGCTCTCGCCTTAATATAGGATAATCCCGAATCAACGCCTTTTTTTATGCTTTGCTCGATTTCCGCGACTTCGCCGGAGAGTAAATACGCGGTGTTTTCGATCTTCTCGATACTCGCGCTTTCCGAACCGAAAGAGAGGGTTTTGCCGCCGTCGATGGCTTTTATGAGTTTGAACGCGCCCTCGGCGAAGGTCTCGGCGGGGGAACACGCAAAGGGGGCGGGAAGTTCGACAACTATATCCGCGCCCGCGTCGATAGCCGCTTGCGCCCTCAAATACTTATCGCTCACCGCGAATTCCCCTCGCTGTACGAAAGGACCGCTCATAACGACTATCAAAGGCTTGTCGCCCTTCGCTTGTCTCAAATGATAGAGGTGACCGATATGAAAGGGATTGTATTCCGCGATAACTATCGAAAAATCCATAACAATTTACTCAATTTCCTTTACAAGTTTTTTATATTATATTATAATCTAAACAAATAATCAAATAAAAACACGTCGTTTTCAACGAACGTATAACGGAGGTCAAAAATGTCTGAACTTATGAACAGCGTTAGAGCAAAAGCCGCCCTTTTGGGTAAGCGTATCGTTTTGGCGGAGGGCGAAGAGACTCGTATCCTTCACGCAGCCGTTAAAATCGCGGAAAAGAAGATCGCGAATATCGTTCTTCTCGGCGATCCCGAAAAAGCGCAAGCCGCTTGTCCCGATCTCGATCTCTCGGGATTGGAATTCGTCAATTTCAAGGTTTCCCCTAAAAGAGAGGAATACGCCGCGGTACTTTACGAACTTCGTAAAGCCAAGGGTATGACCATGGAAGACGCGATGAAGTTGACGCTTAATCCCTTGTATTTCGGTTCGCTTATGGTCAAGTGCGGCGACGCCGACGGTTTGGTGGGCGGATCCATCACCGCTACGAGCGAAGTTTTGCGCCCCGCTCTTCAAATCATCAAGACGGCGCCCGGCGTAAAGACGGTCAGCAGCTGTTTCATTATCGTAATGCCCGACGAGCAATACGGCGATAAAGGCGTGTTCGTATTCGGCGACTGCGCGGTCAATCCCATGCCCGACGCCAACCAACTCCGCGATATCGCTTTTTCCACCGCCAATTCGGCGAAAGTCCTTGCGGACATCAAGCAACCCAAAGTCGCTATGCTTTCCTTCTCTACGAAGGGCAGCGCCAAGCACGACGTGGTTACCAAGGTTCAAGAGGCTACCGCCCTCGTCAAAGAGAGCAACCCCGATTTCGACGTTGACGGCGAATTGCAACTCGACGCGGCGATCGTTCCTTCGGTCGGCGAATTGAAAGCCAAAGGCAGCACGGTGGCGGGTCACGCCAACGTATTGATCTTCCCCGATCTGCAAGCGGGCAATATCGGTTATAAACTCGCTCAAAGATTCGGCCACGCCGAAGCGGTAGGTCCCATCTGTCAAGGTTTCGCTAAACCCGTGAACGACCTCTCTCGCGGCTGTTCGGACGAGGACGTCGTGGACGTCGTAGCTATCACCGCGTTGCAAGCGGCGGCTATGTAAGGGGGAAGTATGAAGATATTGGTCATCAACGCGGGATCTTCTTCCCTCAAATATCAAGTTATAGATATGGCGACCGAGCAAGCCCTTTGTAAAGGCGTTTGCGAAAAGATAACCCAAGAGGGTTCCTTCCTCAACCACAAGAAGGGCGGCGAAAAGTATATCGAATATATCGCTATGCCCACGCATAAAGAAGCGTTGTCCGCAGTCCTCAAAATATTGAAGGACGAGAAGTGGGGCGTAGTCAAGGATCTCGCCGAGATAGACGCGGTAGGTCACAGAGTGCTTCACGGCGGCGAGGATTTCAAGGCTTCGGCGTTCGTAGACGACGAGGCTCTCCGCCTCTGCAACAAGAACAAACCCTTAGGGCCTCTGCATATGCCCGCCAACATTCTTTGTATGGAAATAATGAAAGACCTTTTGGGTAAACCCCAAGTTGCCGTCTTCGACACCTCTTTCCATCAAACCATGCCCGATTACGCCTATCGTTACGCCATACCCAAAGAGGATTACGTCGAGCTTCAACTCCGTCGTTACGGTTTCCACGGCACTTCGCATAAGTTCGTGACCGCCGAAGCGGAAAAGATAATGGGCAAAAAAGAGTATAAACTCATCACCTGCCACCTCGGCAACGGCGCGTCTTTGGCGGCTATCAAGGACGGCAAAGTAATGGATACCTCTATGGGATTCACCCCTTTGGAAGGCTTGGTTATGGGCACCCGTTCGGGCGACCTCGACCCCGCCGTACTCGAAGTTATAATGAAGAACAGACCCATTAAAGACGTTTCCGAACTCGTCAACGTCTACCTCAACAAGAAAAGCGGTATGAAGGGTATTTGCGGTAAGGGCGATATGAGAGAAGTCCAAGCCGCAGCGGAAGCGGGGGACGACGACGCGCGTCTTGCGTTCGATATGTTCGTGTATAGAGTCAAGAAGTACATCGGCGCTTACGCCGCCGCGTTGAACGGCGTGGACTGTATCGTCATGACCGGCGGTATTGGCGAAAACAGCACCGAGACTCGTAAGAGGATCCTCGAAAATATGGAATATCTCGGCGTTAAATTGGACGTTGCCGCCAACGACAAAGCATTCGGCGAGAAGATGAAGATATCCACCGCCGACAGCAAAGTGGACGTTTGGGTAATTCCCACCAACGAAGAATTGGTCATCGCGAGAGATACCCAAGAAATAGTCAATAAAAGAAAATAATTTACTTAAAAGCGTTTGACAAGGTCGGATTATTTTTATATAATCTAACTATCGCGTCAAAAGGAAGGTCGAATGATAGTTGATATCAAATCGCTCGACTACGGCGTGCCGACGGTCTTTGAGGAAGTCGTAACCGATAAAGATCGTTTGACGGCGTTGCTTGGGGCGGAACCCGTAGGCGAATTCAATATAAAAGCGAAATGCGTTCTCGACGACGAAGGGCTTGTCGTGCGGCTAAGCGCGAAAGGCGAGTGTTACGCTCGTTGCGACCGTTGCGGAGAGGCCACTATCGGTAATTGCTTCTGCGATTTTACCGAGACGCTCACCGAGGGCGATAAGGAATTCGATTATCTCACCGAGAGATACGACCTCACGGGGCTCGTCGACGAGTGTATAGTTTTGAGCGCGCCGCGAGCCACCCTCTGCAAAGAGGACTGTAAAGGCTTGTGCCCCGTTTGCGGCGGCAACCTCAACAAGACTTCCTGCGATTGCAAGGTAAACCAATGCGTTGAAGCAAACCCCTTCAGCGTGTTACAAGATATATTATTAACGGGAGGTGCTAAAAATGGCAGTACCAAAAAGTAAGGTTTCCAAGAGTAGAAGGAACAAAAGAGCGGCTAACTGGAAGATCGAAGCGGTAGATCTTATCGCTTGTCCTCAATGCGGCGAACTCATTCAAAGCCACAGAGTATGCAAGAATTGCGGTTACTACGACGGAAAGCAAGCCGTAGAGATCAAGCAAAAGTCCGAAAAGTAATCTTTATTTGACGATTTAACAGCGCTGAAATGGCAATGGCAATATAGAGACCGAGAGTTTATTATATTGCCTTTTTGTCGTATTATACGCGCGCGATTATTTTTGATATAATAATATTATTATGAGAATAGCGGTAGACGGATTCGGCGGCGATAACGCGCCCCAAGAAATAGTTAAAGGCTGTATAATGGCGGTGAAAGAGAGAAAGGATCTCTCTATTATCCTCACGGGCAAAAAGGACTTACTCGAACAACTCGTAAAGCAAGAGTACTACGGGGATAGGATAACCGTTTACGATTGCGCGGACGTTATCACCTGCGAGGAAGAGCCGGTTTTGGCGATCAGAAAGAAAAAGGATTCCTCTCTCGTCAAGACCTTCGAACTTCTCAAAAACGGCGAGGCGGACGGCGCGGTGAGCGCGGGTTCGTCGGGTGCGGTGCTTGCGGGCGGCGTGTTTATTTTGGGTAGAATAGACGGCGTTTTGCGCCCCGCTCTCATTCCCGAATTGCCCACCGTAAAGGGCGGCACGGTCGCTTTGTCCGATTGCGGCGCGAACGTGGACTGCAAACCCGAATACGTTTGTCAATTCGGCGTTATGGGCGCGTTGTATCAAAAAGCCATACATAACGTTGACGCGCGAGTGGGATTGTTGAATAACGGCGCGGAAGCGACCAAGGGTAACGAGACGGTCAAGCAGGCGTACTACTTGCTTAAAAACGCGGGCGTGAATTTCGTAGGGAACTGCGAAGCGCGCGACCTTCTCTCGGGCGATTTCGACGTGGTGGCTTGCGACGGATTCGACGGCAATATAGCGTTAAAGAGCGCGGAAGGCACGGCTAACGCGGTGTTTACTTTGATGAAAGAGAGCATTAATTCCTCTTTCCGCGCAAAGCTCGGCGCGTTGCTCATGAAACCCGCTCTTAAAGGTCTCAAAAAGAAACTCGATTATTCCGAGCACGGCGGCGCGGCGGTAGTGGGCGTCAAGTACCCCCTCGTCAAGTGCCACGGCTCTTCGAAAGCGAAGTCCATCGCGGCGGGCATTCTTCAATGCGACGATATGGCTAAAAACGGGCTTGTCGACAAGATAGCCGAGGCGTTTAAGGCAAATGAGTGACCTTGCCGTTTTGCAGGAAAAGTTAGGGTACGAGTTCAAGGATATAACCCTTCTCGAACGCGCTCTCACCCATTCGACGGTAGCCGAAAAGGACTACCAAAAGCTCGAATTTTTGGGGGACGCTTTGCTCGACTTCGTGGTTGCCGATTATTTGCTTCTTACCTATCCCGAAGAGAGCGAGGATTTCGCCACGCGCAAACGCGCTTCGGTGGTGAGCCGTTATCCTTTGGCGGATTTCTTCGAGGAAAACCGCCTTATCGACTACTTCCGCTACAAGAACATAAGCGCGAAGCAAATGAGCCTTAAACTCAAATCCGACGTGGTCGAGGCAATTATCGGCGGGATATACCGCGACGGCGGGTTAATTGCCGCTCGAAAATTCATCGAAGAAAAGATATGTTCGCGTTTACAATTCACCTCGGGCGAAGAGGTCAAGGACTATAAGAGCCGTCTTTACGAATACGGCGCGAAGAACAAAGCCGAAATAACCTTCGAGCATAGGGAAGAAGGCGAGGATCATAATAAGACCTTTTATTCCTTCGTCCTTGTGAACGGCGTGGAACTCGGCGGCGGTTTCGGTAAGAAAAAGGTGATAGCCGATCAAATAGCGGCTAAGGTAGCGTTGGAGAGACTCAAATGTATAAAGTGATTCTTAAACAAGGCAAAGAGAATAAAGTGTTTTCTCGCGTTTGGGTATACGCTAACGAAGTGGAACGCATAGAGGGTAAGGACAAGCAAGGCTCGGTAGCCGAAGTGGTTTCGCACGACGGAAGGCTTGTGGGTTACGGCTTTATCAACCACCTAAGCAAAATAATCGTAAGATTTTTATCGAAAAAGGAAGAAACTTTCGACGAAAATTTCTTTCGTAGCCTATTAATAAAATCAATAGAGAGGCGCGACTTCGACGTTAACTCGGGGGTTCGCCTCGTGTTCGGGGAAAGCGATAATCTTCCCGGACTTATAGTCGACAAGTACGGCGAGTATTTGTCGGTTCAATTTTTAACTCTCGGTATGGATCTCCTACGCGACCTCGTGGTGAATACCCTCGTCGAGCGGCTTTCGCCAAAGGGCGTCTACGAGCGTAGCGACGTTCCCATTAGAGAGAAAGAGGGGTTGCGGCAAAAGAAAGGGCTTCTATACGGCGAAGTGCCAGACGAGATAACCTTCGTCGAGAACGGCTTGACTATGGCTATAAGCGTTAAAGAGGGGCAGAAGACGGGGTACTTCCTCGACCAAAAGAGGAATCGCGAACGCTTCGCTCACTACGCTTCGGGTAAAACGGTTTTGGACTGCTTTTCCAACGTGGGCGGATTTGCTCTAAACGCCGCGAAGGGCGGCGCGAAAGAAGTGACCGCTTTAGACGTTTCCCCGCTTGCCGTACAATCCATTTTGAGAAACGCCGAGCTTAACGGGCTTAAAATCAACGCCTATAAAGCCGACGTGTTCGAAGAATTGAGAGCGTACAAAAAAGAGGGTAGAAAGTTCGACCTTATATGCCTCGATCCCCCCGCCTTCACCAAGTCGGCGGACACCGTGGACAAGGCGTATTCGGGCTACCGCGACGTGAATATCCTCGCCCTTAAACTTTTATCCGAGGGCGGCGTGTTGTTTACTTGCAGTTGCTCGCAGCACATGACCATCGACCTCTTTTTGAAGATGTTGAAAGAAAGCGCGATAAACGCGAAAGCGGACGTCAGTTTGCTGGAATTATCCATTCAAAACGTCGACCACGCTTGTAAAATAACCGAAGACGAGGCGTTATATCTTAAAGTCGCCGTAGTCAGACGCAATTAAAAATAACGATTATACACATTGGAGGGTCTAATGAGTTTAACGAAAATAGTTATCGAAGGCTTCAAATCATTCCCCAATCGCACGACCATAACGTTCGATAAAGGTTTTACCTGTATCGTGGGTCCCAACGGCTGCGGCAAGAGCAACATATCGGACGCTATTCGTTGGGTTTTGGGCGAGAAGAGCGCGAAACAGGTGAGAGGCGACACTATGAAAGACCTCATCTTTTCGGGCGCAGCCGGCAAGAAAGGTATGAGTTTCGCCGAAGTAACCCTTTACTTCGACAATACCGACCGTCGTTTCAGGTATTCGGGCGACGAGTTTTCCATTACGAGAAAGATTTTCAGTTCCCGCTCGGAAAACTACTACTACATAAACGGGCAACAATGCAAGCTGTCCGAGATAGTGGAATTGTTCAGGGATACCGGCGCGGGTAAAGGCGGTTTTTCCATCGTAGGTCAGGGCAAAATTGCCGAGATCGTCAATTCCAAAGACGCCGATCGCCGTCTCATTTTCGACGAAGCGGCGGGTATCGCGCGTATTAAGCAGGAAAAGAAAAAGACGGTCGCAAACCTTAAAGACGTGGAATCGAAGATGGAAATCAAGACCGCGCTTGCCGATCATATGTACGAGGCTCTCAAAGAACTCGAAGAGCAGGTCGAAAAGGCAAGGCTTTGCACCTCGTTGAAGGAAGAATTAAAAGCGGAAAAGTTGAATTACTTCGTCCATATCTACGAGTCTTCCGAGACCATTAAAGCCAAGATACGCGCCCAAATCGCCGATTACGACGAGTACATAAAGGCAAGAGAACTCGCTTTGGATAAGTTGAGACGGGATAACCGCGCTTACGCCGAAGAGAACGAGACCATCAACGTCGAGATAGACCGCAAGCACGCGTTAAAAGAGAGGTTGAGCGTAGATCAAGCCAACCTTTCGGGCGAAATGAAGTTGCACGAAAGTAACCTCAATTCCGCTCGCGACAACCTCGCGAAGATCAAGAAGGACGTCGTAACTACCGAAAACGCTTTGAACGCCTCGAAGGATAATCTCAAAAAGGCGAACGACGAATTCGCAAGCGAAAGCACCAAGAAAGCCGACCTCGATATCGAGTTGGCTACCGAGACCGCCAAGCGCGACGTTCTCGAATCCACTTTGACCGAAGTGGAAGCCAACCTCGCTTACCTCAACAAGGCTCGTTTGGACGGCACCGTTCAAATAGGCGAATTCCTCTCCAACAAAGCGTCCGCCGAAAGTAAGGTGAACCTCTTGAAAGAGAATCTTTCAACCGCTACCGAAGAGTACGACGCGCAAGCCGCCAAACTGAAAGGCGTTTGCGATAAGCTCGCCGAGAAGGAAAAGGATATCGCCAAGATAAGCGCGGACTTCACCAAAGAGAACGAGCAAAAGAGAACCTTCGGCAGCAAGAAGAACGAAGCCACCTTTACGCGTTCGCAAACCGCGCAAGCCCTCGAAAATTTGAGAGTTGAACTCGCCACCAAGAAGATAGAGGTGGAAAACCTCGCTATCAAGATGAGGGACGAGAAAGGCTTTGCGAGAGTCACCAACACCGTGCTTTCGAGAGCGAAATCGGACGCCGAATTCGGCAAGAAGTTGTTCGGCGCGGTAGGCGAGCTTTACACGGTCGACTCTAAATACGAGGACGCTATAAGCGCGGCTTTGGGCGGATCGGTGAACAATATCATCACCGCCACCGCAGAGGACGCCAAGAACGTACTCGACTACGTTCGTCAACTGCACCAAGGCAGATTGGTATGTCAACCCATCTCGGAAATGGATCCCGAAGAACTTGGTTGGGAATATAGAAGATACCTAAAAGATCCCGCGGTAATGGGGTTAGCCGTCGACCTTATCGAATTCGACGAAACCTACGAACCCGTTTACTCAAAACTCTTGGGTAGAATAGTGGTCGTGAGCGATTACGATAACGCTTTGAGGATTTGGCGTGATAGCCGTCGCGGATTTAAGATAGTCACCTTGCAAGGCGATTACTTCGACGTTTCGGGTTCCATCTCGGGCGGCGACAACAAGTCGGACACCGACGTAAGATACAAGCAAGCCAAGGCGTTCTTCGAGGCTCTCTCAAAGAAATTCGAAGATACCAAAGCCGCCTACGAAAAGCTTCAAAAGGACGAGGCGGAATTCGACAAGCTATATAACGAGCATAGAAACGCGGCGGAAGATTTGCGTATCATTTACGCCGAAGCGGAAGCCAAACTCAACGGTTTGAAGGCGGAAAAGCAGGAAGCCGAAGAGGTCTTGAACGTGCTTATCGCGCGTAAAGCGACCATCGCCGAGAAGATAGCGCTTGCCGAGAAGGAAGCGAGCGAAGCCGCCAATAGTCAGGACACCGTCTCGAAGTCACGTTTGAACGTGGACGACCTCATCAAGCAGGAAACCCAAAAGAAAGAGGATACCAAGGTTAGTCTCGACGAGTCCGTAAAGAGAGTGCATCAACTTGAGATAGACAGGGAAAAATGCGTCGAGAGGATAAACCTCTTAACCGAGACCATCACGCGTCTCAATAACGAGATATCCGCTAAAGAAGCGTTGCTCGAAGCGCTCAACGAGGACGCCAAGAACGTCGACGCGAGAATAGAGGAACTCATCGCGAACAAGCCCGAGATGAAGCGCACCGAAGAACAGGAAGCGCAAATCAAGAAGATCGACGACGAGATCAAGGCTTTGAGCGATAGAAGACAGGAACTCGCGGTCAAGAGAGCCGAAGCGGATAAAGATATAGAAACCATAAGCGATCAGATCCGCGAGAGCGGCGAGGACAAAGCGGCAGCCACAACCAGACTTGAAAACGTGGATAGCGAGCTTGAAGAGTGGAAAGCGGCGATAATGGAAGACTACGGTATGAGTTACGAAGACTCGGTACCCTATCGTCGCGAGGAATTCGAGAAGACCAAGAGTAAGGCTCAAATAACCAAACTCAAAGCCGCGATATCGCGTTTGGGCGACGTCAACTACGAAGCGGAACGCACCTATACCGAAACCAAGAAAGAGTACGACGTGCTGTCTATCGACCTCAACGACCTCAAAAAAGGCAAAGAAGACCTCGAAAACCTTCTTGTCAGGACAACCAACGAGATAAACGAAAAATTCTCTAAGGCGTTCACCGTGATAAACGAGAACTTCTCGTCCACCTTCTCCGACCTCTTCGGCGGCGGTAAAGCCGAACTTTATCTCACCGATATAGAGGGCGCGGACGAGGACGAAAGAGGCGTCGATATCGACGTTACCCTTCCCGGCAAATCGAGGAAGCCTTTGTCCCTTCTCTCGGGCGGCGAGCAGACCTTGACCGCCATCGCGATACTCTTCGCCATCTTGAAATACAAAGGTTCGCCTTTCGTCATTCTCGACGAGGTCGAATCCGCTTTGGACGAAGTCAATTGTATCAAATTCGCGAAGTACCTTAAACAATTCGCCAAGATATCGCGTTTCATCGTCATCACCCACAAGAAGCCCACTATGAACGAGGGCGACGTCTTGTACGGCGTTACGATGATGGAACCCGGCGTTTCCAACGTCCTTACCGTCACAATGGCGGAAGCGGAGAAACTTGCGAACGACGAGGAGGATAAATAAAGATGGGATTTTTTTCAAAGATAGCGCAAGGCTTAAAAAAGACCAAAGAGAATATCTCGCGTAAGATATACGAGGCGTTCAAGGGTAAGGACCTCGACGACGAATTTTACGAGGAACTCGAAGTCGCGCTTTTGTCCGCCGATATAGGCGCGTACGCAACCGACGAACTTATCGAAGAACTCAAAACCGAGGCGTTCAAACGCAAACTTCGCACTTCGGAAGAGGCGAAAAACGTCTTCGTCGAACTCTTGAAAGACAAAGTCACTTTCGAGGTAGAACCCTATACTTATCCCCTTTGCATACTCATTGCGGGCGTGAACGGCGTGGGTAAAACCACCGCGATAGGCAAACTCGCGTATATGTTCACCAAGCAAGGCAAGAGCGTTGTACTCGCGGCGGGCGATACGTTCAGAGCGGCGGCGGGCGAACAGCTCGAAGAATGGGGCGAGAGAAGTAAAGTAAGAGTCATCAAGCACGAAGAGGGCGCGGATCCCGCGGCGGTCGTGTTTGACGCCATCAATTCGGCGAAAGCCAAAAAGACCGACGTTCTTCTCATCGACACGGCGGGCAGATTGCACGTCAAGAAGAACCTTATGGAAGAACTCGCCAAGATAAACAGGGTAGTGGAAAAGAACTATCAGGAAGCCGACTATCGCACCTATATCGTTTTGGACGCTTCGACGGGGCAAAACGCCGTCAATCAAGTTGAGGTATTCGACGAAATGATAGATATCGACGGTATCATACTCACCAAACTCGACGGAACGAGCAAGGGCGGCGTAGTCGTGGCGATATGCGCGGAAAAGGAAATTCCCGTTTTGTACGTGGGCGTAGGCGAAGGCAAAGAAGACCTCTTACCCTTCGACCCCGACGACTTCGTAAACGCGATAATAGAATAGCGACTAATAATGAATTGATAAAAGTGATTACCACTCGTTCGGGGATTCCTCGACTCGTCATAGGCTGCGCTTTTACTCACCATCTAACGATGGTTTCGTGGTTGCTTGCCTATTCCTCTTTCTCACAAACGCTTGCGTTTGTTCGAGCCTCGCTTCGCGAGGTTTATACTCGTCATGTTGAGCGAAGCGTAGCGTAGTCGAAACATCTCTTCCGAATGAAAGTATCGCGTAGCGATTTTATTGACTTATAATCCTATGGAGACGGTTATACCGTCCTACGAACAGTAGTATCGCAAGCGACCGTCTCATTGCGCCCTTCCGCAAAGGGAGAGGGGACGCGCCCAAAAAAGCCAAAGGCTTGACGGCGTGGAGAGGGTTTTAAGAAAGACATTTACTTGTTTACGCCTATTGGCTAAAACTTTTACTCGTCTTTCCACTTGTCGAAACGTCTCGACCGCATGGAAGATAATTCGCTACGCAAGTGCTATTATAAAACCCCCAACATTCCGTCGAGCCTTTGGCTCTTTGGGAACGTTCCGTCCCCCTTTGCCCGCTCGAATCGCAGATTCTTCACTAAAGGGTGCAAAATTACGGACTCGCC
>JAFSWQ010000016.1 GCA_017444385.1 Clostridia bacterium | reverse complement strand
CTCGAAAGTCACCGTAAACGTCGTACCCACGAGCGAAGAGAAGAGCATATCTTCAAACGGCACCTATCTACCCTCGACCGACGGCAAGGACTATTTCTCGAAAGTCACCGTAAACGTCGTACCCACGAGCGAAGAGAAGAGTATCACTTCTAACGGCGTTTATCTACCCTCGACCGACGGAAAAGAGTATTTCTCGAAAGTCACGGTAAGCGTGACGCCGCCCCTTCAAAGCAAGGTCATAACCCCCGACGACACTACTCAAGTAGTCACCGCGGACAGCGGCTATTACGGTCTATCCCAAGTCACCGTCCCCGCGGTCGCGAGCGCGTCCGCAAAACTCAAAACCCCTACGTTCACCATCAAATCGGGTTACGCCGAGATGAGCGATATAAACGGCGATTTCGTTTCCTATCACCTCGTAGACGTGAACGGCACTACGGGAAGTTATTTCGGCAAATACATACGCCTACCGGTGACCTCGCCCGACGCAAACGGCAAATACTTCGTGCGTTTCAAAGCGATATCCGCGGATAACGAAGTGCTTGACAGCGATTATTCCACACCCGTCGAGTTTACGCCGTTTACCTCGTCCAACCTTCTTGATTACTCGAAGAGCGTGAATTCGGCAAGGTTGAACGGCAAAGGCAGTAATTCGGATTCGGCGATAGTCTTACCTTTATTATACGAAGCGAGCGGCGAACAACTACCCGTCGAAACCATCTCGGAAAGCGCGTTTTCGGGGGTTACGACGATAACTTCAATAAACGCCCAAGAGGTGAAGAGGGTGGAAGCGTGCGCTTTCAAGAACTGCTCGAATTTGACTTCGGTCACGCTCACTTCGCTCAAAGAACTCGTGGGCGACGAGATTTTCGCGGGTAGCGGCGTGACGAGCGTTAACTTCCCCGATATCCTATTGAAGAGAGGCTCGAAGACGTTTAAGGGGTGTACCGCTCTTTCAAGCGTGACGATAGGCGGAAATCTCGCGACCCTCGGCAGCGAGGATTTTGCGGGGTGTTCCTCTCTCGTCGAATTGACCTTGCCCTCGTCGCTTACCAACCTCACCGCGGTAAATATCTTCAATAACAGCGGGCTTACGCGTATTATTTTGAACTCGGTTCCGACCGTCGACTCGAACAGCTTTTCGGGCTCGCCTTTGGGGCTCGGGGCGGGATATATATTCATGAGATACGAGGACAAGGCGACCGTCGAGGCGACTAACGCCTACCAAGCGTATATAACCCGAATAGGCTATCACAAGTACGTTACTTCGGGTACGACGTTGTACGGGAAAGTGACGATAGACGGCGTTCAATACTCGGCGCGATACTATCCCACGGCGGCGTCTTTCGGCAATACCGATCTCGCTTTGAACGCTGAAAACGGCAATTACCTCGCGCAAACGAGCGGGGAAGTATTCGTGGCTCTTGAAGTGGCGATTTCGGGGTATTCGATTTCCTTTGAATGCGATTCGACGATAGCGTCGCTTGCGGTATCATTAAACGGCGGCGGCGAAACCACGTACACCGCGACGAGCCGCACCCTCACTTTCAACGACGTATCCACGATATCGGTGAGATTCATACCCAAGTCGGGTTACGACGCGTGTATGGTGGTGAACGATCAGGAATTCAGGACGGATACCTACGCTTCCAACGAAGTGGTGACTTATAACCACGTCGAGTACGATATGTTTATGAACGTGTTCGGTATCAACGCAAGCAATTAAAATAATTCGCTACGCTAGTGCTATTATAAAACCCCCACCACTTCGTCGCAGTTTAGGACTGCTTTGGAAGCGGTCCGTCCCCCTTTGCCCGCTCGAATCCCAGATTCTTCGCTAAAGGGTGCAAACTTCCGGAATTCGCTTCGCTCAAATGATAACTCGCGTTGCAAGAATTACTATTAGATTTTAAGGCGTTCGCTTGTATCGTTGCACGATACGACTTTTACAAAGTCCAACGCCTAAGGCGTTAGCGAACGCCCCGCGCGCTCACTCGAAGACAATAAGTAAACTTGCTCTCTTCTTCGTTCGGCGCTTCATCCTGAGCCTGTCGAAGGATCTCAACCGATTAGAAAAAATAATTACTCTCGGTTAGGGGATTCCTCGACGATGCTCGGAATGACGTACTAATAAGTTTTACTCGTCATGTTGAGCTTGTCGAAACATCTCTTCCGAATTGTTCTTTATAAGTGGATTACCACTTGTTAGGGGATTCCTCGACGATGCTCGGAATGACGTACTGTTATTTTTACGCGAACGAAGTGAGCAATCGAGAAAACCCAAAAGGTTTTCGAGAAAGAGGAACGACCGAGCAAAAATGAAGTTGAGAATTTTTCTCAACGAATAAAAAGCGAAAGTCGTGACGAGCCCTCGAAGTCGAAACATCTCAACCTCACAAAAAACACCTCTCAAACATATCCCAAACCCTATAAAAAAAGGAGAAAAGAAAAACCATGAAAAAACTATTATTATTTACGCTTATGATATTGATTTTGGCGTGCGTGGCGTGTTCGACCGCGTACGCCGAAGAAGAAAATATGACCGAATACTTCAAGGACGTTTGGCTGGATAAACTCGTCAACTTCCTGTCGGTCGCAGCCGGCGTGATATGCTCGGTTTCCGCTTTGCTTTATAAGGCTTCTAAAGCGACTAAATCCGCCGAAAATACCCTCGTAGAATTGAAAGATAAAGAGGTAAATCTCGCTGTCATTATTAAAGAACTCGAAAAGACCCGTTCGCAAAACGCCGAACTCAACGATATTTGTAGCGAACTTCTCGCGACTAAAATTTGCGACGACGAAAAGAGGGACGTCGAGGTGGAAAAGATAAAGAGAATGCTTTTCATTCTCGCCACCAACAACGGCGAATTAGTCAAGAAAGGCTACGCGAAAGAGATTGCGGAGGTCGCGGGTTACGATGAAGAAAAGTAAAACCAAAGCCGCGCTCGCGGCGCTCTATACCGGGTCGTTTTTGACTTCGATCGCGCCCGTCGTCACGGTGATAGCCGTCAACTGGTCGGACTACGTTTCCACCCCCTCGCGAGCGGTTTCGCTCGCCTCGGGCGGCGCGATCGCGCTAATCGTTCTCGGTATGCAAATACTCGGCAAAACCCCGAAAAACCTTCATAGGCTCGTCAAATACGCCTTTGTGACCGTCGCTTGCTGGGCGGTCTACAACATTATAGATCAACTGTGCCTACTCGTCACTTGCGCTTTCGGGGGCGAACTCGCTTCCTTCATGGCGTTCACCGTCCCGATAGACAAATTCAAGGAAAAACTAAACGGCGAAAAGATAGTCGCGGTAGTTAAGGAAGAGGAAACTCTTTCGGGGAGAGTGTGATGAACGCGGTGGAAAAAGCAAGGGATTTTATAAGGCTCAATTTGTTCTTTATCGTCATTTTTGCGGCTTGCGCCGTGTACGTCGCGAGGGGGCTTGTGGATATAGTGGAAACAGGCAAAACCATACCTTCGATAATAGCGGACGGCGCGGTGGCGGCGGCTTTCGGATTTTTCATATCCAAATTGATGTCACTGCAAGGCTTGGCGAAAGGGGAAAACAACGAGTTTTACCTTCAAACCGTCAAACTTCACGCCGAGGCGGTGGATAAAATAACCGATAGGCTCTATCTTCTTGACGCTTGGTGCGACGAGAAAAACCGCGAAAACCTCGCTTCCGAGCAACGCAAAATACTCTTTTTAGGGGGCGTATCGTACGAGGATTTTATAAAAGGGGAATATACGATATTGACTCCTGAGGGCGAGAAGAAGGTATTGGAACAAGATCTACCCAAAGAGAAGAAAAAGGCGGTCAAAAAGGCGCGGAAACTACGCCTAACCCCCATAACCGCCTCGTCCTTGACCTCGGACGGCGGCAAGCCCGAAGACAAATACTATCTCGGCAAGGATAAACGCGCTTTCGAGAGATTAAGGGACGGCAAACAAATAACGAGTAAACTTGCGTGCGGCGTGTTGTTCGGCTATTACGGCGTGAACCTCATCACCGACTTCGACGTTGCCGATCTTATCTGGACGGGCGTTCAAGTGGCTATATTCCTTATAATGGGGCTGATATCCTATCTTCAAGGCTACTTCTTCATAGTGGACGAATACCGCCACCGCATAATAAAAAAGATAGACAACGTGCAAAAATTCGACGTTCAAACCAAATCGAAATCAATATAAAAGGGGAAGAAAAAATGGATAAATGGACTAAATGGTACAAAGAAAAAAGCGGTAAGACTTGGGAAGACGGGGAATATCCCGAATTCTTGAAATCCTTATCCGAAAAAGACAGGGCGACCGCTAAAACACTTTACGACGGTTACCTTAAAGACAAAGAGACCTTAAAGAAAGCCGCCGATAAACTCGACGAAGAGGCTAAAAAACTCGAAGTCGAACGAGTTAAGGATCAAGCGGCGAAGGCCAAAGTGGAAAGCAATTTGAAGGAACGGCTTTTAGCCGAGGGTAAGCTCGACGAAGTTAAGTTAAAAAACGAGGAAGGGAAGTTGAAAGAAAAGTTCGCCGAGAATGACAAGGAAAGAGAGCTTAACGCCGCCTACAAGACCGCAAAGACGGCGGCTACCGCCAACGATAAAGTTGCTATTAAAGGCGAAAGCGTCACCGTTAAAGCGGAAGAGGATAGAATAAAAACCCAAGCCCGCGAAGAGAGGGAATACTACCTTCGCCTCGAGGGTATAAATAAGATCTTGAAATCCGCGTCTACCGTTCGCGACGATGGAAGAAAGTACTACGCAAGCGGCAAGAAACAGGCGAAAGATTATCTCAAAGGCTACCAAAGAGAACTCGGCGACAAGTACGACGAACTCGTCGCTTACGTGGACGCATTACCCAACTATTCGACGGAAACCGATAGCTACGTGACCGTCTCTACGCGTTACGGCAACGTGAAAGTCTTATATAAGGATCTATCCTATCTTGACGCCGTGAGATATCACGATCACGCGGGAATGCTCGTCATAAAAGGCGAGGTTTACTACGCAACGTACGGCGGAAACACCTATAAATTGAAAAGCGGCAACGCGCAAAGCCCCGAAATGAACGCGCTGCTTGACGCGCTTGCGACCAAAGCCGATTTGAAGCGTTACGCGGGCGCGACGCTATACTACCAAAACAAACTTTACGTCAATACGGGTACGGGGGATTGGCGAGAGGTGGTCTCTCCGGGCAGCCAAAAAGACGCTCAAGCGTACGAGGATTTGATGAAAATGCTGAAAGATAAATACGATTCGAAGAGAATGAGGGGGGACGATTATGATTAAGAGGAAGAAGAGAATAGATAACGCGGACTTCGCTCAATATTTATCAAAAGAAACGAGAGAAACGCAAGAAACGCGGGAAACGCAAGAAACGCAAGAAACGCGGGAAACGCAACCGGTTGCTTCGGGAAGCGTAAGCGTAAACGAAAAAGGAAAGCCGCGCCGTTTTAGAAAGAAAACCGCCGAAAACGCGAACTACGCGCTCGTTCTCGAACGAATGGAAATCTTACTTAATAACACCGATCGAATTCTCGCTTTGCTTACCGAAAAACAAGCCGACCGATCCGACCGCGATCTACTCGAAGAATACCTCTTCGGGAAGGAGGAATTATGAACGAAAGAATTACGGATCTTTGGAAAGACTACCGAAAAGGTAAAGATTACGCCGCGTCGATAGGACTCAACGAGAGGATAAAGACCAACGTCGCGTTTTTCGAGGGCAAGCAGTGGGCGCCCTCTACCGAAGCGACGAGAACCATGCCCCGCCCCATAGTGAATATCGTCAAATTCATTTGCCGCAACAAAAGGGCGATGCTGACGTCAACCCCCGTTAAACTCGTCTATTCGTCCAAAACCGACAAGGGAAAAGCGCAGATTTTGACTGATTTCGCCGCATACGTCCTCAAAGAAATGGACGTCGAAGAACTCGATAGCCGAGCCATTCGCGACGGCATTTTGAAGGGCAGTTACTTTTATCATCTCTATTGGAATAGCGATAAGGGCAACGACGGGGAACTCGCTTGCGAACTCATCGACCCCGAGGATATTTTCTTCCATAACCCTTTGGACTCCGACGAGCAAAAACAAAAGTGGATAATCGTTTCGTCGAGGGTGGAAGTCGACGCGCTGAAAAAGGTCGCCGAAGGGGACGTAGATCTCATCGAAGGGGACGCGGACGAAGACGGGATTTGCACGGTTTTGACTCGGTATTACCGCGTTAACGGCGAGGTATGGTGCGAGAAAGCGACCAAAAGAACGATAGTCAAAAAGCCGTTCAGGATCACCCCCGAAGGCGTTAAGAGGAAAGCCGAACTCTACCCCATCGTCGCGGGCGTTTACGAAGAGAAAGAGAAGTGCATTTACGGGTTATCCGAAGCCGAAGAACTCATCAACAACCAAAAGCTTATCAATCACGTTTTGGGTATGGAAGCGCTCGCCATTCAAAACGTCGCTTGGGGAAAGTATATCGTCACCAAAGACGCTCTACGCGGGCAGAGCATAAGCAACGAGCCCGGGGAAGTCCTCGTCGACTATTCGATGACGGGGAACGGCATTAGGAAGCTCGAACAGCACGTCTTGTCGTCCACGCCGATGAACTTCGTAAACAACGTTACCGCTATGACGCGTACGGTGGCGGGCGCGACCGAAGTAATGACCGGCGAAACTCTCATAGGCAATATGAGCGGCGCGGCGATAGCGCAACTTCAATCGCAAGCCAATCAACCCATTATGGAACAAAGGAAGCGTTTTTGGAGGGTGAAGAAGAAATTCGGATTAGTCCTCGCGCAGTGCTTCAAACTCTACTACGACGAGAAGAAGTGGTATGAGGATGATGTAGAAAGGGAATTCCGTTCGGACGATTTCGACGGCGAATACGAAGTCACCGTGGAAGCGGTAGCGGGCGCGAACGGCACTACGAGCGGGGATATTCAACTACTCGAAACTCTCTACAAGAAAGGGGATATCGACGCCAGGACCTTCGTCGCCGCCTACCCCGTAGACTCGCTATGCGAAAAGGATAAACTCATAAAGATCATCTTTTCAAATAGTCCGAGCGAACAATCCGAACCGATAGAATCGACCGCACCGACCGAATAACCCGAACCGATAGAATCGACCGCACCGACTGAATAACCCGAACAACCCGCCCAACCCACCCCGAGCGAATCGACGGAATAACCTGACAAGACCGAACCAAGCGAACCGACGGAATAACAAGCGCCGACCGAGACGATAGAAACCCAACCGAAAACGTAGGATAAATTAACACACGGCGAGGCTTCGGCAAATAATTATAATAGGCTGAGAAAACGGACTGTAAATAGAGAAGGAACGCGCTGACTATTCGCTCGTCATGTTGAGCGAAGCATAGCGTAGTCGAAACATCTCAACCGAATAAATTCTCGCGTAGCGATTATTATTACTTAACATCCAATGGAGACGGTCGTACCGTCCTAGTATAATTCTCGCAAAGCGATTTGAATTACTTAACGTCCAATGGAGACGGTCGTACCGTCCTACGAATAGTAGTATAGAATGCGACCGTCTCATTGCGCCCTTCCGCCTTTGGCGGAAGCAAAGGGAGAGGGGACGCGCCCAAAGGGCGACCGTAGGGAGAACGACGGCGTGGAGAGGGTTTTTAGAAAAAGTAATGTAATAGGGAAAATGGTGTTTTATGAAGAAATTAAAAGAAAAATCAAGTCGGTATATTATTTAATCTACTTTGCGTAATCAAGGCTTTATACGCAAAAAGAGGTTATACCGAGTGCTATTATAAAACCCCCAACCTTCCGTCGAGCCTTTGGCTCTTTGGGAACGTCCTCTCCCCCTTTGCGCGTCATAGTCTGCGCTTTTACTTGTTCTTCTTTAAGAACTTCGTTTTTGCTTGACTATTCCTTTTTCTCGCAAACGTTATGCGTTTGCTCGATATTCGCTGCGCTCGTTTTCTCACTAAAGGGTGCAAAATTTCGGACTCTCTGAAGTTCGTATTATTAAATGGCTAACATATGAACTCACCTTAAACTAAATTTTATCGCAAAGCGATTTATTCTTTTTAATATCCAATGGAGACGGTCGTACCGTCCTACGAATAGTAGTATAGAATGCGACCGTCTCTTTGCGCCCTTTCGCAAAGGGAGAGGGGACGCGCCCAAAGGGCGACCACAGGGAGAACGACGGCGGGGAGAGGGTTTTAAGAAAAAGTAATATAATAGGGATAATAGTGTTTTACGAAGAAATTAAAAGAAAAATCAAGTCGATATATTATTTAATCTACTTTGCATAATCAAGGCTTTATTTGCAAAAAGAGGTTAAACCGAGTGCTATTATAAAACCCCCAACCTTCCGTCGAGCCTTTGGCTCTTTGGGAACGTCCTCTCCCCCTTTGCCTGCTCGAATCTCAGATTCTTCGCTAAAGGGTGCAAACTTCCGGATCTCGCTACGCTCGAAGAGAAAAAAGCGATATAAGCTAATACCTTATTTAGACTAAAAAACAAACTAATCAAACGTCTTTATTGAAATTATAAAGAGTCAGAATTAAACTAATCAAACGTCTTTATTGAAAACATAAAGAATCAAAAATAAACTTATCAAACGTCTTTATTGAAATATAAAGAATCAAAAATAAACTTATCAAAAATCTTTATTAAAAATGGAAGGAAACAGATATTATTGGTTAAGACTTAAACAAGACTTTTTTAAGAGAAAAGAGGTGTCGTATATCCTCGCGCTACCGCAAGGGAAAGAGATAATCTCTTTTTATTTAATGTTGCTTTGCGAGAGTATGAACACCGACGGTTATTTAGCGGTCGACAACGAAACGCCCTACGATCTCGACATTATCGCCTCGATAACCAATAATTCCCGCCCTTTTACGAAAAAAGCGGTGGGTTTATTGATGAAGGTCGGGCTTTTGGAATTGACTGAGAATAACGTTTACTATTTGCCCGAACTCGAATCCCTCGTCGGCAGCGAGGTAGATAGCACGGAAAGATTACGAAAATTGAGAATTCAACGCAGAAAAGAGGGCAATTTACCGTTACAATGTAACGACGATGTAACGCAAAATCACGCGTTTTTAGATAGCAAATGTAACGGGAATGTAACGGAAAACCATGCGTTTTTAGATAGCAAATGTAACGGGAATGTAACGGAAAACCATGCGTTTTTAGATAGCAAATGTAACGATAGAGATAAAGAGTATAAGAGTAATACACTTGACAAGATAGATAAGATAGAAACTTGTATTAGTAATGAACAAACTCAAATAATACTAAACAAAGAGGGCTCGTCGGGGGACGTGGTCAAGGGTGACCTCGAAAACGCCGAAGTATCGCCTACGAGTAAAGTATCGCCTAACGGCTCGGCGGCGGGAAACGACCCGATAAAGAGAATAGAGAAGGAATGCGTTCGCGGCGGGTGTTTGCCTTGCAACGAGGAAGAAATGGAAGAATTAGCATTCGCTATGGAAATGGCGGAAGAAGACCTCGGGATCGCCGAAGACCCGGTGACCAAAACCAACTATATATCGGTGGTGAGAACCATCGGGAAGTATCTTTCAAGCAAAGAGGGGATATATATTTGCGGCAATTACGTGTTCGTTAGAGAGGTGCTTAAAACCTTCCGTAACGGGTTAGAAATGGGCAAAGATAAACTCTTTATCGACACCATACGCGAAATATCGTTTTTAAGGCAAACCGGCGAGGTTAAGCAACAACTCGACTATCTTATCTCAACGCTCTATAATCGCCTAAAATTAGGCGGAATGGTGTAGGTTTCGCTACGCAAGAATGATAATTCGCTAACGTAAGAATTACTATTAGATTTTAAGGCGTTCGCTTGTATCGTTCCACGATACGACTTTTACAAAGTCCAACGCCTAAGGCGTTAGCGAACGCCCCCGCGCTCTCACTCGAAGACAATAAGTAAACTTGCTCTCTTCTTTGTTCGGCGCTTCATCCTGAGCCTGTCGAAGGATCTCTTCCGAATGGACAAAAGAAATAAGTAATAACGATTAGTTAGGGGATTCTTCGACGACGGCAATAAATTGCCTGCTCAGAATGACGTACTGTTATTTTTACGCGAACGAAGTGAGCAATCGAGAAAACCCAAAAGGTTTTCGAGAAAGAGGAACGACCGAGCAAAAATGAAGTTGAG
>JAFSWQ010000015.1 GCA_017444385.1 Clostridia bacterium | reverse complement strand
GGTGACTTTCGAGAAATAGTCCTTGCCGTCGGTCGAGGGTAGATAGGTGCCGTTTGAAGATATGCTCTTCTCTTCGCTCGTGGGTACGACGTTTACGGTGACTTTCGAGAAATAGTCCTTGCCGTCGGTCGAGGGTAGATAAACGCCGTTTGAGGTTATACTCTTCTCTTCGCTCGTGGGTACTACGTTTACCGTGACTTTGGTGTAATAATCCGCGCTATCCGACGAAGGGACGTAAACCCCGTTTTGGGTTATCGTCTTTTCGGCGGTCACGCCGCTGTCGGGGACAGCAACCGTCAATTTGCCGTAGTAGTCGAGGTTTTCGTTCGCCGGATCGTAAGAGCCGTTCACGCTTATAGTCTTGTCCGCCACTTTCGGCAAGGTGCGGTAATATACGGGCGTGGTCGAGGATATTACGTCGGGAAAGTTAAAGGGCGAGAGTAGGCGCGGCTCGTTCGACTCCATCACGCCGCCCGTAAGCGAAAACACGGTGTACTCGTCGTGATAGCTAACCGTCATATTAGCGGGGATTTTGTTTTGAAGGTCGAGGACGACGTAAGAAGAAACCCCCTCGGTTTTGGGTACGCTCAAATACGTATAGGTCGCCGTGTTCACCCCGCCCACGTAGGTTTTTAAGATGAGGTCGTAGGTAGAGGAAGTCTCGGTGCTTATAAACTCTATACCGTTCTTCAAAGAGGAATCCGTCATATAGGAAAACCTCGTCGAATTGAGGGTTTCGTTCGCGGTCAAAAAGGCTTTTATCGAGGCGTAATTGCGGAAGTCGAGGGTAAAGGAATTCACGGTTTCCGAGTACGCTTTCGACTCTTGAGGATCGGTAAACGCCGCGATGGGCGTGACGTAGCAGTAGCCCGAAGCGTTTTGAACGAATTTGGGTAGGCTGACGAGTACCCGCGTAAAACCCGTGCCGCCCAAATCCGTCGCGAGATATAAGCCGTTTGACGATGGCTTTAATTCGCTTATCAAATTGCTCGTTTGGTTATTGAATATCATATATCTAATCTCCTATTAAAAGGTTGACGGTGAGGTCAACCGCGGGCGTTTCTCTTGCGGTAAAGGTAAGGCTTCCCGAGGACTGCGAAACGCATTTAACGCCGTATAAAGCGTAGTTATCCGCGCTATTCGGCGACGGCGACGCCAAGACGTAAGACGACGAAGTCACCGCGCTTTCGGATAAGGTAAGCGAGTTATTCGACCAAGCGATAGAAGCGAGAGTCACGCTCTTTCTTACGGGCGGCTCTTCCCTGATCCTTGCCCAAACGAACGAGGAAACCGCGGGTAAGCTTTTAGCGTAAGCGAAGCCGATAAAGCTCTTCCCAACCGGCGAAGTCGACGAGTTCGTCCCCAACGCGTCCTCGGCGAAAAGTACGAAGGTACGCTTGTCTTTTTCTTCGAGATAGTCCTCTAAAAAGAGGAAAATAAAGGTTCGAGCCTCTTCGTCTAAATTCCATTTTACCGATAATACGAGCGACTTTTCCCCCGTCCACTTATAGCAAAAATCGTAATAATATACCCCGTTTAGCGCGTCTTCGTGCGAGGAAGCGAGCGCAAAAAAGCTGCCGTCAACTCGGTTTCCTACGGTTATCTCGAACTCGTTATCGGGCACTACCCCTTCGGGCGCGGTAAGGCGTAAAAAGAGGTATTTGCCGTTAGTTACCAGCGAAAATTCGCTCGCGAGCGTCGGTATTTCGGTAAGCGTATAATAGGGTACGGGCGCGTAAAAAAGGGTGAGCCCGCCGTACTCCGCGAAAGTTTGCGTTTTCACTTCGTCGTGAGGAAGAGAGGTTAGTACGCCCCGCTTAAAAGACGCGTCCAACTTCGCGAATTCCTCGTTGCCCTCAACGACGATTCTATTTATCTCGGCTATCACCGAGTTTTTATCGTCGGTTATCGCGCGATAGAATAACCCCTTTATCTGCTCTTCGCTCAACCCCTCTAATGCGGGGTCGGACGAGTGGGCGTAAGGCGTCTTTTTGAGTATCGCCGTAACCGTGTTATTATTTACTTTTTTCATCAATTCATCCCCCTGTTTTTTCTCGTGTAGACGTACTCGAACGACGTTTTTTTGAGTTCAAACGGTTCGCCGTCTAAAGATACTATCGCGTAGGCGAAGTAGTTTACGTCGCGTATATTAAGCCGCGAACGGAAGTTTTTGGTTAGCGCCCCTCTAAACCCCAATCGTTGATAATTCGAGGAAGTTATCCGCGTTTTCGAGAGGGGTTCAAGCAATGCTTTTCCGTCCCCGCCGCCGAACGCCAATACGGCGATCTCGCCCGTAGAACCCTTCCCCACGTCTACGTTTACCCCCTTTATCGCTTTGAGGACGGTCGAATCGCCGAGGTCGGTTTCTTGGCTCTTCCACTCGGCAACCACCGCGCGCTTCGTTATGACGTCGGCGGTGAGGTTTGACGGCATCTCGTTTAGATAGGCGTCGAAGGTTACGGGCGCGCCGCGAAAAGACAAGCTCATCAAGTCGTTAGCGAAGTTATCCAAAGTAAAGGTTATATCGTAAACTTCGAGTTCAACGCCGCTTAGGTTTATATAAAGATCGAATCCCCCCGACGAGAGGTTTATCACGCTATCCCCTTTTAAGCGGAAGGTTCCTTCGTCGAGATCTATATCGGTTATAAGGTAGGGCGTTTGAGTGGTAAGCCCCGAATCCCCGACGTTAGCGGCGTAGACGGTTTGCGCGCCGAGCTTCGTGACGTCCGCTTTTATCTTGCCGTTTTCCACCGTACAGTTTGAAAATATTTTAGTGTAGACGTCGCCGTTAAAGACGAGCGTAGAGCCTAAAATCAAATCGGTGGTTTCGGCGATTTCCACCGCCTTTTCGCCGTTTGAAAGGGAAAATTCGCCCGACGAGATCCGCCTATAAATCACGTCGTAGTAGCCCTCCCAAAATTCCATTATCCTTCCGTCCTCTCGCCCTAAAAGCATCTTTCCGCCGACTACGCCCACCGCCGAAACGGGTAGGTCGTTCCATAGCCAAAAGAGGTTTTGACCTTTTATTCTCTTCTCTTCCCCTACGATGACTTTACCGCCTATAAAGAGGTAGAATTTGCCGTCGTAGCTGATTGACAGGGCGTTCGATTTGTCGAGAGGGGCGATGAGAGGATCCACGTATTTGCCTCTCTCGTAGGTAAATCTTTGCTCGGTGGCTTTACTTTCGCTCGTTCTTATTCCGTAGAGCCCGCGTTCGCTCAAAAAGATGGGTTCGCCGTTAAGGTGACTAACGCAAAACGGGGAAACCGAGCCTTCCGCAACGTAAGAACCCACCACCGAAAATTCGGCTTTTCTTATTCGGTAGGTCTCGCCGCCGACTATTACGCTACTACTCGACCACGCACCACGGCGAACGAATACGGTGGAATCGCTTTTGCCGCCCTTTTTCAATATCGCCAACGCGCTGTCGGATAGGCGTAAATAGCCCGTTATCCCTTCGGATTCCCCTAAAACCGATATACCGTCCTCGGGGAAATATCCGAAGTCGTTGGAAGCCGAGCAAAAGTCCCAATTCGGGCGGGTAGAATTGCCGCTCAAAAACAGCCTGTCCGCGTTGCCGTCCACCCCGAAAAGCGTACCGAACGAGCAACCCGAAACGAGGGATTCGTTAAGGTCGCTTCTCGACTTGAAAAGCACCTCGATATTCGCGTTTCCGTCGGGCGAAGGGAATGCCGCGGTGAAGTTTACCACCCCTTTAACGTGGTCGATAGAGCCTAAAACCACGTCGTTTTCGTCGATAAGCTCGAAGGTTTCGGAAGGTAGGTACGCCGTTATTCTCTCGGTCGCGTCCGCTACGTCCTCGTAGAAGTCCACCGTGTAGTCGTAGGCGGAAGACAAGGTTATCGTCTTGTCGAGATAGGTCACCGTATAGGGCGAATAGGTGTTGGGGCGGGTCGCCGTAGCGACGATGTCGCTTTGAAGCCCCGAGGCGGTTTGGTAGGACGCGATGAGCGACGCGGTATTCCAACTTCTCGCGCTCGTCCCGGTAGCCGCCCAAAATACGTCTATCCCCTTACCTTTTATCACGGTTTTTCCTCTCGAACCCTTCCCGTTGCGAAGGACGGTGCGCGTGACGGGGGTATTCGACGGGGTGATAGTCAATGTCTTTCCTTTGAGGTCGTCCCCCGCGTTGATACCCCTCTCTACGTTCCCCGTAGAACGCTCGGTAAGCGCGCGTACTACCCTTTCGCCGCTCTCCACCGTGGTTATCGTGACCACCGTTTTGCCGTCGTTATCGAGGTTATTCGAGTCGAGGCGGTAGGAAGACGTACTTTCTTCGCTGCCGAATAGGGTGTTTTTGCGGTATGGCGTGAGTAGATTCGCCGCTTCGAGTTTAGCGGACGGAATGGAAGAAGCCGCTACGAGCGAGTAGTATTCGCTATCCGCGTCCCATAGGTCGGTCGAGCCGTCGAGGACGACGCGCGAGTAGCCTTCGCTCTCTTTTACGAAATATATCCCCCGCGAATTCTCGTCGAGGGTTTCCTTTTTGTAGTAGCCGCCCGTAGTGGCGGTTATGCCTACCGTTGTGGTGGGGACGTAGACTTCGGGGCTGTCCGCAACGCGTTTTATCTCTAATCCGTTCCCCCAATCGCCGAGGACGAGATACGCCCCCGCGCCTATTATAAATACTTTGTCGTCGTGATAAAATACGCTCGTCGTAGCGTTAATTAGATCTTGATGATCCGCGTTAAGAGCGCGGTAGCCCCCACCGTCGTCAAAGTAAAAGGTCGTCCCCGCGTAAACGAGGGTTCCCGAATACCCCGATAGGGATATCTCGAATATACCTTTTACCGCGCCGTCGAAGCGATGGGTTTCCCTCGCGCCTTTGCGCTTTCTCACGCCGTTTTCGTCGACGAGATTGAGGGCGTACTTCGCAAGACGTTTATCCCCGCTTTCGCTGTAGTCCACCCCCAAAAACTCGTCGTATTTGATTACGTTCAAATCGTTTGTTCCAACTTCTCTAATTCTCATTGATTATCAAACCTCGTTATTGATAACGATACTTTAATTTTTGCCTTACGTTAGTATGGTACGTGGCGACGAATTCGTCGAGGCTCTCTTCGAACAGGTTCCGAGCCATTGCCGCCCGAGAGGGCTCTTCCTCTTCCAATAGTTCGCTCTTTACGAAATATGGAATCAACCTCGCGAGAGAGTCGGGTATCTCTAAATCCTCTTTTTTGAGATCTAATCGAGGTATGAACGCGGCGTATAATTCGTCGTGTCTTTCGCGGTACAAGCGTAACTCGTTCCCCGAGTAAAAATATTCGGGCGTTACGTCGTCGTAGTAACAAAGTACCCGCGTAAAGTCGCCGTCGAATAGATCGCGAACGTCGTAGGAATAGAACTTTTCGATTTCCTCGTCGGGAAGGGGCGTGAATTCTTCGTCGATAACGCCCTTCATTACCATTCTGTCGTAGGCGCGCAAAACGGCGTTATCTATTTTCCCCTCGAACCGCCTCGCCTCTATTTGCGAATATCCGTCTTCGTAAAAAGTAACGCCCAACGCTTTCAAACAATCCTCTTTTAATTCTTGTACTTTCATTTTTCCCCTTTTTTGAAACGTGTAATATCAACGTTTGTTTTGTGTTTTAATTAAATAATATTTGTTCTATGGTTTTAATTAATTCATAATGCACAAAGTGCAGTTCATGAGCGATTAGTGAAATGTAGCTAATAACATAAGTAAATCCTTTTGTCTATCCTCTTTTCTCTTTGAGCGTAGCGAATTCCGAAAGTTTGCACCCTTTAGCGAAGAATCATATTTGCTTATAGAGGTAACACTTTTAGTTTTTTTCTCTTTGAGCGTAGCAAATTCCAAAAGTTTGCACCCTTTAACGAAGAATCATATTTGCTTATAGAGGTAACACTTTTAGTTTTTTTCTCTTTGAGCGTAGCGAATTCCGAAAGTATGCACCCTTGAAAAAATAATTGTAAATAGTGTTCTTCCCAATACTTAATAATGATTTTCTCTACGAGCGTAGCGAATTCCGAAAGTTTGCACCCTTTAGCGAAGAATCTGGGATTCGAGCGGGCAAAGGGGGACGGAACGTTCCCAAAGAGCCAAAGGCTCGACGGAAGGTTGGGGGTTTTATAATAGTACTCGGTTTTACCTCTTTTTGCAAATAAAGCCTTGATTACGCAAAGTAGATTAAATAATATATTGACTTGATTTTTCTTTTAATTTCTTCGTAAAACACCATTTTCCCTATTACATTACTTTTTCTTAAAACCCTCTCCACGCCGTCAATCCTTCGGCTTTTTGGGCGCGTCCTCTCTCCCTTTGCGCGTCATAGTCTGCGCTTTTACTTGTTCTTCTTTAAGAACTTCGTTTTTTGCTTGACTATTCCTTTTTCTCGCAAACGTTAAGCGTTTGCTCGATACTCGCTACGCTCAATTATTATCGCGGAAGGGCGCAATGAGACGGTCGCTCGCAATACTACTATTCGTAGGACGGTACGACCGTCTCCATTGGATATTAAGTTATCGCTACGCGATACAAGCAAACCACTTGTACGCTCTTATTTTTAATAATTCGGTTGAGATGTTTCGACTTCGCTCAACATGACGAATATATTTTTCGCCGTAGGCTAATCCCTAATGCAATTAGAATAATTGCAATTCACGACCGAAAGGTCAATTCACGCGCGAAGTGCAATTCATGGCGTAGCCAATTCACGCGATGAATAGCAATTATTTTCATCGCAACGCGATTCTTACGCTTTGCAGATGACTGCCATCTTTACTTTCGCGTCGGTGGCGGTGACGAACACCTTGCCCTTTTCGGTGAATCCCGAAGAGGATACGTTGTGCGGTATGGTCTTCGCTTGGTCGGCGTAGCCGCCGTTTGCGGATATCCATTTGAACCTGCCGCTTTCAATATTCAATACGGTGTATTTCCCCGCCGCCAAAGTTGAGGTATAATCGTTTACCCCTTGCATTGCGTTAGAGGCTTTTATCGTGAAACTTTGCGAATTCGAGTCGCTATTGTAGAACAAAAGAAGATATTTATCGTCCCTTTCGTCCATCTCGAAATAGCCGCCGATAGTCGCGGAAGTTTCGCCGTTAGAGGCGAGCGCGGTGGTAAGGGAAGTATAATCTTCCGCCGTCATCGCTTGATTTACATTGCTTACTTTCTTTACGGTTATACTTGCAAACGCCATATCCTACCTCCTTAATAAGAACATTTATATACGAACAACTCTTTGGGGCGAACGATCTTCGCGTCGAAGAGTACGAAACCTTTTACCGCGTCCGCGAACTTCTTTTCGGGACGGTACGCCTCGGTGTGAGTCAAAGGTTTGACGTATGCGATAGCCCTCTTGGTTCTCGCCATAATATAGCGCACGTTCGCGCTCGAACCCCCTATCGTCGCGGTACCCGCCGCAACGTTGTTGCTGACCTTGATTTGCATACCGTTGTAGTAGCAAACTCTGCCGTTCTTCAAAATTTGCGAGTTGTCGGTATCGGCGACGCGGTATTCCTTGCGGAAACGCGTGAAGAACTTGGGATCTACGGTCACGACGATCTCGGTACTATCCGCTACGTCGTTGAGAAGCAAGTTCTCTTGTATTTCGTCGAGGATATCCAAGACGTTCTTTTCGTTGGTGGAAGCGACGCCGGTAACGCACTTAACGGTGCCCAGAACCTTCGCTTCGGCGGACTTTGCCAAACCCGCTATGTAAGCGTCGATTTTGTTGGCAAGCCCTTCGGTGGTTTCCTCGTGCAACGCCTGCATTACGCCGTTTTGCGCTTGCGCTTCGTCCACGTCGCCCACTTCGTAATTGAAGTACGCGATTTGATTTATAGGCATAAGAACGGACGTGCTTTCCACCTTTTCGGCGGCGTTTATCTCGCCGTTACGGTCGGCTTTATCCATCGAATAGATGGTAGGTCTGCCGATACCCGTGATAGTTACGCTTTCGCCTTGACGCTTGACCGCGCCTTCGTATTTGCGATAGCAGTCTTCCGCGAAGACGCATTTTCTTTCCAAATCTCTGTTTATTCCGGTTTCCCAAACTTGCGGTATAAAATTAGAATAAGACATATTTCCCCCTAAAAAAAATTTGAATGTTTGTGCCTTTTGAGTATGTTTGCAGTTTTCGCGATTAATTTTTCTCGTCATGTTGAGCGTAGTCGAAACATCTCTTCCTTGTTGCTTCTGCTTCGCGTTAGGGGATCCCTCGACTCGTCATAGGCTGCGCTTTTACTCACCATCTACGATGGTTTCGTTGTTGCTTGCCTATTCCTCTTTCTCGCAAACGTTTTGCGTTTGCTCGAGCCTCGCTTCGCGAGGTTTTTTATTCGTCATGTTGAGCAGGCAATTTATTGCCGTCGTCGAAACATCTCTTCCTTGTTGCTTCTGCTTCGCGTTAAGGGATCCCTCGACAGGCTCGGGATGACGTACTTTTAGTTTCTCACTACTCGTCTATAAACAATACTCGTTTAGGCTTTTCTCTTTACTTTTTTGCTCTTTGGATAGAGCGTTGTACTTTGTCCCAGTGTTCGTCGATGTAATCGGCGGACATTTTTTTGATTTCGTCGATGGTGTAATACTCGCCGTCCGTTTGCGTTTTCAACTCGGTGAGGCTGCCGGGCGACGCCCCTCTTTTCGCGAGGCGTTTTTCGTACTCGGCTTTGGCTTGCTCGCGCGCTAACGCGAGAAGTTCCCCTTTCAATTCCTCGTAATCCGCGTAGATATCTTTGAGCGGCTCTACGCCCGCTCTATTGCCTACGAACCTCACGAATTTTTCGTCTTCGAGTAGTTTCATTAGGTCTACGTCCGGGTAACTTTCAAGGAATTTTTCACGGTCGGCGGCGAACCACTTACGCGTTTCTTCCCCGCTTTCATCGAGCGGCTCTTCGCTTTCTTCGTCGCTATCGGCGGTTTCGGCTACTGAATCGACGTTTGAGTTTTCTATCTCGTCGGTAGCGTTTTTAGCGGTATTCCCCCCACTTTCGAGGCTATTATCACTCTCGCTCTCGACGTTTTCGATAGCGTCGTTTACCGTCTTCTCGCCTTTGTTTACGCCGTCTATTCCCCCGTCGTTTTCGATAATGGTTTGAGAATTTTCGGCGTTCTCAACGCTTGGCGATTTAGTAATTTCGTTTACGTTTTCCAATATTTTTCCCTCTTTTACCATTCCGAATAATGGTCTTTTTTCTCGGATAAAAGGAAGTTGCCTTCCAAAAATCCTTTCTCTCGTTTTATCCCCCTATCCGCCGTAGTCAACGCGACGTAGTGCGCTATGCTTTTAGCCATCACAAGATCGTCGTGTTTGCCTATCTCGGCTTCCGCCTTACCGCTCTTACCCCTCACGAAGGACAGCATTTCGAGCAAGGTTTCGTAATTTGTTTCCATCTTCGGATCCTCTCTAAACGCCGCCTTGAAATAGGATAATACGAGCGGTCTTGTTATCGACGTCGTTCTGAATCCAAACGAGGACACGCCGCTTTCGTCGTTTCGTCGGTATAGCTCGGGATATTCCATTTTGATAAGTTCACGAATGGGCGCGGTCGAAAAATTCACTTCCACGGCGATAAGCGCGAAGTTATACGTCTCCCCTAAACAATACAGCTGTCGAGCGTATAAATCGTCGTCTATTCGTCGTACTCTTAAGACCGCCACCGTCTTAAAATCAGATACTCTTTCTACAACACCGGTATAGTAATCACCCCCTTCGCCCGCAGTGTCCGCGCCCAGAACGTAGCGCTCGTTTTCCTCGGGCGGTATAATTATTTTGATCGCGCCCGAAGAAGATTCCGTCCAACGCTTTTCGGTTAGCGTGACGGTTTCCGCGACGTGCGCGACGTAAGAGAACTCACCCGTACTTTCGGGCGGTTTCCCTTTTATTTGATTTATTCTATCTATGATTTTGTCTTTATCGAAAAATTGATCCCCCGAGGCTACGAACGCCTCTTCAGGCGAGCAGGGATACTCTTGTTTTATCGCGTCTTTATCGAGATAACCCGCGTATTTCTCGGCGTACCAGGCGCGTTGGTTATCGTCAAGCCCTATTTTTTTAAGGTATTCGAGGCGGCTTTCAAGCCAAGCGTCGCGGACGTTTTCAAGGATAGATAGGTTATCCGAGCGGTATTCGTCGGTAAGCCACCACTCGAAAAAGAGGTTTTCGCAGCTTCCCCCGTCCCAAAGGTCTTTGGCTTGGTTGAATCCGTTGGCGGTAGTTTCGTATATCACTACGGCGTTCTTAACGAGCGCCTCGCCTATGCTTTTTTGAAGTTCGGATATCGAACAGTCGAAAAACGCCGCTTCGCTGAAATGCGCGAATTCGAGAGTGCGGCTTCGCCCGGCTTGGTCGCCCGCGCACGCTATACGCCAAGTCGAATTGAGTTTATCGAAATATAATTCCCTTTTGGAATTGTACTTTTCGTGCGGGCGCATTATTTTTGGCAGCCGATAATAGACGGTTTTCGCTTTGTCGTTAAAAATGGCGTTTACGTTGTCGGTACAGTCCGCCATGGTAAAACCGCTGAAATTGCGCTTGGTTATCGCGTAACACAACTGCATTGCGGTTATGAGAGTGGTAAAACCCTGCTGCCTACCCTTCAAAATAAAATACGGGCGAGAGGTGCCCTTTTCCTCGAAGACTCTCAAAAATCGACGTTGAACTTCGTTAAGGAAAAAAGGCACGCTCTTTTTGTTTTTGTCTACTATGGTAAACAGCGCCTCGATAAGCAGATAGGGCGCGCGGCGCACTTCGCGCACCGAGCTTTTATCTTGTAATATTTTCTTTGCGGCGTAAATAACGAATCTGCCGTCCTTTTCGGGCGTGGCAAGATAGAGCCGCTTGCGCCTTTCGATAAGATCGAATATGAGCGCGTCACTCGAATTCTTCAAATCCGACGTCTTCTCCCTCCTCTTCGGATAACGCGTCGATTACCCCCGTAACGTCCTTGATATTGATGCTCTTGACGTCCGCGGTGAGCAGATCGTATCTCTTTTTATCCCCTTCGGTCATTTCGGGCTTGGTGATGAGCGCGTATATTTCCCCTTCCGCGTACGTAGCCCGTTTAAGTCTTACGGTCAGCCAAGCGAGCGCTTCGTCGAGCGCCTCTTGCTTTTTATCCACAGATCCATCTCCTACGGTAAATCCCCGAATTCTCGTATCTCTTCAAAGAGCGGAATATCTCTTCAAAACGATCGCACAAGGTTTCGTAGGACAATCCGCTCTCGACAACGAGCCTGTCTTTATCCCAGCCGCAAATGGCGAATCCGTAAATGAGTTGGTAGTTCTCTTTGCTCAATTTGCCTATGCCGTAGGCGTACTTTATCTTGATACGCTCTATCCTTTTGGCGCAGTCGGCGATGAGAATTACGAGGTCTTGCTTGGCGTTTTCGGTAAGGCGGTCGCTGTACTTCATACGGCGTAAATGGTCGTATTTGCGAGAGTACGAACGAAGGGTTCTCATATCCTTCCATATCGCCGAAACGTCTGCGGATATGACCCTTAACCCGTTGTCTTCGGGCACGTTAAGAAGTTTCTCTACCTTGCGCATACAAGTATAACCGCAATAGAGTTCGTCGTTTATTCGCCAGCCGTAAACGGGCGGATCGCAACGCAAGTAAAATTTTTTTCGGCATACGGGACAAACCCTTTCTTCAACGATATCGCTCATCAGCACACCTCCGTATAATCGCATTTTTCGCACTTGACGTAACCTATAAGTCCGTCGCGTTTGAGATTCAGTTTGTAGTTCCATTTGAGTTCGCCGCCGCACGCGGGGCAAACGTCGAGTTTGACGGCTTGCTTTTTCAACCCTTTCAAATAATCGTCAAAGTCTTCTTTAATTTCGACCACTTCTCCGTCGTTGAGTTTTTCGATAGTTTTTTCGGTCTCTCGAATCGCTTGGAAAATGGTAGTTTCGTCAAACGTCGTCTTGTCGGTCAATATCTCTTCCATTTCTCTCCTTTTCTATTTAGGACACGCTGTCCCGTTAAAAGTCTAAAAAATAAATGGCTTTTCGCCGTTTTCGATACTATTCTACCCCATTTAGAGCCGAATGTCAAGTTAGAAGGACAGGTTGTCCTATTAAAATTAAAAAAATTTTCGAAGAGGTTAAATTAGAATATTATATAACTATTAAAACAAAATATATATAAAGCGAATTATCATTCTTGCAACACGAGTTATCATTCGAGCGTAGCGAATTCCAAAAGTTTGCACCCTTTAGCGAAGAATCTGGGATTCAAGCGGGCAAAGGGGGAGGGGACGTTCCCAAAGAGCTTTAGCTCGACGGAAGGTCGGGGGTTTTATAATAGTACTTGGTATATCCAATATCTAAATAAATCGTTGATTACGACATATCATATCAAAAAGTTATTAACTTTTGGTCGTTTCTATTCAATTACTATTAACTCAATATTTGTTTTATTTTTTCGGCAAATTTTCTTAAAACCCTCTCCCTTCCGTCGTCCTCCCTATGGTCGCCCTTTGGGAACGTCCCCTCTCCCTTTGCTCCCGCCTTTGGCGGAAGGGCGCAAAGAGACGGTCGCTCGCAATACTACTATTCGTAGGACGGTACGACCGTCTCCATAGGACGTTAAGTTTATTAGATCGCTACGCGATACAAGCAAACCACTTGTACGCTCTTATTTTTAATAATTCGGTTGAGATGTTTCGACTTCGCTCAACATGACGATTTAATCTTTTCGCCTAAGGCTCATCCGCAATGCAATTAGAATAATTGCAATTCACGACCGAAAGGTCAATTCATGCACGAAGTGCAATTCACGCGATATAATCGCAATTCATTTCATAAATTCGCTATTCGTCGAGTATTCCGAGTTTGCGGCATAGCGAGGCGAGGCGAAGGGCGTCTTCGTCTACTACGTCGGGCGCGGGCGTAAGGTTCAAGCCTTCCCTGAATTGCTTTTTCACGTTCGCCGTGTAATCCGCGAGGTAGCCGTCGAGCGCGTTCAAAACCTCTCGATAGTCGTTTCGGCAGGTTTTTACCGCGTATTCCGTCCAATTCTTTTTGAAGAGTTCAAGCCTCTCTATTTCGAGCGCCGATCGCTTTTCGGCTTTCTCTTTACATTCCTGTTCGAGCTTTTCCACCCTAATAAGCCCGTCGATGACGCTCTTCTCTTTCGCTTTGCTCTCGTTGATTTTAGCGGTCAAATCCTTGATTTCCTCTTCGAGTATTTTGATACGCTTTTTAAGGGTGTCTTTTTCGCCTTGCGACTTCAATTCTTGGGCGGTTATATACTCGGTAACTTGTTTTCTACTGAAACCCACGAGGGTTTTCTTGAATTTTGCCATAAAAAATCCTCCTAACGAATGTATTATATACCGCCGTTAAGAGGACTATTTGACTTATTTTGTTCGTTATTGTTTGATAGAGGTGATTGGTGAAACTTCAAATTATTATGTACATTTGATTTAATCTATCCCCGTTTTCATCGGCTTTTTTACGTTTTTGTATAAACTTAAAACCCTGCTTCTCGTAATACTTAACCAAATCGTCCCTGCAATCAAGATACACAAGTTTACCGCCTACGAAATACTGGGCGCTTTTAATATATGATATCGCTTGTCTTAAAACGGTTTTTCCAAAGCCGTTTTGAGAGTCTTCGCTTCTTGCCAATTGCCCGATAAGATAGGCTGGAACAGTGTTACGATTAACGCCCATAATTCCTTTATTCGCTTCGTCTGCGTCTTTAGTAAAACTAAACACCTTCAACGCCAATGAAAAGAAAGCGGTTAACTTCAAATTGCCTTTTTTGAATTCTTCGTCATCAAAAACAAGAAAGGTCGCCGCTTCCTTGCTTTTCTCAAATTCAATTGCTTTTTCTTTCAAAAAGTACTCTACGTCTTTATTTACTCTTGAACACTTAAAAGAAGAAAAAATCTTATCTAAAAACTCAATTCGTTCCTCGGATATTGCCCCGTCGTCAGTGAATATTATTTCCTTTAATGGGAAAACCATTTCCGTATAATTTCCTTTGTATTTGTATTTTCAACGACAGGCTTTACGTCAACGAAAGACGAAGAATTACCATCGAGCGCGTCTTGTATCTCAACAGCCTTTTCAGGATCTTCTATAACAACGACCTTTTCTTCAATGGATATGGTAGCCATATTATTCACCTCCCGTTTAATCTTGTTCGTTAAATAAACTATACGTCTATTCGATTATATTATAGACATTTTTTTATAAAAGTGTCAATATTTTCGTTATATCTTAACAAAAAAATATTATTATTTACTAACCGCTATATACAACAAAACCGCCATTCACCGTATTCGAAGAATACGCGTTTCCTTAATGGAAATGCAGGAATTGCAAAGCAATTCGGTGAATGGCGGGGTGAGTTATCATTTGAGCGGAGCGAATTATCTTCGCGCGTTATGGGATCCCTCGACGTTGCTCACGATGACGTACTCTTTTTAACTTATCTTGTGAATGGTTACCGAGTCTATCTTGTAGCCGAGTTCGTCTAATAAATAGTCGCCTTTATCGTAGATATCTTCGAGGATAACGTCTTTGAGGGCTACGAAACGCAAGCCCTTATCCGCGTTGTTTATGATAAGCGAGTCGTCGCGAACGCATTTCGCCGCGTAGATAAGCCCCGCGAGTACCGTACTTCCGCGGCAATTCTTGTTGAGTTCGGGGATATTAGAAACCGTCATACGCTTGCCGTGACCGGAAGAGCCGACCAATATCAATTCCTCGTCGTCCTTCATAAACGCCGCGAATATCGCTTGATCGTCGTCCCCGACCTTCATAACGCTCGAACCTAACGTTAGTTTGCCCTTGACCATAACGTCGCTGCCGTCCACTTTGACGCCGTAGCCTTTCTTGGATATCATAACTATCTTGTCCGAGGTCACTATCTCGACCGCAATCACCCTTTCTTCGCCGTTCTTCAACTTGACCGCGGGGGCGTATTCGATCTTCTCGTCCACGTATTCGGAAAGTTTGCAGTATCTTACGTTGCCGCTCGAGGTGAAGTGAGCGATGGTGATACTATCTTCTTCGCCTTCAACTACGGTGAACGCCTTGACTATCTTCTCGTCGGCTTTCGCTTGAGGCGAGAGAGCGCGAGCCGAGAATCCTTTATCACGCATACGCGAACAACCTATGCTGTCGGTATAGACGCGAACGTAATTGCCTTTATCGGTGAACGCGTAAAGGACGGTGTCGTTTTTACAGGGTTGAACGTCCACTACTGCCGAAGCGGAGTCGAATGCCGACGCTTCCCTATTCGACGTACCGAAACTGCTGTTTTTGACGAACACGACGGTACCGTTGGCGCGGGTGAGCAAGTAACCTTGAGAAGTGGTGGATATCGCGTTCACGGCGGCGTCGATCACCTCGTCTTCATTGGAGGATATGAAAGATCGGCGAGGTGATCCGTATTTACGCCGTATTTCTTTGAGTTCGTCTATTACCACTCTGTATTGACGCGTTTCGCTGCCTACGATAGCAGTTAAGTCGGCGATGAGCTTGGTCAAAGCGGCGATCTCGTTTTTGAGGTCGTCTATTTCGAGCGAAGTCAAACGTCTTAATTGCATTTCAAGAATGGCGTTGGCTTGCTTTTCGGATAGAGAAAATCTCACTCTCAACGTGGACTTCGCGTCCGAAGTGGTGCGCGCTTTCTTGATTATCTTTATAACTTCGTCGATATTGTTGATGGCGATAAGTAATCCGCCGAGTATTTCCGCTCTTTCTTTCGCCTTCGAAAGGTCGAATTCCGAACGCTTTTTGATGAGGTCGCGTTGGTACTTCGCGTAATGGTCGAGAATGGATATGAGGCTCAAAAGTTTGGGTTTGCCGCCCGCAATCGCCACCATATTGAAGCTGAAACTCTTGGCAAGGTCGCTGTACTTGTACAACGCTCTCAATACCGCGCCTATGTTGGCGTTTTTGACGAGTTTCACGACGACGCGGATACCTTCTCTATCCGATTCGTCAACAACGTCGCTGATGGGATCGAACGCCTCTTTGCCCTTCTCCTTGTCTTCGAGTATCTTCTTGACGATATCCTGTTTGTTGGTTTGATAGGGGAATTCGGTGAACACGATATTGCGTTTTTCGCCCTCTCTTTCTATCTTGAATTTAGCGCGAATGAGTATTTTTCCTTTGCCCGTTTCGTAGGCTTGCCTTATTTGAAGGGGGATTATTTCGCCGCCCGTCGAGAAGTCGGGCGCGGGGATATACTGCATAATTTCGTCTAACGAAAGGGGTTTTTTCTTGATAAGGCTTTCGATATACGCGATGGTGCCGTCGATGACTTCGCCGAGGTTGTGGGTGGGTATGCTCGTCGCAAGACCTATCGCGATGCCGCTCGCGCCGTTTACCAAGAGATTGGGGAATCTACCCGGCAAAAGCGCGGGTTCCTTTTGGGTGTTGTCGAAGTTGGCGGAGAACGGAACGGTGTTTTTGTCGAGGTCGCGAAGCATTTCAAGAGCAAGAGGCGCAAGACGCGCTTCGGTATAACGCATTGCGGCGGGTTTATCGCCGTCCGCCGAACCGAAGTTGCCCTGACCGTCCACCAATATCTCGCCCATATTGAAGTCTTGAGCAAGACGCGCCAAAGCGTCGTAAACCGAGGTGTCGCCGTGGGGGTGGAATTTACCCAAGCATTCGCCTACTATTCTCGCGCATTTCTTATAAGGCTTGTCGGGGGTGTTCCCGAGTTCGTACATTGCGTACAAAACCCTTCTTTGAACGGGTTTCAAGCCGTCTTCCAAACGAGGTATAGCTCTGTCCATAATGACGTACTCGGCGTACGGCATCATGGCTTCGTGCATGACCGATTCTAAATTCTTATCTATAATTTTATGAGTGCTTACGGTGTTTTCGTCCATAGTTTAGTCCTCTTTTCTCTCGAAGGTGTCTACCTTGTTAAAGTCCGCGTGGCGGCTGATGTACTCTTTACGCACGTCGGCGTCTTCGCCCATGAACGTATTTATCATCTTTTTCGCGCTCATTTCGTCGTCGATAACTACTCTCGTCAGTGAACGCGTCGCCGGGTTCATCGTGGTAGCCCATAATTGCTCTTTGTTCATTTCGCCAAGACCTTTGTAACGCTGTTTTTCGGTGACTCTGCCCATCTCTTTTATGGCGTCTTCGAGTTCTTTATCCGAATAAACGTACGCTACTTTCGACTTATTGGCAAGGCGGTAAAGAGGGGGCATACCTATATACACGTGCCCTTCGGTGAGCAAAGGACGCATATATTTATAGAAGAAGGTTATGAGCAGCGACCGTATGTGTCCGCCGTCTTGGTCTGCGTCCGCGAGAATAACTATCTTGTCGTATTTGAGGTTGGCGATATTGAAATCCCTGCCGTAACCCGTGCCGAAAGCCGCTATCATCGTGCGGATCTCTTCGTTGTCGAGAAGCTTATGTTCGCTGGATTTTTCCGCGTTAATGACCTTACCTCTTAAAGGCAAAACCGCTTGGATATTGCTATCGCGGCATTGTTTTGCGGTGCCGCCTGCCGAATCGCCCTCGACTATGAATATCTCGTTGAGTTCGGCTTTTTTACCGCGACAAGGTGCGAGTTTGGCAAGCAAAGCCGCGCCTGCGCCTTTGCGGTTGACCTCTCTCGACTTCTTGTAAGTCAAGCGGGCAAGGCGGACTTCTTTCGCCCTCGCGATGATGGCGTCCGCGATTTTAGCGTTGTATTTATTCCTACCGAAATACTCTTCAAGCCCCGCTTTGGTGGCGGTTTGGACGTAGGTGTTGAGGTCGCGATTTACCACCTTTTGCTTGATTTGGCTGGTGAATTCCAAGTCCTGCATTTTAACGGTAAGAACGACGTTCATACCCACGCGATAGTCCTCGCCCGAAAGGTTTTCTTCGTTGTCCTTCAACTGCTTGGTCTTTCTCGCCAAGTCGTTCAAAACCGAGGTAAACGCCGCCTTGAAACCCGAGCAGTGATCGCCGTCCGTGGTGGGAATATTGTTGACGTAAGAGAAAAATCTCTCTTCGTCGGTGTCTGTGTATTGAATGGCGATTTCGAGTTCGCGCTTCTCTTCTTTGGTTTCGATATGGATTATATCGTCCATTATGAGTTTTTCGCCTTCGTTGACGAATTTCATAAGGTCGATTATGCCGTCCTTGTAGCAATATTCCACGTAAGATGGGGCTTCGTCGTCATCTTTGTGACGCTTGTCCTCTAACGAGAAGGTTGCATTTTTATTCAAAAACGCCTTTTGTTGAAGGAAGTTAGCAAGGTTATCGAAGTCGAATTCGGTCACCGTCATAACGCTTGGATCCGGCAAAAATCTAATTAAAGTGCCGTGCTTTTCCTTAGGGTACTTCTTGCCGGTAGGCGCGCAAGGCGCGATGGGAATACCGCTGTGAACGGCGCCCGATTTGTCGGTGTAGGAACGGAATTTTTGATAGTATTCGACGCCGTTTTTCCAAACGTAGACTTCAAGCCACTTCGAGAGCGCGTTGACCGCCGAAGCGCCCAAGCCATGCAAACCGCCCGAAAACTTGTAGTTATCGTTATGGAATTTACCGCCGGCGTGCATCTTGGTAAAGACTATTTCCAAAGAGGAAACGCCTAATTTGGGGTGGATTTCCACGGGTATGCCTCTGCCGTTGTCCTCTACCGACAAACTGCCGTCTTCCCAAAGAATGACTTTGCATATATCGCCGTAGTCGTTCGCAATTTCGTCGACGCTGTTGTCGATGATCTCTCTCGCCAAGTGGTGAAGTCCGCCCGACTCCACGTCGCCGACGTACATAGAAGGACGCATACGAATACCTTCGAGTCCTTCCAAAACGTCAATTTTTTGTTCTTTCAATACTTCGTAATCGCTCAAAATATATTTCTCCGTATAGTGTTATTTTTTTAGTTAAGGCGTTTGAAACGCTTTTGCCGCTCGCTCTATTATCTAAGATCGGCGGGATTCAGTCAACCGTGAAAAGGGTAAAAATTTTCACTTCTTCTCTTCCGTCTTCTTTTTACGCTTTTGAACGTAGTAGTCGACGATGACTTGCTTTTGGGTTTTTAACGCCTCGGGGGTAGGCGTGGAAACGAATTTTCCCTGTTTCTTTCTCATTGTACCTCCTTGAATGAAACCGCCTTGTCCTCGCCGTACTCGTAAGAGTCCTGAAACTTCGCGAGTTCGTCGAGCAAACGGGAAGTCGGTTCGTATTTTTTTTGAAATACGCGAGGCTCGTCTATCTTACAAAGCGCGTAAGAACGGATAAGCCCGCGGTTAACGTCGTAACCTATCAAATAGTTGTTTTGGTCAAGAAGATAGGCGTACATATAATTATAGGCGAAAACCTTGGAATATTCGCCGTCGTAGCGGAAGCTCAACAGCGAGCCGCTTTCCACCGCCGAACGAATGCGCTCCTTCTCTTCCCTGAAAACAACGCTTTGGCGTTTGTATTGCGGCATTTGCGAATACTCGTTGAGCAAACTTCTCACGAAAGAAGTCACGTCCGAAGAAAGCGCGCCGAGTTCCTCGCCGATCTCGTCAAAGTCGACCATAGTCTCTTTCGAGGGGCGTATCCAGACCTCGTCGGTGAGGACGGAAAGATCTTCGTCCTCGTCCTTGACGTTGCCCAAAACGTAAAACACGCGCGAAAAGTTCTCGGTAGGGACGTACTCGCCTAACAACTTGCCCGCCTCTTCCTTTTTAGCAAGCCGCAAACGCAGCATTTGAGGAATGAGCTTATTGAGCAAGGCGTTTTTATTGGAAGTATCGTCCGCTTTGACGAACCCGAAAGCCTGCGCGTCGTTCTCGATCACCCGACCGACGAAGGGGGATATTCTTATCTTCAACTTATCGCTCAACATAGTTTTACATCCTATCCGAAATAAGTATATAAAATATCTACTCATTTGTCAATAGATTTTGGAAAAAATATATAATTTTGTCTACCGAAAAATTAAAAAAATGGTAGACAATTTACCTATAAAAATCAAACGGCTATATTTAGAATACTTCCCTTATATTACTAATATTATCCAATATTAATTAAAAATCTTTTTCATTAAACTTGACATTTATGCTAATTTAATCTATAATTACAAGCGTATATGTCAATAAATAGGTGAGAGTATGAACAAGTCCGACGAAATACTGAATATTGCTAAAAAGAATAACGGAATTATAACCTCTTCGATAATAACCGAAGCGGGGCTTTCTCGCGGACTTCTCAAATATCTAACGGATATCGGCAAATTAGAACGCGCCGCAAGAGGCGTCTACGTCTTAACCGGTACGATGGACGACGAATTCGTAAACCTACAATCACGATTCAAAAAAGGGGTCTTTTGCCTTGAAACCGCGCTGTTTCTCAACGACTTAACGGACAGAACGCCAAACAAATACAATATGGCTTTCCCTTACTCATACAATCTCGACGGGGCAAAGAAATCCGGCGTGTTATGCTCTTCTTCTACAAAAGAGAATTACGGACTCGGCGTGATCAAAATAGCGACCCCAAGCGGTAACCTCGTATCAGCCTACAACGCCGAGAGGACGCTCTGCGATATATTGAAAACAAAAAGCAAAACGGATATACAGCTCGTTTCCACCGCGTTCAAACGATACGTAAAAAGAAAAGACAAAAACATACCTCTGCTATCCGAATACGCTAAAATATTAAAAATAGAAAAGAAATTACGAACTTACCTCGAGGTACTTCTATGAAAAACGCAATGCAATTAAAATCAATAGTAAAAAAGATATCCGAAGAAAAGAAGATATCCGCGCAACTGGTTTTACAAAACTATATGCTGGAAAGATTTTTGGAAAGAGTTTCCCTTTCAAAATATAAAGACAACTATATCTTAAAAGGCGGTCTTCTTATATCCTCGATAGTTGGATTAAGTTCAAGAGCAACTATGGATATGGACGTAACGGTAAAAGGATATCCCTTAAGCGAAGATTCGATACGACGAATGATAGAGGATATCGTCAGCGTTAAAATTGACGATGATATCGACTTCGTCGTTAAAGGCGTCGGGGAAATACGGGAAGACGACGAGTACGGCGGGTACAGAGTAAGCCTTTCGGCAAATTATCCGCCTATATCGGTTCCTTTGAAACTTGACGTAACCACAGGCGACAAAATAACGCCTAAAGAGATAGAATACAAGTACAAATTAATGATGGAAGATAGAACTATCGACGTATTAGCGTACAATCTATCCACGATTTTAGCGGAAAAACTTGAAACGATCGTGGCAAGAGGCGACCAAAACACAAGACCGAGAGACTACTACGACGTATATATTCTCGGCAAAATAAAGAGTGAAGAAATAAACTACGTAGAACTCAAAACCGCATTAAATTCAACGATTAAGAAAAGAGGTTCCGAGCAAATTATACCCGACTATAAAAACATTCTAAACACGGTAAGAAATAGCGAGGTAATGAAGAAACAATGGAATAATTATAAAAAGAACTTCGACTATGCTTCCGAAATAGAATTCGAAGAAACCTGCTTGGTCGCAGAAAAATTGCTCGACAAAATATTTAAAAATTGATTATCACTCTAAACACAAAAACGACCGCCGATTGGCGGTCGTATTGTTTTATCGTAAATGGAATTAAGTGTGAATATTCGGTTTAGTTTCGATTATTCGGGTTAGTTTCGATTATTCGCGATAGTTTTGAAATTCGGATTAGTCGGAAACCTTCGCGGTGAAGGTGCAGATCTTATCCTTGATGGAAACCGAATCGACCTTGTCGTTAAAATCGGTAAGCGAGAAGTAAGCGGGCTTTTCGCCGAAGAACGCGTCGAACCAATCCAAGAATTGATCGGCTAAGGTCTTAACGGGAATAGGTTTGCTTTGAGAACAGCCGTTGCCTTCTTTAACGCCCGAGCAAAGCAATACTACGACTTTGGTCTTGGTTTGCCCGACTTTAACGGGGGAAGAACATTCGCCGCAGGTGATTTTGCCGTCTAACGCCGCTTTCCAGTCGGCGTAATCTATACCGCAATTCACGTCTTGCGAAACGTCCTCTTCTATGGGTTCAGCCTCTTCTTGAACCGAAGGTGCGGCGGGCGTTTCCTCGGCAGAAGCCTCGGCTACGGGTTCGCTTTCTGCGGCGGCTGCGGCTGCGGCAGCGGCGGCAGCGGCGGCTTCGGCGGCGACTCTTTCTTCTTCGGCGCGTTTAGCCTCTTCTTGAGCCGCTCTTTCTTTAGCCTCGGCGGCTTCCTTTTGCGCTTCCGCTTTTTCGGCTTTGAGCTTATCGGCTTCAAGTTTCTTCGCGATCTTGGCGGCGGTCTTTTGATCTCTCAAAGCGAGATCGGATAAGCTTATTCCTTCTTTCTTAACGAGCAATTCGAGATGACGCAATATATCGTAGGTGTTATCGGCGGTTATACGGGCGTTGCGAGCCGCGATGGTGCACGCCGCGGAAATGATAAAGAAACCGAAGCAACCGATAGCGAAATACAAGTTGAGATTATAGTCCGCAAATACAATGGTTTGTTTGATAGCGAACAACACGCCGAAAGCGGCGGCGGCTACGATAAGCAACACGTTGAGAATGACTAAAACCACTAAAATTCCGGGTTTACCTTCCATATTATCCTCCAAAACGTAATACGGACGTCGTATTACAGTGTAATATATTACATTATAAAGCAATTAAAAACAAATGTCAATAGCAAATTTTATTATTTATGCCCGCGCGCGAGTAATCAGTGGAAGAGACGTTTCGACAGGGGGGGCTCGAGCAAACGCTTAACGTTTGCGAGAAAGAGGAATAGGCAAGCAACAACGAAACCATCGTAGATGGTGAGTAAAAGCGAAGCCTATGACGAGTCGAGGGATCCCCTAACCAAGCGTAATTACTTATATATGGTTTTTCAATCGGAAGAGATGTTTCGACTACGCTCAACATGACGAGAAAAACGTTACGGCAAACGAGGAAGCACAAGTACCGTCATCCTGAGCAGGCAATTTATTGCCGTCGTCGAAGGATCCCCTATCAAGAGGTAATTTAATATTTATTTTATTCGGATGAGATGTTTCGACAGTGGGCATGACGAGAAAAATCTCACGTTGCAAGATATAATACGAGTGCAGTGAGATATCATTTTATTTACTCGTTCACGGCGGCGATTATCGCTTGCGTCATAAGGTCGACGGCGAGGGTTTGCAGACCTAAAAAATTGCAGTCGGCTTCCCCCGAAGCCATGACGAAAATCGCGTCCCCGTCTACGTCGGTATGGACGGGACGAATACAACGCGAATACGCGTCGTGGGTGGAATCCGCGAGTTTATTGCATTCGCTTTTAGAGAGTTTGGCGTTGGTGACTATACAACCTATCGTCGTATTCCCCGAAAACGGATCGACGTTCGCCTCTACGCCGTTTATGAGAAGTTTTTCGATATCCACCGGCGAGCCGTTTTTCATCGCGCCTTTCAAAAACGCGTTGGTTTTGGGATCATAGACGTTGCCGAACGCGTTCACCGCGACTACCGCCGCCATTTCGAGCGCGCCTATTTTTATGCACCTGACCGCAAGCCCGGATTTAGAAGCGCACTTCATACCGAACAATTTACCCACGGTTGCGCCCGCGCCCGCGCCTATACTTCCGTTCATTTCGGAAATGCCGTGAGCGTATTCGCAAGCCAAAAGCCCCATATCCATATTGGGATACCCGAAAGTCTTATATTCGAGGTCGTACAACGAAGCGCCGCACACGATAGGGACTCTATAAGCGCCGGCGTTGAAACCGAGACCTTTTTTATGGAAATATTGAACCACGCCCGAGGCGGCTTCAAGACCGAACGCGCTACCGCCCGACAACACTACGGCGTTTATTTTGTCAACCGAACATTCGCTTTTAAGAAGGTCGGTTTCTCTCGTCGCGGGGGCTCTGCCTCTAACGCTTACGCCGGCGGTCGCGCCGAGCCGCGATAGGATGACGGTCACGCCCGTTCCCACGCCTTCGTCTTCGAAATTACCTAATTTGAATGCGTTTAACATAGTTTACTCCTTTTTGATTTATATGGTTGAGACTCAATTGAAAGAGTTACTTTTTGGGGTTTGTACCCCTTGTTAGGGAATGTTTTATTTGTTTTCGTACCCCTTGTTAGGGGATATTTCGACACGCGACAAGTCGCGACTCAATATGACGTACTTGTACCCAAACGCGAACGCAGTGAGCCTTCGAGAAAACCATAAAGGTTTTCGAGAAAGAGGAACGACCGAGCATAAGTGAAGTTGACAATGCTTTATCAACGAATAAAAGCGAAAGTCGTGACGAGCCCTCGTAGTCGAAACATCTCTCCCTCAATGAAATCTCATATAAGCAATTACGCTTGGTTAGGGGATCCCTCGACGTTGCTCGGGATGACGTACTTTTTTGCTCGTCATGTTGAGCGTAGTCGAAACATCTCTTCCGAATTGGTCGATTTACCTAAAAGTTTTCTTCGACGTATTTTTCGTAGCAGCGTTTGACGAGGTCGTAGGGGAAACCTTGATTACAGAGTTTTGCAAAGAATTTCTTCTTTTCCGCGTCTAATAAAGGCGCGCGAAGCGACTTTTCCAGAGCCTCTGTACACGCGTTTTCCTCGTCGAAGTCTAAAAGCGCGTCGTCTATTTTATTCGAGGATATCCCTCGCTCCATAAGTTCGTACCTTATACGCAACTTACTTTTGCCGCGAGAGGAAGAAACGTAGTTTTCGGCGTACTCGTCGTCGTTTAAGTAGCCGTATTCCTTCGCCTTTTTTATAGCGTATTCGACGTATTCCTCGCCGATACCCTTCTCGCGCAGTTTGTTTTTCGCGCGGGAAACCGTAGTCCCGCTCATCGCGAGAGAGCGTAGTAAGGTTTCGAACGCGTCGGCTCTTTTGGCGTCCTCTATTTTTTCGAGCATATCGTTATCCACTTCGACGCCGATTTTTATGCGGCAATCCACAATGCCGAAGTCGGATAAAACGACCAACAATTCGCCGTCCGCGTACACTTCGTATTTCTTATGTCTTTTTACTTTTACGATATCGGTTATAACCATTTCAATATATAAATTTACTTATTCAAATTCGTTACGATACGCCCTTTGAGCGTTAATCGAAGCGTTTTTTCTTTTATAGCCGTTAGCAAAGGTATTCGTGTTTATTTCGCGTTTCAATGTGATTAAAGAGCGTTTTCTTTTACCCTCTATTCGTTTACGATTTCCTCGATATACTCTTCGCCGACGAGGGATAAAACCCCTTTCCCCGACGTGATATCCGCGAAAACGCCGTCGAACGATACGCTTTTGGGGAATACGCACCTGAACTCGACGCCCTCGCCGTATATCTTTTCTTTTATCATTCCGCCCGAAGAGTAAACCGCGCCTTCCACTCTGCCCGCCACGCCGTAGCCGCATTTTAGTTCGATAGAGTTGGCGGGAACGCGGCGTATTATTTCGATTTCGTTTAATACCGCCGCCGCCGAAGACGAGTACGCCCCGACAAGCCCCGACGCGCCCAATTTTATACCGCCGAAGTAGCGAGTCACCACCAAACACACTTCGGACAAGCCGTTCTTTTTAAGCACTTCGAGTATGGGTTGCCCCGCCGTGCCCGACGGCTCGCCGTTATCCGAAAACTTCACCTCTCGGTTATCCGCGTCCGCGATATAAGCGTAGCAGTTGTGAGTGGCGTCCGAATAGCGTTTGTTGATTTTTTCAAGAAAAGCAGCCGCTTCTTCTCTACCCGAAACGCGAGCGATCGAGGCGATGAAACGGCTGTGTTTTATTACCGTTTCGGCGGAAGCGTTTCCCTTGACGGTAAGATATTCTTTCATTATTTAACGGTAACTTTGATATGTACTTTCTTGCCCTTATGAATGACGAAGCCTTCTTTGAGCTCTTCTTCGGTGACTACCGCGTCGAAACCCTGCGCCTTACGTTCGTTTATAGTGACTGCGTTGTCTTTGATAAGACGCTTTGCGTCGGATTTAGAAGAAACGATACCCACCGCGACCAAAATATCCGCGACCGAATTCATACCCGAAGGGATCTCGGCTTGAGGCATATTTTCCGCGTCGCCAGAAAATGCGGCTTTCGCTTGTTTCTCGGCGGCGATAGCGTCCTCTTCGCCGTGGACTATCTTGGTGACTTCGTAAGCCAATTTCGCTTTTGCGGCGTTGATACGCGCGTCCTTATAGCGGCACAATTCCTCTATTTCTTCAAGAGGAAGGAAGGTCAAAAGTTTCAAGCACTTTTCGACGTCCGCGTCTTCCACGTTACGCCAATATTGATAAAAGTCGTAAGGGGAAGTCTTGTTTCTATCGAGCCATAACGCGCCGGCCTGCGTTTTGCCCATCTTCTTGCCTTCGCTCGTAGTGAGAAGTTGGAACGTCATGGCGTACGCGTCTTTGCGTTCTTTTCTTCTTATAAGATCCGCGCCCGCGAGCATATTCGACCATTGATCGTCGCCGCCGCATTCCAATACGCAACCGTATTTTTGGAAGAGCACGAGGAAGTCGTAACTCTGCATAAGCATATAGTTGAATTCGAGGAAGGACAAACCCTTTTCCATACGAGTTTTGAAGCACTCTGCGGTGAGCATCTTGTTGACCGAGAACAAACTGCCGATATCTCTTATAAATTCGATATAATTCAAATCCCAAAGCCAATCGGCGTTATTGAGCATCAACGCGCCGTTTTCACCGTCGAAGGTGAAAAATCTTTGCATCTGCTTTTTGATGGCTTCGCAGTTAGCCATAACGGTCTCTTTGGTCATCATAGAACGCATATCCGTTCTGCCCGAAGGATCGCCGATCATAGCGGTACCGCCGCCTATCAAAACGATGGGGCGATGCCCCGCTCTTTGCATATGAGCCATAGCCATCATAGCGAGATAGTGACCTACGTGCAAACTATCCGCGGTAGGATCGAAACCTATGTAAAAACAAACTTTCTCGGTATCGAGCAATTTGTAAAGATCTTCTTCGAAAACTATTTGTTTGAGAAATCCTCTTTCTCTTAAAGTGTCCATTACGTTAGCCATAGTTACTCCTTGTTAAAGGCTTTTCGCCTTACGTTTATATATTTTAACATATATATAAATACAAATGCAAGGAAATTGAACGATATGAAAAAGAGGGGCGAGAAAAACCGCGAACGAGTCGAGGCATATCTCTAACGATAAATATTTTTACTCGTCATGTTGACCTTGTCGAAACATCTCTTCCGATTTAAGTATAGTTTTATAAGATAGTTACCTCTTTTTAAGGGATCCTTCGACAGGCTCAGGATGACGTGCTAATATACTTTATTCGTCATGCCCTTGTTTAAACGTTACTTTCAAATGAATATATCGTGTAGCGATTATATTAAATTGTTTTCCTATGGAGACGGTCAAACCGTCCTACGAATAGTAGAGTAGATGGCGACCGTCTCATTGCGCCCTTCCGCCAAAGGCGGGAGCAAAGGGAGAGGGGACGTTCCCAAAGGGCGACCGTAGAGAGAACGACGGAATGGAGAGGGTTTTACAGTTTACGAAACTTTTATACATTGTAAAGTAGGTAGCGAGTCTCTTTTCATTGTTTCTCAATTCGCCGCTTACCCCATTACTTTTATAGCGTAGTGCCTAAAAACCCCCGACCTTCCGTCGAGCCGAGGCTCTTTGGGAACGTCCCCTCCCCCTTTAAAAAGGGTGCAACCCCGCTTACGCTCGTAATGAATTCGCTCACGCTCATTTTCGCCTATGGCGAAAGAACTTACTTTCATTGATTTAGTACCACTTTTTAGGGGATACTTCGACTCGTCATAGGCTTCGCTTTTACTCACCATCTAACGATGGTTTCGTGGTTGCTTGACTATTCCTTTTTCTCGCAAACGTAGTGCTTTTGCTCGATACTCGCTACGCTCAATTATTATGGCGGAAGGGCGCAATGAGACGGTAACTCGTTATTCTACTGTTCGTAGGACGGTGAAACCGTCTCCTATGGATAAATATTTAAATTACTACGTAGCACAGCATCAGTTATCTATAATAAGCAGCGCCTTCGCTCTTTTCCACGAAAGCGTATCCACCCAATTACTTCTAATACAACTTATCCATCTTATTCAAAAAAATTAAACAACCGACTTTACAAGAACGGTTTATATGTTATATAATTATAAAATGAATACTATTGTCATTTTGGCGAGCGCGTCCCCGAGACGGCGCGAATTGCTATCTCAAATAGTCGACGAGTTCAAGGTGGTTAGCCCGGACGCGGACGAAACCCTCGACACTCTCGACCCCGTTGAAGCGGTACTCACCCTCTCTCGTAGGAAAGCCGCTTGGGTAGATGAAGTCGGGGTCATCGTAGCCGCCGATACCGTGGTCTACGACGGCGAGATACTCGGCAAGCCAAAGGACGAAGATGACGCTATTAAAACGCTTTTAAGACTTTCGGGCAAAGCCCACGAAGTCTATACGGGCGTTACCGTTAGGTGCGGCGAGAAGTCGAAAACCTTTTACGACGAGTCCAAAGTATTCTTCAAAACGCTAAATACAAGCGACGCCTACGATTACGTTAGAAAATTCCGCCCCCTCGACAAAGCGGGTTCGTACGGAATACAGGACGGCGTGGTCGTGGAAAAGATCGAAGGCAGTTACTCGAACGTAGTGGGGCTGCCCGTCGAAAAACTCAAAGAAGCGTTGAAAGAATTCAACGTGGACGCAAGGTGAACGAATATGCTTAAAATGGAATTGATAGTTAACGTCGGCGCGGCTAACACCGTCATATACGAAAGGAAAAAAGGTATCGTTTTGAACGAGCCTTCTCTCGTTGCCGTCGTTATGAAAAACGGGAAATACACCTGCGTTGCGGCGGGCAACGAAGCGCTTTCTTTGGCTTCCGACAAATCGCGCGACAAGAATATCGAATTTTTCTACCCCGTCAATAACGCCTCTATCGAAAAGGAAGAAGCCTGCAAAATGATGCTCAAATACTTCTTCGGCAAACTTTCGACGAAGGCTCTTATCCGCCCTATTCCCGTCGTGACCGCGATTATTTCCTGCGGGTTGACGAGCATTGAAAGGAAGCGTTTCGAGAGTATTTTCCTCGACCTCAACGTCAAGAACGTCACCCTTATAGAAGCCCCTCTCGCCGCCCTTCCCGACACGAAAATAAACTGCCGCCTTATCACGGTTTTCGGCGCGTCGGTGACCGACGTTGCGGTGGTTGGCGAAAGCGGTATCGTCACGGGTTGCTCGATAAATCTCGGCGGTAATTCCATAGACAGAGCGTTCAAAGAGTACGTCTATCAAAATTACGGCGTTATAATCACGCAAAGAAAAGCCGAAGAGGCGAGGAAAGCCGTAGGCACTCTCTCGAAAGAACACAATATCCCTTTTACGCTCGTAGGTAAAGACGTGGTGAACGATTCTAACCGTACCCTCGAAGTCACTTCGACGGATATGCGCAAGATACTTTTACCCGCCGTCAACAACCTTATTTCCACCATCGAAGCGGTCATACAGTTGGCGCCCGACACTTTGCAGGCGTCCATTCAAAACTCGGGCGTTTTCATTTACGGCGGCATCGCAAACACCCATTATCTCGACAATTATATCAAATCGGCTACGGGATTAGACGTACACCTCTACGGCAAACCCACCGAAGTCACCGAGAATTGCGCTAAATTCTTCGAGGATAAAGCGGCTTTGGCGAGAATGCTCGGAGTTAATTTAGGGGGTAAAAAATGATACTCTGCATGGACGTCGGAAACACGAATATCAAGCTCGCTCTGTGCAACGAAAACGAGATCATTTTGAGTTGGCGCGTATCCGTTAAAAACAGCCGTACCGCCGATGAATTCGGCATCGAACTCGCCAACCTCTTGCACACCAAAGACTATACGTTCAAGGATATCGACGGCGTGATAATTTCTTCGGTCGTTCCCTCTTTGAACTACACCCTCGTACACGCGATAACCTATTATATCGGCATAAATCCCATTATGGTCAATTCGTCCATAAACACGGGGTTAGAGATCGAGTACGCCAACCCGCTCTCTTTGGGCGCGGATAGGATCGCAAACGCGGTGGGCGCGTACTTCACCTACGGCGCGCCTTGTATAGTGGTCGACCTCGGCACCGCTACCACCTTCGGCGTAGTGAACGCGCAAGGCGTATTTATCGGCGGCTGTATCGCCCCCGGTATAAAGACTGCTGCCGACGCGCTGTCCAACCAAGCCTCGCAACTTCCGTTAGTGGAACTTCAAGTGCCTCCTAAAACCATCGCGAAGGACACGATATCCAATATCCAAGCGGGCGTCACGGTGGGGTTCAGAGGTCTCGTCAAGGAACTCGTCAACCAAATGAAAAAGGAACTCGGCGACGAGAACGTCAAAGTCATAGCGACGGGCGGTCTTACCGAACTTATCAACGACAGCAGTTTTATAGACGTTTACGATAGAGCGTTGACGCTCAAAGGCTTGCTGAAATTATACAATTTGAATAAATAAATTAGGAGATAACTATGAAGCATATTGGCATAGCGTTATTGGGACTCGGCGTAGTCGGGTCGGGCACTTATAAAATCCTTCAAGAAAAACGCGAAGAAATCAAAAAAGTCTACGACGTAGACGCCGAAGTCGTTTGCGTACTCGAAAGAGATCTCTCGAAAGCGGACGCTCTGAACATACCGAGAAGTATGGTTTGGAACGGTATCGAAGAGGTTTGCGCGTCCGATAAAGTGGACGTGGTAGCCGAATTCTTCGGCGGTACCCGCCCCGCGAAAGACTTCCTCGCCGCCGCTTTAAGAGCGGGCAAAAACGTAGTCACCTCGAACAAAGAATTGCTCGCAAAGCACTGGAAAGACCTCGAAGAAGCGGGCAAAGAGGGCAACGCGTGCATATTCTTCGAAGCAAGTTGCGTGGGCGGCGTCCCCGTGATAAGAGCGCTCGAAGAGAGTATGCAAGGCAACGATATAAAAGAGTTATACGGCATAGTAAACGGCACGACCAATTACATTCTTTCGGATATGACTTTGAACGGCTCGGACTATCAAAGCGTACTCAAAGAGTGTCAAAGATTGGGCTACGCCGAGGCAAATCCCGCGGCGGACGTGGAAGGCTACGACAGTACCTATAAATTGAGTATCCTCTCTTCCCTCGCTTTCCGTAAGCATATCGACTATACCGATATAAAACGTGAGGGTATCACCGAGATAGCGCAGGCGGATATCGCGTTTGCAAAAGAAAACGGCTACGTTATCAAACTTCTCGCGATAGCGAAAAACGGCGCGGACGGCGTGGAAGCGCACGTACACCCCGTACTCGTACCTTCGGGGCATTTGCTCGCCTCTGTTAGCGGCAGCTTCAACGCGTTGTACGTAGTGGGCGATAACGTGGGCGAACTTATGTTTTACGGCCGCGGCGCGGGTATGCTGCCCACGGGTAGCGCGATAGTCAGCGATATAATCTTCTCGGCGACGAGAGAAAGAAAGGTGAGATATCCCTTCATTACTTCGGAAAACGAGAAGGTTTTGAGCGACTTCCAAAGCGCTTGTTATTTGCGCTTTGACAATAAAGACAAGGAAAGCGTTATTAAAGCGTTGAACGCAAAGGGCGTTAAGTACGAAGAAAAGGCTACGGGCGAATTCGCCGCTTTCGTGCTTTCCGCTATTAGCGAATCCTTACTTCAAAGCATAATCGAAGAAACCAAGCCGTTAGGGTATATAAGATTGATGTAACAAGCGATATAAGGTCAATATAATGGGGATATAAGGATAATGAATTAGAGTATTTTTCGCCATTTAACGAAAAAGGAAAGAGCGTAAGCGGTATCGCTTACGCTCTTTTAATAGTTATTTCTACGCCGAAGGCGTATATCCATAATGCAATTAGGATAATTGCAATTCACGACGCGGAACGCGTCAATTCATGGCGCAGCCAATTCACGCGATGAAATCGCAATTCATTTTAATCGGTTGAGATGTTTCGACAAGCTCAACATGACGAGAAAAAGTATAAGTACGTCATTCCGAGCATCGTCGAGGAATCCCCTAACAAGTGGTAATCCACTTATAAAGAACAATTCGGAAGAGATGTTTCGACAAGCTCAACATGACGAGTAAAATCTTATCAGTACGTCATTCCGAGCATCGTCGAGGAATCCCCTAACAAGTGGTAATCCACTTATAAAGAACAATTCGGAAGAGATGTTTCGACAAGCTCAACATGACGAGAAAAAAATCGTTGAATGTGATATTACGATTTTCTAACGATTTTTCAAAGCGCCGAAGGCGAGCTTTCCTGCAATAGAATTTTACTTCTTCGACAAGTACTCGTCTATCGCTTTCGCGCCGACTTTGCCCATTCCCATCGCGCTGATAACGGTTGCCGCGCCGGTGACCGCGTCGCCGCCCGCGTACACGCCCTCGCGTGAGGTAAGCCCGTCTTCGTTCACCACGATACCGCCGCGATTGTTCACGACGAGACCTTCGGTCGTATTCTTGATAAGAGGATTGGGGGACGTGCCTATCGCGATTATCACGGCGTCAACGTCCAAGTCGTACTCGCTACCCGGTATTTCGACAGGTCTACGGCGACCTTTCGCGTCGGGCTCGCCAAGTTCCATTTTGATACAACGAATACCCGTAACCGTGCCGTTTTTGGGATCGCGGGGATTCTCGGGATTATTATAGCCCAAAACCTCTACGGGATTGTTAAGCACCTTGAATTCCACGCCTTCTTCCATAGCGTGTTCGACCTCTTCCTTCCTCGCGGGCATTTCTTCGAGCGAGCGTCTATACACGATATAGACCTTATCCGCGCCCAAACGAAGCGCCGTACGAGCCGCGTCCATAGCGACGTTACCGCCGCCTACAACCGCTACCACGCCGCCTTTCATAATAGGCGTAGCCGAATCCTCTTTATACGCTTTCATAAGGTTGGAACGCGTGAGGTATTCGTTAGCCGAATAAACGCCGCGCAACGCCTCGCCTTTAATGTTCATAAAGTTGGGAAGACCCGCGCCGCTGCCGATAAAGACCGCTTTATAGCCCATATCGAATATTTCGTCGACGGTGAGAGTCTTGCCTATTACGACGTTAGTCTGGAAGTCCACGCCCAACGCTTTGAGGTTGTCGATCTCGGCTTTGACGATGGTCTTGGGAAGTCTGAATTCGGGTATTCCGTAGACGAGGACGCCGCCCGCGGTGTGCAACGCCTCGAAAACCGTTACCGAATAACCCTTTTTAGCGAGGTCGCCCGCGCAAGTAAGCCCCGAAGGACCCGCGCCGACGATAGCCACTTTTATACCCTTTTGCTCGGGCAAAGTAGGCTTTTCGACGTTGTTTTTGAGATGATAGTCGGCGACGAATCTTTCAAGCCTACCGATACCCACCGGCTCGAATTTAACGCCCATAGTACACTTGCTTTCGCATTGAGTTTCTTGGGGGCAAACCCTGCCGCAAACTGCGGGCAAAGAGGATGAAAGGGTGATTATTCCGTATGCGCCCTCGAAATCGCCGACCTTAACTTTGTCGATAAAATCGGGTATGTTGATATTGACGGGGCAACCGTTTACGCAAGGCGCGTTCTTACAATGCAAACATCTTTTCGCTTCCTCTACGGCTACTTCCGCCGTATATCCCAAAGCGACTTCGTTGAAATTTCTTGCTCTTACCTTGGCTTCTTGGGTAGGCATTTCGTGTTTCTTGGGTACTAACGCCATAACTATTCTCCTTTTTTCATCAAATTACAGTTCTTTTCTCTTGCTTTCGCCTCGAAATCAAGATAAGTTCTGCCTCTCGACATCGCTTCGTCGAAATCTATCTCGTATCCGTTGAAGTCGGGGCCGTCCACGCACGCGAACTTCGTAACCCTCTCGCCGTCCTTGTTCAAGGTCAAACGGCAACCGCCGCACATACCCGTTCCGTCAACCATAATGGGATTCATAGAAACGGTGACGGGGGTACCGAAAGGCTTACAGGTCAAAACCACGAACTTCATCATTATCAAAGGTCCTATCGTGATAACTTCGTCGAACTTCTCGCCCGCTTCGAGCATCTCTTTCAAGGGGATAGTGACGTTGCCCTGCCTTGCGTACGATCCGTCGTCCGTCATAACGATAAATTTATCCGAAACCTCTTTGAATTCGTCTTCCAAGATCAAAAGGTCTTTATTTCTGAAACCGATTATGGAAGTGACTTCGGCGCCGTTTTCCTTAAAAGCGCGAGCAACGGGAAGAGCGATGGCGCAACCGACGCCGCCGCCTACGATACAAACCTTCTTCTTGCCTTCTATCTCGGTGGCTTTGCCGAGAGGGCCTACGAAATCGGATATGAATTCGCCCTCGTTTTTGGCGTTCAACGCCATAGTGGTACCGCCGACGACTTGGAAGATTATGCTTACGCCGCCCGTTTTCTTATCGGTTGCGGAAACCGTCAAAGGAATACGTTCGCCGTCCTCGTCAACGCGAAGGATTATAAACTGCCCCGCTTTGGCTTTATTGGCGACCAAAGGGGCTTTGATTTCCATAAGCGTTACGGTAGGATTGAGTTCTTTCTTTTTAAGAATTTCAAACATTTTAATACCTCTCGAATACGTTTATAAAACGTATAGTATAAATAATAATATAATTATTATAACAAAATCAATATTGCTAACGCAATTCTTTTACATACTTTATAAATCAAAAAGAACGCCGATGGGCGTTCTTTTCGGTAGTTCGTTTACTTTTTAATAAATAATCGTATTATTGCCTTGATGAATTCGGGCGGATCGATCACTATGAATTTCAATTATACCTCCTCTTGAAATACGTGGAATATCAACGCGTCGCCCTTGTCTATCTTTACGGTGATCTTATCCGCTATCGCAAAGTTGGAAACCCCTACCGTATTGAACATATCAAGCTCAACGTCGTTGATTTCGTATCCCAAACCTTCCGTTGACATTATATGCACCTTGCCTTGATAAGGTACCAACGAAATGAGATCGCCTTTTTTGACGGATAATTCAAAAGTGCTGTTCGCGTAATAAGCGTCGAATTCGTCGCCGCAAATAACGCACTTTACGCCCATCAACGCCGCGATGGCGATAAGGCGCATATTGTACAAAACGTGATCCATTCTACCGCCCGAAGCGCCGTAGATGTAGAGTTTCCTATATCCCGCCGAAACCGCGTACTTTATGGCGAGTTCGCCGTCCGTTTGGTCTTTGCGCTTATTGAATTTGACTATCTCAACGCCCTCGGCGATATCCTTCGCGCTGTCGAGGTCGCCTACGACTACCTTGGGCATATAACCCCTCGCTACCGCTCTATTGTAACCGCCGTCCGCCGCAATGACGTCTTCTTCGGTTATCTTCCTATTAAAATCATAGTTCAATACTATCGCCGCGCTTTTCATTGTCCTTTCAACCTCCTTATAGTCGAAGCGGGATCGGACGAACGGAATACCGAACTGCCGCCCACCAAGACGTCGACGCCGTCGGCGACTATTTTAGCCGCGTTTTCTTCGGTCACGCCGCCGTCCAATTCTATTTCGCCTTTGAAACCCACTCTCTTCAAGACCTTCGCCTTGCCGAGAACGTCGGGTATGAATCTTTGACCGCCGAAACCGGGGTACACTCCCATTATAACAATCATATCGATTTTTTTCAAGTAGGGAAGCAATAATTCTATGTGTTTATCGGGATTTAAGACCAAGCCTACCTTTTTGCCCTTGTTTTTGATAAGGTCGATAGCCTTGTCGACGTCCTTGCTCGCTTCGGGGTGGAAGGTCACTATATCCGCGCCCGCGTCGCAGAATTGCTCGACGTATTTTTCGGGCTCGGTTATCATAAGGTGAACGTCGAAAGTCAAAGACGAATAAGGTCTTAACGCCTTTATCATTGGCATACCGAACGTGATATTGGGGACGTAAACGCCGTCCATTACGTCGCAATGGATATAATCGGCGCCCCAAGACTCCGCGTTAGAAACGCTTTCGCCCATTTTGGCGAAATCACCCGATAAGATACTTGGCGCAACTTTGGTCATAATAGTATTCTCCTTTTATTTTTTATTTTGCTCGACGAGTTCTTCGAATATGGCGACGTAGCGGTCGTAGCGCGCACGGTCGAGTTTACCCTCTTTGAGCGCGTTTTTGACCGAACAGTCGGGTTCTTTCGTATGCGTACAAGTGCTGAATCGGCACCCGTTCAGCCTTGTGAAGTCGGGATAATACAAGGGCAATTCGTATTCGTCGAAGCCTTCGAGAGTCAATAGCGAAAAGCCGCAGGTGTCGTACACGAATAAGTCCTTTCGTACCGTGTATATCTCGACGTGGCGGGTGGTGTTACGCCCGCGCATTATTTTGGACAGCCCGCCCACTTCGAGCGACAAGCCGCAAAGCGCGTTTAATAAACTCGTTTTGCCTACCGCCGACTGCCCCGCGAAACACACGTTGCCCGTGAGTTCGTCGAATAGCTCTTTAACGCCCTCGCCCGTTTGAGCGGAAAGAGCGTGAACCTTGTAATAATCGCCGTAAACCCGTTTACAATAGTCGTAAACCTCGCCGTTAAGGTCGCTTTTGTTGACGATTATCTCGGCGTCCACTTGGTAGCCCTCGCAAAAGACGAGCAGTTTGTCAACGAGCATATAGTCGGGTATAGGCTCTGCGGCTACCACGATGAGAAGTTTGTCCACGTTGGAAACGTAAGGACGGGTGAAGAGGTTTTTGCGAGGTTTCACCGTAGCGATATAATAGACGCCGCGCTCTTGTTTGAGGGTGACTTCGTCCCCGACGTAGATCTTCTCTTCGCCGCGCTTCAATACACCCCGCGCCGAACACTTAAAAACGCCTTTTTCGGTGGAAACCGTGAAAACGCCGGCTACGCCTTTTATCACTTTGCCCGATAGACTCTTATCCAAGATACTTTCTCCTTAACTGCCCGCAAGCGCCGTCCACGTCTTCGCCCATAGTGCGGCGTATGGTAGCGGAAACCCCCTTTTCGGTAAGTCGATCGCAAAACGCCTTGACCTTGCTTCTATCCGTGCCTTTAAGCCCCCTCTCTTTGACGTAATTAAGGGCTATAAGGTTGACGTGAGAGGGAAATCCGCGTACTAATTCGGCAAGTTTATCAGCCGCTTTCAAGTCGTCGTTTACGCCAGCAATCATCGAATACTCGAATATAACTCGCCTTCCGCTCGCGTTGAAATATCTCTTGGCGGCGGCTATTATATCGGCTATATCGTGCGACTTATTGACGGGCATAATTTTGTTTCTCGTTTCGTCGTCCGCCGCGTGTAAAGAAAAAGTCAACGTGACGAACAAACCGTCTTCGATGAGTTTATCCACCCCTTCGGTAAGACCGCAAGTGGATAGGCTGACGTTACGCAAGGAAACGTTCAAAGAGTCTTTTAAGTTGACGAGGCGTAAAAATTCCGCCACGTTGTCGTAGTTGTCGAATGGTTCGCCGCTGCCCATAAGTACGATATTGGTTATGGCGCGCTTGTCCTTATTGCCGCCGTTATCGCGGTTTGCGACGATGACTTCGGATAGTATCTCGCCCGCGGTGAGGTTTCTGACGAGCCCGTCCAACCCCGACGCGCAAAAAGCGCAATTCATTCTGCAACCTACTTGCGTAGAAACGCAAATGGTCTTGCCGTACTTGTATTCCATTACCACGCTTTCGATGACGTTACCGTCGTTTAAGGCGAAAAGATACTTTTGCGTGCCGTCCTTCGAGGTGAGTTTTTTGACTATCTTCACGCCTTGAGCGGTGTAGTTTTCGCTTAAAGCCGAGATAAAGGACTTGGGAAGATTGGTCATCTCTTCAAGTTCTTTGCCGAGCATAATCCCTTCGTAGAGTTGCTTCGCTCTAAAAGGCTTTTCGCCGAGAGAGGTAACTATTTCGGCTAATTTTTCAATTTTAAGTCCTATTAAACAAGTTTTCATTTTCTCGTCATAAGGCAAACGAAGAACCCGTCGTCGCCTTCCTCGTTGTTTTCAAAGGTCTTTTGAGTTCCGCCCAATTCTTCGCTTTCGGCAAGCGTGAAATCGCCGTGAGTTTCGAGGAAACTATTCACCACTTCCTCGTTTTCCTTTTTCAAATTACTGCAAGTGCTGTAAACCAGCCTGCCGCCCGAAGAAACGTATCGAGAAGCGACGGATAGCAATTCCTTTTGCAAGGCGTTCAATTCCTCAACGTTCTCGGCGGTCTTATTTATTAAAATATCGGGATTGCCGTTCACGACGCCCGCGCCCGAACAAGGGGCGTCCACCAAGACAAAGAAAAAACGCTTCTCGTATTCGGGGATATACTCTCGCATATCCTTGACTTCCGCGATTACGTTCCCAACTTGCATACGAAGGGCGTACTTCTTAATGAGTTCCACTCTATGCGGATGAACGTCGTAGGCGTACACCTTGACGTCTGGGTTGTTTTCCGCGATATAGACGCTTTTACCGCCGGGCGCGGCGCACACGTCCAAAACGTCGCCGTTCGCTTTATCGTTAACGAGAACGCGGCAAATTTTGACGCTATCAAGCGCGTTGACGGTGGCTTTCCCTTCCACGATATAGGGCGCGTAAGGCTCGGTCGAGGAAACGAGATAGCCGTACTTCGTCTTTTTCCCGTTTTCTTCGAGCTTTTTCTTTAATTCCTCGTCGGGTAGACGCGAATTTAGGCGGATATGTACGTTTTTTATCTTCGACCCCATGATTTTAAGGGCTTTTTCCTCGCCGTACTCTAAAAAATACTCGCGTATCAGCCATTCGGGATAATTAAATTCGCATGCTAACCTCGCGTATTTTTCCTTGGGCAATTCGTCCTTTATCTTTATATACGCTTTCATCGTAGCGTTGACGAAACCCGCCGATTCTTTCTTATAACCTTTGGTAAGCTCGACGATCTCGTTCACCGCCGCATACTCGGGCATTCCGTCCGAATATTTTAGTAGATACATTCCCATTCTCAATATGACTCTTATATTGGGACGGGGACTTTTTTTGCAGAGTTTACCTAACGCGTAGGTGAATTCTTCGTGCTTCTCTATCACGCCGTAGACGATACGCGTGACTTTCGCTTTATCTTTGCCGTCCAAAAAGGACAGGGTCGGGGGAAGCGCGACCGAGAGATACGCGCCCTCTTTATAGACCTTGCAAAGCACTTCGTAAGCGAATACCAAAGAACTCATCATTTGAGGATAACTCCTTTCATTTTATGCGCGTTGACGTAATCTTCGGCGGACATTCTCTTGCCGCCGCCCGCTTGCACGACGTTAAGTTTAAGGGCTTTTTCACCGCACGCGACGACCAAACCCTTTTCGTCGTCTATCACTTCGCCTATTTCGCCTTTACCCTCTACTACGGTGGCGGAATAAATCTTGAAAATATTTCCGTCGGGAAGATAGGCGTATAAGGTCGGCCACGGATTAAAAGCGCGTATTTGATTTTTTATAACTTCGGCGGGAAGGGAAAAATCCGCTTTGCCCGCTTCCTTGTCGAATTTTTTGCAGAAGGTGGCTTTGTCGCCCTCTTGAGGGGTGAAGGTAGCCGTGCCGTTTTCGATGAGAGCGAGGGCTTCCATAAGCGCGTCCGCGCCTATTAAAGAGAGCCTATCGAAGAGTTCGCCCGCCGTTTCGTCCTCGTCTATATCGGTCTTTTTGCACAGGATAACGTCGCCCGCGTCCATCTCGTAGACCGTGCGCATTATGCTTACGCCCGTCTCTTTGTCCCCGTTTAATATCGCGCTTTGAATGGGCGCCGCCCCGCGATATAAAGGCAATATCGACGCGTGGACGTTTATCACGCCGTAGGGCGCGAGGTCAAGGACGTTTCTTCGCAAAAACTGCCCGAACGCGCAGGTTATTATCACGTCGGGGGAAAGCGAAGAAAGGGTTTCGAATCCCTCTTTGCTTATCGAGTCGAATTGATAGACGGGTAACCCCAATTCCAACGCCTTTTGCTTGACGACGGGTACGGTAACGCGCTTGCCCATCACCCTGTCGGGCTGGGTAAAAACGCCTACCACGTCGTAAGCCTTACTAACCGCGACAAGCGAAGGCAGGGCGAAATCTGGGGAACCGCAAAAAACCACTCTCATTTCTCGACCGCCTTATCGTAGAATAAAATGCCGTCGAGGTGGTCTATCTCGTGGCAACACACTCTCGCGTTAAAGCCTTCGAGATCTCTAATATGCTCGACGCCGTTGCGGTCGAAGTACTTCAATTTGATATGGTCGGGGCGTTTGACTTCCTTCCAATTATTGGGGCAGGACAAACAACCTTCGGTCATTATCGCCTCGCCGCTTTGTTCGAGGATAACGGGGTTTACGATCTCGAGAAGTTCTTGTTCGTTTATGATACAAATAGCGAATCTTCTCATCAAACCGATTTGAGGGGCGGCAAGACCTACGCCGTCGGCGGCTTTCAAGGTCTCTAACATATCGTCGAGAATTTTGGCGAGTTTACCGTCGAACGCGGTAACCTCTCTACACACCTTTCTCAAAAGCGGATCTCCGTCTTTAACTATATCTCTTTTAGACATAACGTTCTCCTTTTGTCTTTGTTTTTATTATTTGTTTAATTAGGTTTCGGGTTACTCGCCACTTACGCTATAACGTGTTAAAGTGTTGTGCCACTAAAACCCCCGACCTTTCGTCGTAGCTTTGCTACTTTGGAAACGTCCACTCCCCCTTTGCTCCCGCCTTTGGCGGAAGGGTGCAAACTTTCGGACTCGCCGAGGCTCGTTTTCGCCGTAGGCGATTATCCACAATGCAATTTGCAAAATTGCAATTCACGACCGTAAGGTCAATTCACGGCGTAGCCAATTCATGCGTGGCACACGCAATTCATGCTACGCGTTAGGGGATACTTCGACTCGCGACAAGTCGCGGCTCAGTATGACGTGCTTATACTTCAGGGGATCCCTCGACAGGCTCGGGATGACGTGCTTATACTGCTTCGCGTTAGGGGATCCCTCGACAGGCTCGAGATGACGTGCTTTTTTATCAACAATCCTTGCGAGCAAGGATTTAACCCGAACGAAGTGAGTATCTAACTTAAATTCTGCGGGTCTTGTTCCACGAATATTCCCACGTCGCGGAGTTTCAACGCGTTCACAGCGTCGTAGATCTTGCGTATGATCTCGTCCTCTTTCTCGCGTTTAAGCTTCATCATTATTTGATAGCGATATTTGTTCTCTATCCTCTTGACGGGGCTCTTCATCGCCTTTAAGGAAACGAATTCCCCCGTATAGTCCTTTTCTATTTCTTTTACCGCGTCCAAAGCCCTCTTGGTCGCGCTGAACACCGCGTCTTCGCTCTCGCTTGCGAACAATATCCTCACTATCTTGGTAAAGGGCGGGAATTTGGTTATTTCCCTCACGTTTATCTCTTTGCGGTAAAACCCTTCGTAATCGTATTTGGACGCAAAATAGAAAACGTAGTGGTTGGGCGAGTAGCTTTGCAATACCACGTTCCCCGCGAGTTCGTCTCTACCCGCGCGCCCCGCGACTTGCGTGACGAGTTGGAAGGTGCGCTCTATGCTCATATAATCGCCGTAGTACAAGCTCATATCCGCGTCGAGGATCCCCACGAAAGTCACCTTTGGGAAATCGTGACCTTTGGCTATCATTTGCGTACCCACAAGCACGTCGGCTTCCCCGTTTCTAAACGAAGTCAAGATGGAAAGGTGGCTGCTCTTGCCGCTCGTCGTGTCGTTATCCATTCTTAAGAAACGCGCTTTCGGATAAAGTTTCGAGAGATCGGCGACTATCTTTTCGGTACCGTCCCTACCGTAACGAATACTTTCCGAATTGCACTTGGGGCAGGTGGCGGGTACCGTGTATTGCGCGCCGCAATAGTGGCATTTGAGGCGGTTGTCCTCGCGGTGCAAGGTGAGCGAAACGTCGCAATTAGCGCACTTTATCACGAAGCCGCACTTTCTGCACATCATAAACGACGAGTAGCCGCGGCGGTTCAAGAACACCATAGCCTGTTCCCCTTTGTTCAAAGCGGAAGCAAGCCCTTCGGTGAACGCACGGCTGAAAATACTGCGGTTGCCCTTCTTAATTTCCTCGCACATATCCACGACTTTGATATCGGGCATAAGGCGATTGTTTACGCGGTTGGGCATATTTATAAGCGTGCTTTTGCCCCTCGTCGCGTCGTAATAACTTTCTATCGAGGGGGTAGCCGAACCCAAAACGAGGCTCGCGCCGTTATATTTAGCTCGGAATTCGGCTATCACGCGGGTATTGTAGCGAGGATTAGTCTCGCTAAAATAAGACCCGTCGTGTTCCTCGTCGATGATTATCATACCCACGTTTTTAAGAGGGGCGAAAATCGCCGAGCGAGCGCCTACCGCTATCTTCGCTTCCCCTCTTAAGAGCCGCAACCATTCGTCGAATCTCTCGCCGGCGGATAAGCCGCTATGTAGTAGAGCGACCGTATCGCCGAAGCGACCTCTGAACCTATTCATGGTTTGCGGTGTTAGGGATATTTCGGGCACGAGCATAATAGCGGTCTTGCCCTTTTCCAAAACGCTCTCGATACATTTGAGGTAAACCTCGGTCTTGCCCGAACCGGTAACGCCGAACAATAGGTATTCCCCCGCGGTTTTCTCTATGGTTTCCACCGCGTTTTTTTGGTCTAAAGTCAAGGACAACGATTGCCTTTCCCCCTCTAACGAAACGTAGGGTTTACGCCCGACGGTGATTTCGAAGGATTCGACGAAGCCCTTTTCTTTGAGGGAATTAAGAGCCGACGAGCCGAATTCCTCGCTTATCGCGGAAGCCCATTCCCATTCAACCGCGGACAAACGCGCGATTATCGCCTTTTGAGCGACGGCTGTCGAGCGTACCGACGAAAGCATTTCGTCCACAGACTTGTCTTTCGAGAGTTTTACGGCGGTTTTGACCTTTTCTTTTACTCGCCCGCCGCGTAGTTGAGCGGGAATGAACAAGCGAAGGATATCCGCTTTACGCAGGTCGTACTTATCCTGCATAAAACGCATAAGGTCTATCATCTCGGGAATGATCGCGGTGAAGTCGTCGAGCTTACTTTCGATGGGTTTGAGTTTCGACGAGTCGTAAGAGGAAGTTTCCTTTATCCCCACGACGAAACCTTCGGTAGCCATTTTACCGAAACTCACCTTCACCCTATCCCCCACCGATACGTTAGTATCTTCGGGAATAAGGTAGTCGAAGACTCTATCAACTTCGCCCGCCGATATGTCGACGATCACTTCCGCGACCATATTTCCTTCACTTTATCGAGTATAACGTTCGCGACCTTCGCCTTAGGCATTTTATCGAATTTTTCGAGGTTGCCCTCGCGGTCGATAAGCGTGACTATATTCGTGTCCACGTTGAAGCCCGCGCCCTCTTCGGTTACGTCGTTCGCTACGACGAGGTCGGCGTTTTTCTTTTTCAATTTACCGAGCGCGTTGTCGAGTAAACTCTCGGTTTCCGCGCTGAATATGACGAGTAGCCTATCCCCTTTTATCTCGCCCACCGCTTGCGCTATGTCTTTGGTCTTGACGAGTTCGAGGGTCAAAGTATCGCTCTTTATCTTGTTTTTGGCGACCGCCTTCGGGGTGTAGTCGGCGGGCGCGGCGGCTTTAATGATAACGTCGTTTTCTAACGCGCGCGAAACCACTGCGTCGTACATATCGGCGGACGAAGTGACGTCCACCCTCTTCAAATAAGAAGGTACGGGCGCGGTGACTCTACCGCATACCAAAGTGACGTCCGCCCCTCTTTGAAACGCCTCGTCGGCGATGGCAATCCCCATTTTTCCGCTTGAAAAGTTAGAGATATAACGCACGCCGTCTATGGTTTCCACGGTGGCTCCCGCGGTGACGAGAACCTTTTTGCCGAGGTAGTCGGGTTCCACTTTAAGAAGATCGAGCACGTAGTCGACTATCGCTTGCGGCTCGGGTAGCCTACCTTTGCCCACGTCTCCGCAAGCCAAAGCGCCCGAATCCGATTCGATGAAATACGCGCCGCGCTTCTTCAAGATCTCTACGTTTTCTTCGTACGCGGGGTCGGTTATCATACCCGTATTCATAGCGGGGGCGAATACCTTTATCCCTTTACACGCCATTATCGTGGTGGAAAGCATATCGTCGGCGATACCGCGAGCCACCTTGCCTATAAAGTTGGCGGTTGCGGGCGCAACGAGGACGAGATCGGACGCTTTCGCCAAAGAAATATGCTCTACTTCATAAGGAAAATCGCGTGAAAACATATCCGTTATCACGCGATTACCCGACGTAGTTTCCATAGTCAAAGGCGTTATGAACTTGGTGGCGGCGTCCGTCATTACGACGGAAACGTCGACGCCCGCTCTTTTGAGCGCGCCCGCTATCGTCGGCGCCTTATAGGCGGCAATACCGCCCGTAACGCCTAAAAGCACTCTCTTTCTCATCAGTCTTTGATAATGACGACTTTGCCTTCGTAGATCTCTTTTGCGGCGACCGAAATGGGTTTCAAGTTATTGGCTTTCAAATAATCGCCCTCTTGTTGCATAAGGTCTCTCGCTCTCTTCGTGACCGCGCAAACCAATTCGTAACGACAGTCTGCCATTTTAATAATTTTATCAATAGGCGGATCAACTAACATAATTCTAAACCTCCAGTAATAATGAACTAATGAATTTTGCGTTGTTTTCGACTCTCAACGAGTCGTATCTTTCGCCGCAACGCTCGGCTTCTAATATCTTTTGCACTTGCTCTGCGCAAAGATCTCTATCCTCGTTTATCACGACGTAATCGTATTTATCGGCGTAACCGACCTGCTCTTTGAAGGTGGCGAGCCTTGCTTTGACTTCCTCTTCGCTCTCGCTGTTTCGCCCGCACAAACGGTCGCAAAGGACTTGATATGAAGGGGGAAGGATGAAGACGAGTACGGCTTCGGGGTATTTCTTTTTAATGTTCAACGCGCCCACCGCTTCGACGTCAAGGACGACGTTATTCCCCGCCGAGGTTATACGGTCTATCTCGCTTTTAAGCGTGCCGTAGCAATTCCCCGAAAAGCAAACGTGTTCCAAAAACGCGTCTTCCCGAACAAGGCGGTCGAATTCCTCTTTGGTGCGGTAGTAGTAATTAACGCCTTCTTGTTCACCCTCTCTCGGCTTCCTCGTGGTAACGCTCACCGAAAGTTTGAAATCGGCGTTTTTCTCTTTGAATATGTTGTGTATAGTGCTTTTGCCGACCCCCGAAGGACCGGATAATACCAATAGTAATCCTTTCATCGTCATTCTACGTTTTGAACCTGCTCGCGCATTTTTTCAAGTTCGTTCTTCAAGGAAACGACCAGGTTAAGCAACTCGGCGTCGTTCGCTTTACTTCCCAATGTGTTTACTTCTCTATTCATTTCTTGTAAAAGGAAATCCATTTTCTTGCCTGCGGGCGCGCTCTCCAATAATTCGCCGAATTGATCGACGTGAGAGAACAAGCGGTTTATCTCTTCGTCCACGTTCACCTTGTCCGAATAAAAAGCGACTTCGTTGAGAAGACGGGCTTCGTCAAGTTCGACGTCGGATAGGTAATCTTTGACGCGTTTAGAGAGCTTCTCTCGATAATCGTCCACCACTTTAGGCGCGCGCATCTTGGCGGCCTCGGTAAGCTCGGCTACCACGTCGAGGTGGGACGAAAGCGTCTTTTTGAGGTTTTCCCCTTCTCTGCCTCTCATCTCTTTTAGAGAGGATATGGCGGACTCTAAAGCGACCGAGAGCAATAGTTGCAGCTCTTCCTCGTTATCTTCGATCTTCTCTTCCACCAAAACCGAAGGCAGCCTGAAAAGGTCTTTAACGCCCAAATCGTTAACGATACCGTATTCGTTTGCGACCGAAGCGGCGAGGTCGAGATAGTTCATCGCGGCGGCTTCGTCCACGACGAATTTTTTACTTAAAGCGCCCTCTTTGACGAAAGAGACCGTACATTCGATATGCCCGCGGGAAAACGCGTTTTGAAGAGCCTTTCTAACGTAATCTTCGGCAAAGTTCAAGGTGGCGGGTATTCTCAAATAGAGGTCGAGAAAACGATGGTTGACCGATTTCAACTCTACCGACACGCTCTTGCCTTCCAAGCCCATTTCGCCTTTTCCGAATCCCGTCATACTGAACATAACACGCCTCGTATGCGCTCCGCGTTAACGCGCGACGCACGCATAAATAATAATATTTAATAAATTTTATAATAAACAATTTTTCTTGTCAAGCGAATTGATAAAAATTCACGAAGGAAGGGCAAACCAACGTTCTTGCGAATGGTATTTTGCACGGAAGAGATGTTTCGACAAGCTCAACATGACGAGTAAATCATTTTAGTACGTCATTCCGAGCGTCGTCGAGGAATCCCCTAACAAGTGGTAATCCACTTATAAAGAACAATTCGGTTGAGATGTTTCGACTTCGCTCAACATGACGAGAAAAAACTCGCGAAGCGAGGCTCGAACAAACGCTTGCGTTTGCGATAAAGAGGAATAGGCAAGCAAGAACGAAATCATTATAGATGGTGAGTAAAAGCGCAGCCTATGACGAGTCGAAGTATCCCCTAACAATGAGTAATTATATATTTCCCTTTTTGACAAGGAAGAGATGTTTCGACTTCGCTCAACATGACGAGTATAAACCTCGCGAAGCGAGGCTCGAGCAAACGCAAAACGTTTGCGAGAAAGAGGAATAGGCAAGCAACAACAAAGCCATCGTTAGATGGTGAGTAAAAGCGCAGCCTATGACGATTTCGCCTAGCAAATTATCATTCCTTCCCCGCGAGGATTTCGAGCGCCGTAACGATCTCGGCGTCTTCTTCGAGCGAAGCGATCTTCTCGTTGGGTTTGACCACAACGTCGGGGACGATGGGATTATTGTGAATATTGTATCTACCGCCCTCCGCTTTTTCGTCGATGATATAGTAATATCCCGCTACTAAATAAACGTAATAACTGCTCTCGAAAGTCTTATCCGAGTCTATCGTTTTGTCGCTTATCTTTTTAGGCGAAGATTGGAATACCCCCTTGCCGGAGGTGTTTTCGCCGACGATGGTGCCTTTAGGGTTAAACGCCCTTATCGCGCCCGTCAAAGCCTCGGCTGCGGACGCGGAATTGCCGTTTACAAGCACGACTACGGGGACGTCGAGATAGTTATCCTCGGTCACGGAAACGTAGACTTCCTGACCGCTCTTTTCGTATTTTAAGCATAGTATATCCTGTTTTTCCTCTTTCAAAGGCACGAAATACGAGGCGATATGCGCGAGTATCAACGACGAGCCGCCGGGGTTGTCGCGAAGATCGAGAATGAGGGATTTTTTGCCTTCCTCTTTGAATTTTTCCACGCATTCGTCGAAGATATCGTTGGTGCTTACCACCTTTCCGTCCTCGGTCTTACCGTCCGAAAAAGAGGTCAATTTGATATATCCCGTATCGCCGAGATCCCCTATATAATAGGCTTTCGGCATTGTGTCGTGGGTCTTTTCGTAGGTGTAATCCCCCACGATCTCGCCGTTTCTCTTTACGGTAAGAGTGAGCGCGGTGCCCACGCCTCCGCGGGTCAATTCGTCGAAGCCCGAAACCGACAACCCCTCTACGCGTTCGCCGTTCACGGCGTATATTTCGTCGCCTCGAGAGAGTTTGAAACCGTCTATTTCTTGGGACGCCGGCATACCCTCTACGACGTAGGTTATACGGTATTCGTTATATTTGGATATGCTCAAAAATATTCCTATGCTCGCGCTGTCCACCAAAGGAATGGAATTGTCGGTGATATAGGAAAACGGATCGAGGCTTTCGATTATCGCTTGAGCCGCCGCTCTATCCAACTCGTCCACGTTGACCGACGAGATATACCCCTCTTTAACGTAATCGTAGACCTTACCTAAAAAGTCGAAATCGTCCGACCAATTCGCGTCCACCGTGGCGTTTTGCTTCTTCGAATCGCTACACCCGACAGCAAAAGTCGCGGATAACGCTATGCAAATAATCAATAATATAACGAGTGTTTTTTTCATTTTATACCTTCTTTTTCGACAACGCGACTTCGGTTACTTCGTCGAACACGACGCACGCGTCAAGATCTATTTTTATATTTTTTACGTCAACATGAGAGTAGAACGACCTATCGCCCGAGTAAAGCAAATAGGTAGGCGTTTCGCTTGAAACGGTCAAAATTTCCTTGACTTCTATATTAAGATCAACGCCGTTTTCCACTATTCCTTCGGGCGGAAACCCGAGGACGAGCGCCTTACCCTCGAAGCTCTTTACCACCGATTCGGGCAAGAAGTCGGGTAGTTCAACGCCTGAAACGACGGGGCGACCGTTTGATATCGTCATAGGCAGGGCGTTATAGAAAGGTAGGGCGTTTTTAGCGGTGGAAAGGCACTTCGGGGAACGCGCGATATCTTTGGGCAGCCCCTCTTCGAGCGAATAGCCGTACGACAAAACGAGGGTGGGCGAAGAGAGTATTTCGGCTTCCTTCCAAACGTCGGTCGCGTAGATTATCACCCCGCTGCGCTTTTTCAATTCAAGGGCGAGTTTCAAAAAGAGTTTTTGCCTAACGGTCGGGGAAAGCGACTTCAACGGATCGTCGAGCATTAGCACCGGCGTTTCGCGGTAGAAAGCGCGGATAAGAGCGGTTTTCACGCGGTTTTCGGGGCTTACCCTGAACGCTTTTTGGTCGAGAACGAGGTCGGGCAAATCAAATCTCGCCATTCCCTCTTTCACGAGAGCGTCTATACGATCGGCGGGGTACTTCCGCAACTTCAAAGGATATTCGAGGTTGTATCTAATCGAGCGTTTCTCGAATAACCCCAAATCGTCGAAGACCATATTCACTTGCGAATTCGCGCCGTAAACGAGAGGGGACGAGTCGAGCAAAACGCTACCCGCGTGATACTTATTTATGCCCGCTATACCCTTTAATAAAGAGGTTTTGCCCGAGCCTTCCTCGGCAAAAAGACAATTCACGCCCTCGGTGAAGACGTGGTCGACGGAATGTAGGGCGTCGGGGTGCCCGAAGTAACTCAAAGTGAAATTTTCCAAACGCAATTCGCTCATAAAATAATTATAAACTTATTTACGGTTACTTGTCAACAGCGCTTGAATAACCCTTTCAAATATGTTAAAATTAAACGAGAAACTTAAACGAGAATCTTAAAAAGGATAAGGAATTATGGAAAACGCAAATTTTTTCGCTTATATATCACGATTGACGTTGATATCCCGCTGGTCGCTTATGCGGAATTGCCGGCAAGAAAACGACGCCGAGCATAGTATGTTCACCTCTTGCGTAGCGCACGCGCTCGGGCTAATCGCAAACAACGTCTTCGGCAAAAACCTTGACGCAGACAAAATGGCGGTAGTCGCGCTCTATCACGACGCGCACGAAGTCCTCACCGGAGATATGCCGACGCCTATAAAGCACAACAACCAATACATAAACGACGCGTACAAGACCGTGGAAACGGCTGCGAACGAAAAACTTCTATCCACCCTTCCCGAAGTATTACGCGCGGATTACGAAAAGCTTTTCACCTACTCGAAGGACTCGTTGGAAGGCAAATTGATAAAAGCGGCGGACACCATTTCCGCATACGTCAAATGCGTGGAAGAAACTTCTATGGGCAACGACGATTTCAAGCAAGCGTTGATATCCACAAAGCAGCGTATAAGCGATATGGGTCTTGAAGAAGTTGATTGGTTTATGTCCGCCTTCGGCGACAGCTTCGGCAAGACGGTAGACAGTATGAATTGAAGTAGCGGAAGAGATGTTTCAACTTCGCTCAACTCGTCACGACTTTCGCTTTTTATTCGTTGAGAAAAATTCTCAACTTCATTTTTGCTCGGTCGTTCCTCTTTCTCGAAAACCTTTTGGGTTTTCTCGATTGCTCACTTCGTTCGCGTATAAATAATAGTACGTCATTCCGAGCGTCGTCGAGGAATCCCCTAACAAGCGGTAATCCACTTATAAAGAACAATTCGGTTGAGATGTTTCGACTTCGCTCAACATGACGAGAAAAAACTCGCGAAGCGAGGCTCGAACAAACGCTTGCGTTTGTGAGAAAGAGGAATAGGCAAGCAACAACGAAACCATCGTTTGATGGTGAG
>JAFSWQ010000014.1 GCA_017444385.1 Clostridia bacterium | reverse complement strand
TGGCCGCGTGCGTTGCGGTCTAGGTCACGGTTGCCGAAAAGTCGAAAGTCGATGACGTTGTTGACGATGACGACGAAGACGAAGGCCGTCAAATCGCTCCTTCCAAATACAAGAGAAGTTTCTTGAGCAAGGTCGTTCAAAGCGATGACGCAACCAAAAATTACTATTCGCAGATAAAGAACGAGTTGCTTTCCTACGAGAAGATGAGATGCAGCGCGTCCGCAGGATGCGAGACCTTTATCGCATCGCGTAAGACTTACGCCAAGATCGCAATGAGCGGCAAAACTCTTTCTTTGTATCTTAATCTTAATCCGTTGGAATTCAGCCCCTCGACTTTCCACCATAAGGACAAGAGCGACAATAAGAAGTATTCCGCCGTACCCATGATGGTAAAGGTCAAATCCGATCTTGGTATGAGAAAAGCCATATCTCTCATAATGACGATGATGGGGGATAACGGCGTAAACAAGAACGCAAAATTCAAGCCCGTCGATTACGTGCAGGAATTGCCTTATAAGACGGACGAAGAGTTGATAGCCGAAGGTCTTATCAAGTACAATATGGGCGCGTTGGCCGACGTAAGTCCCGATATTACCGACGAGGATATTAAAGAGGAAGCCGCATATAGAGAGCAAAACAACGTTTATCGCGCCGTAGCCCCCGTTAAGAAGGGCAAGGTGGGTAAAACCACTCAAAAGGACGTTAATCGCACTCTCGCCAAGTCGGCGTTGGGCGTGGTCGCGGACGAAAGAAATCGCTCTGAAAAGGGTAAATTCGTAGTCACCGGTACGGACGGAGAGTATAGATTTACGCTTTATAATCCCCAAGGCAAAGACCTCTTCGGTAGCGTAACTTACAAGACGTTGCAGGCGGTAGGCACTGCGATAAGCGACTTTATAGAAGCGGCGGAAGACGAGTATAACTTCTCGTATAATTCCCTCGACAATAAGTATATATTCGTTTTACGCGGGAAGTCCACGTTTACGAGTTTGCCTTACGCCACCAAGATATCTTGTACTAACGCGGTAGCCGCGATAAGGGAATCCGCAAAAGAAGCCGAGATCGTTCAAAGGCAATCGGTGGAAGGTTAGTTATAGTCGATTGTTACGGTCAGCGTACTTGAAGAATATAACGGTTTATTATAGCGATAAAAACGCAAATATAAGGCTCGAAGTCGTTACTCTTCGAGCCTTGTTCCTTTTTATAAAGGATATTTGTCCTAAAAGCCGCTAACTTTTTACTGTAAAACGTCCGTATAGAACGTGTCTAAAAAGAAGTTGCGATCGAATATTGATATTAAAATAACGTAAGTGTTTTTTCGCTTTGAGTCGCTCGAGCATATATTCCTACAATATCGTGTCCCATTTGAACGCGAGAACGTGTTCGATATTTTTGCAAAGTTCTTCGGTGATCTTCGCTGTGGCTATAGCGGATTTGTCGTCGTTTGCCGAGATATAACCTTCCAACTCGCTCAATCTCACGCTTACCTCTCGCGTTTCGTTATGAGATATTATCGCTTCTAAAAAGTGTTTGTGCTTTTCCCACGTGCCTCTCGCTTCCTCGGCTTCTTTTAACGCGTTTTGCATATCCCCGTCCCGTACGAGTTCGCCAATTACGACTGCGTAATCGCAAATTTTGTCGAATAACTTGTTGATATAGATTTGTTCACCTACGCCTAGTCCTATGAATAAAAGCAATACGAATATTGCGAATATAGTCTTTTTCATATCTCTTTGTCTTTAAGGGTTAATGATAACGCTTTTCCCTTTTTAGGTTGTAGGAATACTTCGTTCCCGTTTACCGAGAGTAAAAGCACGTCTTTGACGTTTATCTTTTGTTTTTCGAGTAACGTCATCACCTGTTCCTTTTCCACGCCCGCTCTTTCCATATTCGTGTGTTCGAATATTCCTTCGCAAATGACGGGATAGGGCAGCGAGGTTTCTTCGCGCTTCATATTCTCGAGGTCCGGGGTTACTGGAGAGTATTCGCTTTTAGGTAATACGGATAGTTTTCCGTTGGTCTCTATTATCGCGTACGCTATTTGAGAGGGGTAGAAGTAACCTGCCGAACGCAAAGCGTGTAATAGGTCGGTAATGCTCATATCGAGTTTATCGAGCAACCGTTTGTCTATACCTTCGGGCGTCATAACGACAATGGGTTTTCCGTTTAAGAACTTGTTGAACTTCAAGCTTTTGCTCTCTATCTTCGTTATGAAAAGGTGGACGATAAACAACGTAAAAATAGGTATCACGCCGTACATTAAGGGTATTTGCGTTTCCGCCATCGGGATACAGGCGAGTTCGGCGATTATAAGCGTTATGGCGAATTCGAAAGGTTGCAGTTCGCTGAGCTGTCGCTTCCCCATCAATCTCATGATGACGAGTAGCAAAAAATAGGTTATTATCGAACGTATCAAAACGGTAAGCATAACTTTATTATGTCGGTACCGTTATAAATTATTCGCTATGCTTGACAACGACGGTCGAATAGTTATAAAATAAATAAAACGCATTGGAGGGCACTAATGAAGATAGCGATAGGATGCGATCACGGCGGAATAGTTTTGAAACCCGCGATTGTAGAGTATTTGAATTCTAAAGGCGTTGCCGTTATGGACCTCGGTTGTTACGATACACAATCGGTCAATTATCCCGTTTACGCTCTTAAAGTTGCCAAAGCAGTCGCAAACGGCGAAGCGGATAAAGGTATATTGCTTTGCGGTACGGGTATAGGTATGAGCATCGCCGCCAATAAAGTTCACGGTATAAGAGCGGCGGTAGTTAGCGACGTCTTTTGCGCAAAAATGTGTTCGGCTCACAACAACGCCAACGTGCTTTGTTTGGGCGGCAGAGTAGTAGACGAACAAAAAGCGGTCGAATTGGTGGACGCGTGGTTCACCACCCCCTTCGAAGGCGGTAGACATAGCGAACGCGTTGATATGATGATGAAGATCGAATCGGACGAATAGTCCTTTTCGTCTTTTTTATAAATAATAGAAATTTTTTTACGGAGGCATATAATGAGCAAAGTAGTAGTTTTCGATCATCCGCTTATCACACACAAAGTAACCCTTATGAGAGATTACAGAACCTTTAACAAAGATTTCCGCGATCTCTTGGAAGAGATATCTATGTTGATGACTTACGAAGTAACTCGCGACCTTCCTCTCGAAGAGGTGGAGATCGAGACCCCCATTTGTAAGACCAAGCAAAAGATACTCGCGGGCAGACAAATAGGCGTAGTTCCCATTTTAAGAGCGGGTCTCGGCATGGTCAACGGTTTCCTTAAAATCGTTCCCGCAGCGAAAGTAGGCCACATCGGCGTTTATCGCGATCCCGAAACTTCTAAGCCCATAGAGTATTACTGCAAACTTCCCGTCGACGTAGAACAACGCGATATAGTGGTTGTCGATCCTATGCTCGCGACCGGCGGTTCAGCGATAATGGCTATCAACTTTATCAAAGAACACGGCGTCAAGAACATTAAGTTTATGTGCCTTATCGCAGCCCCCGAGGGTATCGAAGCGTTGCAAAAGGCTCACCCCGACGTTGATATCTACATCGCCGCCAAGGACGAACGTTTGAACGAGCATAACTATATCGTTCCCGGTTTAGGCGACGCAGGCGATCGTATCTTCGGTACCAAATAATCGAAAAAATCCATTTTTAGATATTGATTTTATAGGTTGTTTATTATATAATATATAATTATAGCGAACGCGCGATAGCGGAAACGGTTTTTTGCCGTTCCCGACTATTGTTTATACGGACTCACGTCCGGAAGGAAACTTTATGAGCGAAATTAAAGAAACCATTCAAAACGTACTCACTGCCGAAAAGCAAGCCGACGCGATAATCGAGGAAGCGACTTCCAAAAGCAAAGAAATATTGCTTGCGGCAAGTCAAGAAGCGTCTTCGATAGTCGTCAAGAGCGAAGCCGCTATAAAGGCTTCGGTCAAGGACATTTTGGAAGGGGCTGAAAAACAAGCGAAAGCCGAATACGACGAGATAGTCGCTCGCGGCGTTAAAGAAGCCGAGGAGTTGAAACTCGCCGCAAGAGGCAAGGAAGAAAAGGTCAGCGATTATATCGCAAATAAATTCAAAAACAGCGTAAAGGTTAACTATGGCGATAATTGAAATGCGCAAAGTCACGGTTGTGGCGGATGCGTCGAGTCGTGACGAACTCTTAAAATTGTTGATTGATAGCGGAGCGGTCGAGATATCCGACGCCGAAGCTTTCGAGGGTACTCGAGATGGCGATTTTTCGGCGGATAAAGAAACCACTCAAAGCGGGTTGTCGAAATTAACGTTCGCTTTGGACTTTTTGAAAAAGCAGCGTATCACTGCAAAAAAACTTGTGAAAGCCGAACTCTTGGAGTATGCGCCGCCTAAAAAAGGTCTTCTCGATCCCGCTCGTCCTTCGGTAACGCCCGAAGCTTTTCGCGCGGCTTACGATGGTAGAGATAGGATTTTCGACTCGGTGCGCGAACTCGAGCGTATCAATGCCGAACAACTTACCATTCATGCGGAATTGAGCCGTTTAAACGTCAGACGCAATCAGCTTGAGGTCTACGCAAGCATCGACGTTCCTTTCTCTTCGTTTAAGGATACGAAGAGAACTTCTTTCGTTTTGGGTACCATACCCGTCGAAAGAACCGAGGAAGTCAAAACTTTGTTGGAAGAAGAGGGCGCTTTGTGCTTTATTCCCGATTGCGACGTCACCGCGAAGATACGCGCAATTAGTTATATCGTACCCGTCGAAAAGAAAGATTCGCTTTCCCAAAAACTATCCGCTACCGATTTTTCGGTATGCCAATTCGACGACGATTATTCCGCCGCCGAGGAAATAGCGAGAATAGACGAAGAGGCGGAAAGTAAAAAGCGTCGCGAAATGGAATTATTGAAAGAGTCCCTTACTTTCGATTCGGTGGAATTCGATATCAAGACGCTTTACGATTATTACGATCTCGAATATAAGAAGGCAGAAGCGAGTGAAAGATTCCGTTACACACGCTCGACGTTCGCGCTTTCTTGCTGGACTCCCGCTAAGTCGGTGGAGGAGATAAGAAAACAAATAGAGAAGAAGGGCATCGTTTCCGCAGTGTTCGACGAAGAACCCAAGGAAGGCGATCTCGTTCCTACGTTGACCGAAAATAACGCTATTGTTTCCCCTTATGAATCGGTTACGAATATGTATAGCGTTCCGTCGTATAAAGAAAAAGATCCCAACGCGATTATGGCGTTCTTCTATTTCGTACTTTTCGGCGTAATGCTCGGCGACGCGGCTTACGGTATTATTCTTGCCGTGGCTTGCTTCACCCTGTATATATTGAAGAAACCCCGCAAAGGCGAGGGCAAAATGCTTCTCGTTATCGGAATGGGCGGCGTAAGTACGGCTATTTGGGGCGCGCTATTCGGCAGTTGGTTCGGCGAGAAACTCGTACCGATATATTGGTTCAGTCCCCTCGATAATCCGCTGATGATGTTAGGGCTTTCTATGGGGCTCGGCTTCTTGCAAATAGTGGTCGGTATGTTCTTACAAGCGAAAGTCTTATTCAAGCAAGGCAAACCATTGGACGCAATCTTCAACGTCTTCGGTTGGTACGTCGTATTCGCCGGTCTCGGCGCGTTTGCAATAGCAAAACTCGTCGTTAAAACCGCGCCCGCTTGGATAGCGACCGTAGGTTTGGCTCTTATGATTACGGGTGTAGTTATGCTTCTTATCGGCGGCGGCTTGGGCAAAAAGAACGTCGGCGCGATGATACTCGGCGGTTTCAAGAACATCTACGGCGTTACGAATATATTGAGCGACTTATTAAGTTACGCGCGTTTGTTCGGTCTCGGCTTGGCTACGGGCGTCGTCGCAATGGTTATAAATCAAATATGCGCGGTACTTCGCACTATTTTGGGCGGGCATATCGTAGGGCTTATAGTCGCTTGGATAATTTCCATAGTCATATACGCTGTCGGTCACGTTTTCAATATCGCGATCAATACGTTGGGTACCTACGTTCATAACTGCCGTTTGCAATACGTTGAATTCTTCGGCAGATTCTACGAAGGCGGCGGGCATGCGTTCAAAGCGTTCGGCTCGGATACCAAGTACGTTTATTTGGAAAAAGAACAACAGGTTAATAATTAACGGACGAATAGTTTCGTTAAGAGTATAATACGAAAAATAAAAAAAACAAAGATAAAATCTTCAGGAGGTTTTTATGAACATTTCTTTATTGGCTGCGGACGCTCTTCCCAGACTTGAACTCGGCGCGTTTTACGCGTTGATAGGCGCTGCTTTGGCGGCATTGTTGGCGGGTATCGGTTCCGCTATCGGCGTTGGCGTAGCAGGTCGCGCCGCCGCTGGCGTTGTTGCTGAAGAACCCGACAAATTCAGTAAATGCTTGATTCTTCAACTTTTGCCCGGTACCCAAGGTATCTACGGCTTGTTGATAGCGTTTATCGTATTTATCAAAATCAACCTTTTCGGTGGCGGAACGGTTATCACCAACGCTCAAGGTCTTGCTATTATGGCGGGTTGCTTGCCTATGGCTGTAGTCGGTTTGCTCAGCGCTATACACCAAGGTAAAGTTGCGGTTGCCGGTATCGGTTTGGTCGCTAAACGCGGTGAAGAAAGCGGTAAGGCTATTATTATGGCGGTTATGGTCGAGACCTACGCTATATTCGCGCTCTTGGTTTCCTTCCTCGCCGTATTTATGACTCAAGTAGGCGAATAAAACTGAAATATGAGTAAAGAAGAAGCGATCATAAATAAAATACTGTCCGACGCAAACGAAAAGGCGGACGCTATACTCAAAGACGCTCACGACAAAGCGAGCGACTTGATAGCGAAAGCCAATGCGGACGGTAGAGAGAAAAAACGCGTCGCGGAGACCGAGGCGTCTTTGAAAATACCCGAATTGAAAAGACGTTCCGCTTCGGTCGCCGAGCTCGAGGTCAAAAAACTCGCTCTTGCCGCAAGGCAGGAAATCTTGGGCGAGACCTTCGACAAGGCGCTTGAAAAACTTTGCGCGCTTCCCAACGACGAGTATTTATCCATCATATCCGCTATGATAAAAGCGGTCGCTGCAGACGGCGACGTAGTCGTGATATCCTCTCGCGACGAGAAACGTATCACCCCCGCTTTTATCGTGAAGATAGCGAAGGAAAAGGGTATCTCTTTGAAGTTATCGTCCTCTTTTGGTGACTTCAAAGGCGGAGTTATCCTCGAATCCTCGGGTTGCGACAAGAATATGAGTTTCGAAGTCGAATTGGCGTCGCTAAGAGAGACTTTGGAACCTAAAGTTTCTTCGAAACTGTTTTAACTATGGACAATATAAGTTTGGAATTTTCAAACGGAAGAATAAAATGCTTGGAGCGTAATCTACTTACCCAAGACAAAATCACCCGTATGATCGACAGCGTCGATCTTAACGAAGCGGTGAGGATTTTAGCCGAAGTGAATTACGGCGGCGGTCTTGTGTTGGAAAATCCGCGTCTATTCGATAAGTTGTTGTTGCAGGAAGAAGAAGAGACCTGCAAGCTCGTTTTGACGCTCGTTCCCAAGGGTTACGGTATGGAATGTTTTATTCTTTCCAACGATTTCCACAACGCGAAAGCCTTATATAAAGCGAAAGTAACGGGTATAAGCAATTCTTCGGCGTTGAGACCAAACGGTTTATACGGGGATATTTCCGCCGCTATCGAGGGAGGCAATTACGCCGCTCTACCCGAAACGATGGCAAAGGTTTTGACCGATTTGGACGAGAAAGCGTTGACCGAGGCGTTATCCCCTCGCGAGATAGACTTGAAGATAGACAAAGCCTATTTCGAAGAGGTCGCGGCTATCCTTAAAAAATCCAAAAAGACTGTCATAGCCTCTTACTTTTCCCTTCTCGCGGATTATACGAATATTCGCGCTATGGCGAGATGTAAGGTTTGCGGGCTCGGCGTTAAGGATTTCGAAGATTGCTTCGTAACGGGCGGAAAGTTGTCTTGTAAAACCCTTTCCGAATTGTTCGAGATGAGCGTCAACGACGCTTACGAAAAGATGCGTTACGGCGACTTCGCTCGCGCTTTTGAAACGCTCACTCACGAAAAGAGCGCGTTGGTGGATTTTGAAAAATTCTCGGAAAGCGAACTCATTAAACTCTTCAAAAAAGAGAAAGCCGATATGTTTTCACCCGCGCCCGTCGCAGGTTACTACGTCGGCAAAATGAGCGAGATAAAAACGGTAAGGCTTATTTTGGTTTGCGTTAATAACGGCGTTTCGAAAGAAGAGATCTATCGTAGGTTAAAGGAAAATTATGCGTAAAGATAATATTGCCGTGATAGGCGACAAAGACAGCGTATTATTATATAAAGCGATAGGCATAAACGCCTATCCCGTCACCGACGAGGCGGAAGCGAGAGATAAACTCAAAGCGTTGGCTATGAATTACAGGGTTATCTATATTGTCGACACTCTCGCCGAGAAAATGACCGATCTTTTGGCAAGGTATAAGACGAGACCTTTTCCCGCGGTCATTCCCGTACCGTCGGTAAACGGAAGTAACGGATTTGGAATGCAAAGCGTCAGAAACGACGTTGAAAAAGCGATAGGGACGGATATTCTATTCGGTTCCGATAAAAAAGATTAACACCGCGTTAGCGGAAGCGTAGGAGTAATTATGCAAGGTAAAATCATAAAAGTAGCAGGACCTTTGATCGTAGCCGAAAATATGGCGGACTGCAAAATGTACGACGTCGTTCGCGTATCCGACGAGCGTTTGATAGGCGAAGTCATCGAGTTGCGCGGAGATAAAGCGTCCATACAGGTTTACGAGGAAACGAGCGGATTAGGCGTCGGTGAAAACGTGTATTCCACGGGTTTCCCGCTTTCGGTCGAACTCGCCCCGGGACTTATCGAGAGTATCTTCGACGGTATCCAAAGACCTTTGAACAAGTTGTACGAAGCGTCCGGCGACCGTATCGGTAGAGGTATCGACATTCCCTCTTTGGATCACTCTAAAATTTGGGAATTCGAACCGATCGTCAAAGAAGGCGACGTTGTCGAAGGCGGCGACGTAATCGGTACGGTACAAGAGACCGAGGTCGTTTTGCACAAGATAATGGTACCTTACGGCGTAAAAGGTAAGGTAGTTAGCATAAAGAAAGGCGAATATAACATCGACGACGTTATTTGCGTTGTGGACGATAACGGCGTTAAGAAAGAGATATGTATGTTGCAACGTTGGCCGGTTCGTAAGGGTAGACCTTACAAATCCAAACTCGCGCCCAATAGACCTATGGTTACCGGACAAAGAGTTATCGACACTTTGTTTCCCGTCGCGCGCGGCGGCGTAGCGGCCGTTCCCGGTCCTTTCGGTAGCGGTAAGACGGTCGTTCAGCACCAGCTTGCCAAGTGGGCGGACGCGGATATTATCGTATATATCGGTTGCGGCGAACGCGGAAACGAAATGACCGACGTTTTGAACGAGTTCCCCGAACTCGTCGACCCTCGTACCGGTAAGCCGTTGATGAAGAGAACGGTGCTTATCGCCAACACTTCGGATATGCCCGTTGCGGCTCGTGAAGCAAGTATCTACACGGGTATAACGATAGCCGAGTATTTCAGAGATATGGGATACAACGTAGCGATTATGGCGGACTCTACTTCCCGTTGGGCGGAAGCGCTTCGTGAAATGAGCGGTCGTTTGGAAGAAATGCCCGGTGAAGAAGGTTACCCCGCATATTTGAGCAGCCGTTTGGCTGAATTCTACGAAAGAGCGGGTATCGTCAAAGTATTGGGTAAGGAAGACAAAGAAGGCAGCGTTACCGCTATCGGCGCGGTTTCTCCTCCCGGCGGCGACCTTTCCGAACCCGTTTCACAAGCGACGTTGCGTATCGTTAAGGTATTCTGGGGACTTTCGGCGTCTTTGGCATACAAGCGTCACTTCCCCGCAATCGACTGGTTGACGAGTTATTCGCTTTACATCGACAGGCTCGGCGAATGGTTCAACGACAACGTAAACGGCGGTTGGAACGCTTTGCGCGCAAAGGCTATAAGAATATTGCAAGAAGAAGCCGAACTCGACGAGATAGTAAGGCTCGTAGGTATCGACGCGTTGTCCAGCGAGGACAGAATGGTAATGGAAGTCGCAAAATCTTTGAGAGAAGACTACCTGCACCAAAACGCGTTCCACGACGTGGACACTTACGCGAGTTTGAACAAGCAATACAGAATGTTAAAACTTATCCTTATGAGTTACGACGAAGGATTGAGAGCGCTTGAAAAAGACGTTGATATCGAAGACGTGCTTGAAATGAAAGTGCGTGAAAAGATAGGTAGAAGCAAGTATATCGAAGAAGCGAATATCGCGTCTTTCGACGATATCGAAAAGGAGCTTACCGCCGAAGTCAACGAATTGATTGCTAAAGGAGAACTGTAATTATGTTCAAAGAGTATAAATCCATTAAAGAGGTCGTCGGTCCTTTGATGTTGGTCGACGGCGTAGAAGGCGTAAAGTATAACGAACTCGTCGAGATCTATCAGGAAAGCGGCGACGTAAGACGCGGTAAAGTCCTCGAAGTCAGCGGCGACAAGGCTCTCGTTCAGTTGTTCGAGAATTCGCAAGGCTTGAAGATATCCACTTCTAAAGCGAGATTTTTAGGCAAAAGCCTCGAACTCGGCGTTTCTACCGAAATGCTCGGCAGAGTATTCGACGGTATGGGTAACCCCAAAGACGGCGGCGCGCCCATTATTCCCGAAATGCGTTTGGATATAAACGGTTCGCCTATAAACCCTTATGCTCGCGATTATCCCGACGAATTTATTCAAACGGGTATATCCGCGATAGACGGTTTGAACACTCTCGTTAGAGGTCAAAAGCTTCCCGTGTTCTCGGCTTCCGGTCTTCCTCACGCGAATTTAGCGGCGCAGATCGCGAGACAAGCGAAGGTTTTGGACGACGCTTCAAACTTCGCGGTTGTATTCGCGGCTATCGGTATCACCTTCGAAGAAGCCGACTTCTTTATCAGCGACTTCAAACGTACCGGCGCGATAGAGAGAGCGGTCTTGTTTATGAACTTGGCTAACGACCCCGCTATCGAACGTATATCAACCCCTCGTATGGCTTTGACCGCCGCCGAGTATTTGGCTTTCGAAAAAGATATGCACGTCTTGGTAATATTGACGGATATCACGAACTACGCGGAAGCGTTGCGTGAAGTCAGCGCGGCAAGAAAGGAAGTCCCCGGTCGTCGCGGTTATCCCGGCTATCTTTACACCGACTTGGCTACCATGTACGAAAGAGCCGGTCGGATCAAAGGCAAGAAAGGTAGTATCACTCAAATACCCATTCTTACCATGCCCGAAGATGACAAGACTCACCCTATCCCCGACTTGACGGGTTATATCACCGAAGGTCAGATAATTCTTTCCCGTCCTTTGCATAAAAAAGGTATAGAGCCCCCTATCGACGTTTTACCCTCTCTTTCGCGTTTGAAAGATAAAGGTATCGGCGTGGATAAACACACGGGTAAGAAGAAGACTCGCGAAGATCACGCGGACACGATGAACCAACTTTTCGCGGCTTACGCGAGAGGTAAAGAATGTAAGGAATTGTCGGCTATATTAGGTCAAGCGGCTTTGAGCGAAGTGGATAAACTCTATGCGAAGTTCGCCGACGAATTCGAAAAGCAATACGTATCCCAAGGTTTCGAGACCGATAGATCCATCGAAGACACCTTGAATTTGGGTTGGAAGTTGCTGGCTATATTGCCCAAGAGCGAGTTAAAGCGTATCAAAGACCAATATATCGAGAAATATTTCCCGAAAACCGAAGAATAATTTTTTCAGGTAAAACTTATGGCAAGACTTAACGTAAATCCAACTCGTATGGAATTGTCCCGCCTGAAAGCGAGGTTGAAGACCGCCGTTAGAGGTCACAAACTCTTAAAGGACAAATCCGACGAGATGATAAGACGATTTATGAATTACGTTCGCGAGAATAAGAGGCTGCGCGAAGAGGTGGAAAGCGAGCTTTCCGCTATACTCGGCGACTTTATGTTGGCTCGCGCCGTCAGTGACGATTCGGCGATAGAGGAAGCGTTGGCGATGCCCGCTTTCCAAACCGAACTCGACATATCGAGCAAAAACGTAATGAGCGTAAACGTTCCCGTTATTTCGGTAAAGCAAAGCGAAGTAAAGGATCTTTATCCGTACAGTTTTTTGACGGTCAGCGCGGAATTGGATAATTCGGTCGCGCGTATGTCCTTGCTCCTTGAAAAACTACTTAAACTTGCGGAAATCGAAAAGACCTGCAATATGCTTGCGGATGAGATCGAAAAGAACCGTAGGCGCGTAAACGCGTTGGAATACGTTATGATACCCGACAGTAAGGAAACCATAAAGTATATTACGATGAAACTTGACGAAAACGAACGCGCGAATACGATTCGTTTGATGAAAGTCAAGGATATGATAGCGAAAAAAGGCTAAAGATAGAAAGACTGTGGATGTTTTAGTTGATCTTAAAGGTGATAATTCGACTATGTTTCACTAATCTCGATTCGGCGAATGATATAAGCGACGAACGTGCGTAGTCGAACGATTCATCGTTTGAGATGATAGATTTTCCGCAGTCTCTTTTTATAAATATGGCAAATAAAAAAGAAGAAAAAACCAACGTGATGAGATTGCTCGACGCGGCTAAAATAGAGTATTCGTTCCACTCTTACGACGAGAGCATCGTCGACGGTCAATCGGTTGCGAAAGCAGTCGGCGAAGACGAGAACCGCGTTTTCAAAACCCTCGTTACCGTAGGCTCGGACGGCGAGCACTACGTTTTTATGATACCCGTCAATTGTTCGTTGAATTTGAGAAAGGCGGCGAAAGCGGCGGGCGTGAAAAGCGTAGAGATGATAAAACAAAAAGACTTGTTGCCTTTGACCGGATATATTCACGGCGGTTGCTCGCCTATCGGAATGAAGAAGAAGTTTCCGACTTTTATAGAGGAAAGCGCAACCTTATACGATAAAGTGTTTTATAGCGCGGGCAGAGTAGGGCGTCAGGTCTCAACGACTTTGGACGACTTAATAAAAGCGGCGGACGTTATCGTCGCAGATTTGGTTTGATATGATGAATACTATTCTTTCAACAATGGCTTATATAGAAAAGGACGGTAAGTATCTTATGATACACCGTACCAAAAAAGAAAAAGATCTCAATAAAGATAAATATCTCGCGGTTGGCGGAAGGTTTGAGATAGACGAAAGTCCCGATGAGTGTATTTTTCGAGAAGTGAAAGAAGAGACCGGTCTTACTATGACCGATTTCAAGTATAGAGGGGTTGTGACCTTCGTTTCGGAAGGATTCATATCAGAGTATATGTTCATATATACTTGTACGGCTTTTACGGGGGAGTTGATAGAATGTAACGAAGGCGACCTCTATTGGATAGACAAGGATAAAATACTCGATCTTCCTATGTGGGCGGGCGATAGATTCTTCCTTGAAAAGATAGAAAAGGGCGAGAGTTCGTTTAGTATGAAAGTCTGCTATAAGGGCGACGAACTCGTAGCGGTCTACGACGGAATAAAACGCGTTTACTGATTATACATATATGCCGTTATCGGCTTATGCGGCGGGGTCAAGCCCGCCTTTTTTCTTTTCTGTATATCCTTTTATACCCAAGTATTCTCTTACCGAACGTATAGCTAACAGTCTAACCGATAATATCACGGCAAGAAGTATTTTAACTGAGTCAGCGAGAAGGTAAGGTATAACGCAAAGTTTAAGAATTTCCCAGAACGAAAGTGACTCGGACGTGTAAACGAGAGCGAACCAAACGCTGCCCAAAATATAGCACAGCGATAATCCCAATACCATAGATCCGATGAGTGCGAAAACATTGAATTTGAATAGCTTAAAGAAGGTTACCATCACTATAGGAATTACCAAAAATCCAAGAATATATCCGCCTGTTGCGGAAGCGATAACTCCCATTCCGCCTTTAAATCCCGAGAATACGGGAAGTCCAAGCACCCCCATTAAAACGTATATACCTACCGCGAAAAAGCAGCGTTTATCGCGTAACAATGCGCAAGTTAAGAATATCGCGAAGGTTTGCATCGTGAAAGGTATTGTCGTAGGTATTGATATTTGAGCGCATACCGTGATAAGCGCGGTGAAGAGCGCGATGAAAACGATATCCTTAAGTTTCATATTATTGTAAACCAGTTTCTAATTGTGCTTTACAATAGTATATAAAAATTCAAAAGCTTTTGTCAATAAAAATGAAAAACTATTTACAAGAGTCTTATCTAAATAGTATAATATGATTATGAATACAAAATGCGAAGTTTTGAAACTCTTGTTAAGGAATGACGGTTACGTTTCAGGGGAATTCGTAAGTAAGCGTTTAGGGGTTACACGCGCCGCTATCAACGTAGCGGTCAACTCTTTACGCGCCGATGGGTACGTTATTTCTTCCTCTACCAAAAAAGGGTATCATCTTGACTTCGCGCCCGATATTCTCAACGAGAGTATAGCGGCTTTTTGCGATCTTAAAGGCGATTTAGTCCATTTGAAAGAAGTGGATTCCACTAATACCTATCTTAAACGCTACGGTATGACTTTGCCTTCGGGTAGCGTCGTCGTTGCCGAAAAACAAACGCTTGGCAGAGGTCGGCTTGGCAAATCATTTTTATCCCCCGAAAGTAAGGGTATATATATGTCTTATTTATATCACCCAAAGGCAGGCGACGATCTCAAAGGACTTACTGCGAGAGTCGCTCTTTGCGTACGTCGAGCGATAGGTAAGTTATGCAACGTAGATCCCAAAATAAAATGGGTAAACGATATCTTATTGAACGATAAAAAGATATGCGGAATATTAAGCGAAATGAGCGTAGAAGCGGACACTGGAAATGCTGAACGCGTCGTTATAGGTATAGGCGTAAACGTCAATAACGACGAATTCCCCGAGGAACTCAAAGATATCGCAACTTCGATAAAGAAAGAAACGCGCAAAGAATGGTTCCGTCCCAAGATATGCGGCGCTATTGTCGAGGAATTGAACGAACTATTTTCCGATCTTTCCAAAGACAAACGCGTGGAAGAGTATAAAAGCAACTGCGTAACGGTAAATAAAGAGATTAAATTCGAGTATAACGGAGTTGAAAAGACGGGCTTTGCCTACGATATAAAAGAAGACTTTTCGCTTTTAGTAAAAGTTGACGGCGAAGATATCACCCTTTCTTTCGGCGACGTTTCGGTAAGAGGCTTATACGGTTACGTTTGATAAGTCGGTTTGATTTTTTATCTATTCGATCAATATGGAATTATTGGATTTTATTGAAAAACACGAGAATTGGCGTGAATTATTGAAAGAACCCCCGTATTCGTTAAACGTAAAAGAAGACGAGGGGTTTACTCTATTGAAGTACGAAATGTTGAATTCGGATTTTTCGATTCCTTTGGTAAACGAATGTAGGGGAATAATTCTCGATTCAAATAATAAAATCGTTTGCTTTCCGTTTTATAAATTCTTCAATTACGGCGAAGTTTACGCCGATAAAATTGATTGGAGTACCGCGAGAGTACAGCAAAAAGTAGACGGCAGTATAATGAAACTGTGGTGCTACGATGGTAAGTGGCGGTTATCTACCAACGGAAGCGTAAACGCGTATAATGCAAAACCGGATAGTAATTGGTCTCAGGATTATCACGATATCACTTTCGGCGAGTTGTTCGAAAGCGCGGTGAACTATAAAGATATTGATTTTTCTTCTCTCGATCCTAACTATACCTATATTTTCGAATTGACTTCGCCTTACGCGAAGGTGGTTATACAATATCCCGAAACGTCGATTTGGCACTTGGGTACGAGAGATAATCGCACGTTTCAAGAATTGGACGTAGATATAGGCGTAAAGAAACCCGCTTCATATCCTCTTAAAACAATGCAAGACTGTATAGAGGCGGCGAAAGCGTTACCTTCCGATCAAGAAGGTTTCGTGGTTGTGGACGCGTTTTGGAAGAGGATAAAAATAAAAAATCCCACCTATCTTCGATTGCATAGAATGATAGCAAATCGACACTTGCAAAGATACGACGTCGTAAAAATGCTTCTTGAAAACGAGCAAGACGAATTCTTATGTTATTTCCCCGAGTATAAACCCGCTTTCGACGAATTCAAGCGTATGATCTCAAAGTATAAAACCAAACTTGAAACGACTTTTGCTGCTTTGGACGTTACTAAATCGAGAAAGGATATAGCCGCTGAAATAATGAGTAAAGACGCGGATAATAGTTTCTACTATTTCCGTCGTTTGGGCGACGAAAACTATTCCGTAGAAATCTATCTTTTATCGCTAACTAAAGAAAAGGTGTTAGCTAAACTTCAAATAAAAGAAGAATATTTTTATCGTTTTATTTCGAAATTTGAACAATAAAAGGACTGTAAAATCATTTTATCCCATAGGGGATATTTCGACTTTGTTTCACGTCGCTCAATATGACGAATTGTTTAAGTACGTCATCCTGAGCGTAGTCGAAGGATCCCCTTGTTTTGGGTAATTTATGCTTTTACAGTCCTATTAGTTTTTCCTTATTTAAGGGAATTATTTGTTGTAGTTAGCGATGTACTTAGCAAGTTCGGTGAAGATAACGCCCAACCCGTAAGCGCCCGCGTCGGGATAACCGATGGACTTCTCGCCGACCGTTCCCGCTCTACCCATGGTAGCGACAAAGGTCTTAGTGTTGTCAGCGCCGGCAACGGCAGCCTTAGCGCCCGCGTCTAAACCTGCGTTTAAGGAAAGTCCTTTAGCCGCAGCGTCGGTCAAAGCGTCCGCGCAGGGCTTCAAAGCGTCGACCAAAGTCTTATCGCCTACGACCGCGCCCTTGCCGAAACTCTTCTTACCGGTCTCGTAAACGCCGGTGTTAGCCGCTTGGAACAACGTCGCGATATCTGCAAGAGATACTTCTTTCTTGCCGAGTACGCTCTTACCGGCATACTTGAATGCGGAACCCCAAATAGGACCGCTTGCGCCGCCGCAATACTCTTTGATGATTTCCGAACAGCTTACCAAGAATTGACCGATATCGCCTTTTTTACGGGTATCCCAGTCTACTTTAAGTTGTTTGAAACCTTTTGCGATACTCATACCGAAGTCTCCGTCACCCATTTGGTCTGCGTCGCAGAAGGGAACTTCGTTTTCGATGATAACGTCCGCCATCTTGTTAACTACGTCTACGAAAGCAGCGGTGTTGATGGTTTCGCCTATAACGGGTTTACCTTCGACGGTGTAGACCGCTTCTTCTTTCGCTTCCTCTTTTTTCGCAGCGCCGCAGCAAGCAGCCGCTTCGGGAGCCTTTTCTACGGGGGTGATATTGAGAGCTTTAGCAATAGCCTTCATAGCTTCCAAAGCCGCGTCGGCTTCTTCGCTCATAGCCGCGCCCCAGGTGAGAGCGGGGGTGTTGACGGGAGCGTCGATAAGGGCTTTGAGTTCGTCGTCCAATTTGAGAACGCTTACGGAAGCGCCTGCCATATCGAGAGAAGTCATAAAGTTACCGACTAAGGTCTTATAGATACCTACGCCGTATTTTTCGAGTTCTTTGCTTACGTCGTTATTGAAGAGATACAACTCGCTCAAAGGAGTAGCGCCGAAACCGTTGATGAGGAGAGCGACGTCGTCGCCGGCTTTGATACCGCAATCTTCCAAAAGGTCTTTAACGATGCGTTCAGCCAAAACAGCGGAAGGTTGAACTTTCTCGGTCTTTCTGCCGGGCTCACCGTGGATACCTACGCCGAATTCCATATCGGTATCGTTGATATCGAAAATGGGAGTTCCTTTAGCGGGAGGAGTACAAGAAGTGAAAGCGAAGCCGAAACTGCGTACGTTATCGATAACTTTGTTCGCTACCGCTTTGACTTGTTCCAAACTTTGTCCCTTTTCGGCTGCGGCGCCCGCGCACTTATGTACGAACACGGTACCCGCAACGCCACGACGACCTACAGTGTACAAGCTGTCTTTAACGGCGATATCGTCGTTTACGTAAACGGCGTCTACCTTAACGCCTTCGTCTTCGATGATATCGTTCATAGCGCCGTTGAAGTTCATACAGTCGCCCGAATAGTTCTTGATGATGAGCAATACGCCCTTTTCGGTGGCGCATTCTTTGATAGCGTTATATATTTGAACTTGGGAAGGAGAAGCGAAAACGTCGCCGCAAACCGCGCAGTCCAACATACCTTTTCCAACGAAACCGGCATGAGCGGGTTCGTGACCGCTACCGCCGCCGCTTATCAAACTAACTTTTTGAGGATTTATAACTTTCTTTTTAACGATTTTGAATTTTTCGACAAATTCGAGTTCGGGATGCGCCTTGGCTAAACCGTGACACATATCGTACACGAAAGTTTCGGGGGTATTCATTATTTTTTTCATTATAATATAATCTCCTTATAAATAAAATTATTAGCCGAGAAAATACTCTCTCGGCTAAATAAAGATTTTAATTAAGCGTCGTAGCCCAAGAATTCACGTCCGAGTTTATCAGCCGTCTTGATAGCGGCGATAACCATATCCTCGGTTACCTTGAAAGGCATATTGTGAATGGATTCCTCGGGAATACAAGTCTTCGCGGCAACCGCTTTGTATTCTTCTTCGGTGAGAGAAGTTCTCGCAACTTCGCCGGTCTTCTTGTTGGTCATAAGATCTTCGATACACATAGGAAGACCTACGGTAGCGCAGAAGTCAAGCACTTCGTCGAGTTCTTCTTGAGGAGCGTTTTCCAAAACGAGTTGGCAGATGGTGCCGAACGCAACTATTTCGCCGTGGAAATTGAAGTTGTGGATCTCGTGTACGACAGTGATACCGTCGTGGATAGCGTGAGCGGCAGCAAGACCGCCGGACTCGAATCCGAGACCGGAGAGAAGGATATTGGTTTCAACGATCTTTTCGAACGCGCCGGTAACAGCGTGTTGTTCGCAAGCGATTTTAGCCTTGTAACCGTCGGAAATGAGGTTCTTGTAGCAGAGTTCGCCGATAGCTTCCGCGGTGAAGGTGCCGTAGCCCAACAAAGTGCCTTTGGATCTGTCTGCGCCGCAAGGAAGACCTGCGTTGACGTTGGAAACCGATTTGAAGTTAGCGCGAGCTTCGAAGTAGGTGCTCAAAGCGTCGCCCATACCGCTTACCAAGAAGCGAACGGGAGCGTTAGCGATAACGTTGAGGTCGATAAGAACTACGCTGGGGCTTTGACGGAAATAAGCGTAATCGTCGAATTCGTGATCGTCGGTGTACAAAACCGCGGAGTGAGAAGTGGGAGCGTCGGTAGCGGCGATGGTGGGGCAGATAATCAAAGGATTGCCCGCGGCAACGCACTTACTGGTATCGATGGCTTTACCGCCGCCTAAACCGATGGTGCAAGCGCACTCGTTTTCAGCAGCAAATTTTTGGAGTTTGGCAACGACGTTTCTGGAACATTCGCCCTTGAATAAATCACCGCAGGGAACCAATTCTACGCCGAACTCTTTTTGGGTAGCGTCGAGTTTGTCTTTGACGAGGGTGTAAGCAAAGGGGTCGGCGATAAGTAACGCCTTTTTGCCGAAGGTCTTTACAAAATAGCCCAAATTCAATAATTCATTTTCACCTTGAACGTACTTTGTGGGACAGATAAAAGCTTTTCTCATAAAACATCTCCTTGTTAAAAATTCGTTTTTGCGCTTAAGCGCGTCGATTAATTATATTATACCATATTTTGTAAAAAAGTCAATATGGGTTTTTGAGTAATTTAAGGTATTTATTCATAAGTTTTCACCCTTTTAGGCGAAAAAAGAGAGAAAAAGTATATTTCGCGGTAGTTTGGTCGCAAGCGTGATAAAGAGAGTGATAAAGTAATAAAATGTTTGAACGAGGTGACTTATGAAATTGACTAAAGCGTTCGCGGTGATCGTATTGATAGGCGTAAGCGTGTTTTTCGCGGTGACTTACTATAAGACTTTTTTGACGACCGAAGCCGAAGAAGAGGGCGGGGTTAATACCGTATTGACAAAAGCGGAAGAGCGTACCGGCGAGAAAAAAGAACCCGAAACCGAGAAGGTAGAAATAGTTGAAGAAATACCCGTCCCCGTTTATCGTTCGGCATTGCCCCGTTCGAGCGTTAAAACGGCTTCGGGTTACGTGAACAACGTAGGCGGATACGGCCTTGAAAAAGCGGTTGCGAGCTATCTTTTCGGTTCGACTCTTTACGTCGTGCTGGAATCTCGGTCGGATAACTGCGACCTAAACTGCGCGGTACAAAACCTCGCGGTGGCGCGATTTGACGCCAACGGTACCTTGACCGACTGCGTGACTTTGAAATCCTCTTTTACCGAAACCTTCCTTTCGGCGTCAACTTACGACGACGGACTTATGGTATTCGCGTCCACAGGAAGCGGCGTGTCCGCTTACACAATAACACCCGAAATGAAAGTGTCCCGCCTATCCCTTTCAATAAACGCGGATAAAGCTCTATCCTACTATACGCCTATGGGTGTGGTCTTTGTTGCGATGGGGGCGAATTACGCGGGCGTTTATTTGATAGGAAATAACCTGAACGTTTTGTCCGAATTGTCCTTTTCCAATCAAGGCGCGAACAAACCCGTGGCGTTATACAAAAGCGGCGACTTTTATTTGTTGGCTTCAAGCGCTACTTTGACGAAAGTCTTTCGCTTCGCTTTGGACGGAGTGAAAGAGATAATCGACTTACCCTTAATAGACGACGTTTTACCCGTAAAAGAGGGGTTTCTCACCGCTAACGTAGAAAGCGATAAACTTTACCTTTACGACTATAATTTTAACTATAAAAACCAATTCTCGTTGAATATGGACGGAAAGGCGAAATTGATAGACGGCGGAAACGGTTATTTCGTATTGACGTACGGGGCTAATAAACAAACTGTTAGTTACTTTTTATGCAAGCATTACGAAGTGGTATCTTTCGACGCGGTGGACTACGGCGGTATAGACGAAGTTGAAGACTACGCTATATATGCGGGCAGTATCTATTTCACCGCCAGAAACCGTAATGGCGTAGACGTTTACGCTTACGACTTGAACGCGCATAATGCAAAAAAAGTGTTTAACGTCGTAGGTGAGAATTCGCAAATATATCCGTCGAGCGAGGGAATACGCCTCGTTTACGATAGCGCGGAATGTTTGGGCGATCACTCGTTCAACTTCGGCTCTTCCGACGTTTGGGCGAGGTTTATAAGAGTTGAATAATTAGTCGTAAAAGATTATGTTATTTATGATAAAAGGGGCTGTTTGAATTTCAAACAGCCCCTATGTTTTAAGCGAAAAAGCGCGATAACTATAAGCAAATGCCTGATTGTACAAAGTTTCTATATTTGATCTACTCCTTCAAGGAAGCGACGCGTTCGTCTATCTTGGCGAGTTTATCGCTGTTTAATGCGAGTTTTTCGCGTTCCTTTTCAACGAGCGCAGCGGGCGCTCTCGCAACGAAACCTTCGTTAGAAAGCATACCTTCGCTTCTTTGAATCTCTTTGAGAAGTTTCTCTCTTTCGCCGTTCAAACGAGCGAGCTCTTTCTCAACGTCGATAAGCTCGCCCATAGGTACGTAAACCGAACCGATGGAAGTTATGATGGTTTGAGACTTCTCGGGCGCTTCGTCGGTGAAGACTATGTTTTGGACTCCCGCGAGTTTCTTTATGTAATCCGAACACTTCGTGATGAGTTTGGCTTGATCGGTTACGAAGAAGATGTCTATCTTCTTCGAGGGGATAAGCCCCACTTCCGCTCTTACGTTTCTCAAACTCTTAACTACTTCCATTATGCCTTCGAATTCTCTCGCTTCTTTGTAGTAAGCGAATTTCTTCTTGGCGGTAGGCCACTTTTCGAGCATTATCGTCTCTGCGTGGTTGGGAAGGTCTTGATAGATCTTTTCGGTAACAAAAGGAATATAAGGATGAAGTAGTTTGAGCGTCTCGCCCAAAACGTAGACGAGTACGGTAAGGGTGTCTTTCTTCGCTTGCTCGTCGGATCCGTACAAAACGGGTTTAACGAGTTCGATATACCAATCGCAGAATTCGCCCCAAACGAAGTCGTAGAGTTTTCCGCCCGCGATACCTATCTCGTACTTTTCGAGATTGCGCGTAACTTCTCTCGTGACTTTGTTCAAGCGGTTCAATATCCATTTATCCGCAAAAGTCTTTTTGCAGGTCTCTATATCGCCGAGTTCAAAACCCTCGACGTTCATCAAAACGAAGCGGGAAGCGTTCCAAACTTTGTTGATAAAGTTTCTATTGCTTTCCACCTTGCTTTGAGAAAATCTCGTGTCGCCGCCGGGGGCGATACCGTTAGCCAAAGCGAAACGCAAAGAATCCGCGCCGTAGTTGTCGATGATTTCCAAAGGATCTATGCCGTTGCCCAAAGATTTGCTCATCTTTCTACCTTGAGCGTCGCGCACCAAACCGTGTATCAAAACGTCTTTGAAAGGCGCTTTGCCCATATGTTCGATACCCGAGAATATCATACGGGCAACCCAGAAGAAGATAATGTCGTAAGCGGTGATAAGTACGCTCGTGGGATAGAAATAGTCGAGGTCTTTGGTCTTTTCGGGCCAGCCCAACGTTGAGAAAGGCCACAAAGCGGATGAGAACCAAGTATCCAAAACGTCTTCGTCTTGGGTGAGGTTCTTGCCGTTACACTTGGGGCAAGAGCAGGGCTTTTCTTCGGCGACTATAACTTCGCCGCAATCTGCGCAGTAATAAGCGGGAATGCGATGCCCCCACCAAAGTTGACGGCTTATACACCAGTCCTTAATGTTGTTCATCCAGTGGTAGTAAATAGCCGAATAACGATTGGGAACGAAATTGGTTTCTTTCTTTTTGACTGCCTCGATAGCGGGTTTAGCCAAAGGCTCCATCTTAACGAACCATTGTTGGTTTCTTCCCAAAATGGTTTCGATGGTGGTATGACAACGATAGCAAACGCCGACGTTGTGCGTATATTCTTCTTTTTTTACGAGGAAGCCTTGTTCTTTAAGGTCTTCTTCGAGCATCTTACGGACTTCGAATCTATCCTTGCCCGAATACTTGCCGTAGCCCTCTACCACGGTGCCGTCGTCGTTGAATATGCGGATTTGTTCGAGATCGTGGCGAAGACCTACTTCGTAGTCGTTGGGATCGTGAGCGGGGGTGATCTTGACCGCACCGGTACCGAAATCTGATTCTACGTAGTCGTCGGGAAGGAGAGGTATCTCTCTGTTTACGATTGGTAATATCAAAGTCTTACCCACTTGCGCCGAATAGCGAGGGTCTTTTGGATTTACCGCAACCGCTGTATCGCCGAGCATGGTTTCGGGACGAGTGGTCGCTACCACGACGCTACCCGAACCGTCTTTGAACGGATAGGCTATATGCCAAAGGAAGGATTTTTGCTCTTCGTATTCGACTTCCGCGTCCGAGATGGCGGTTTTACAGCAGGTACACCAGTTTACGATACGATTACCTCTGTAAATAAGACCTTTATTGTAGAGGTTGACGAACACTTTACGGACGGCTTTGTTCAAACTCTCGTCCATAGTGAAAGCCTCTCTATCCCAGTCGCAGGAACTACCCAAGCGTCTCAACTGCTTGACTATTCTGCCGCCGTACTTGTCTTTCCAAGCCCAAGCGCGTTCCAAGAAACCCTCTCTACCGACTTCTTCTTTGCTAAGACCTTCTTCGCGCATGGCGTTGACGATCTTGACTTCGGTAGCGATACTCGCGTGGTCGGTGCCGGGAAGCCACAACGTGCAATAACCCTGCATACGTTTGAAACGGACGAGGATATCTTGTAAAGTGTTGTTAAGAGCGTGCCCCATATGTAATTGCCCCGTGATATTTGGCGGGGGAATAACTACCGTGAATGGCGTTTTATTCTCGTCGGGTTCGGCGTGAAAATACTTATTATTTTCCCAAAATTCATATATTTGGGTTTCAAAGGCGTTTGGTTGATAGGTTTTGTCCATTTTCATATCGTTTTTCCTTGATTATCGTTTGGATTTATCGTGTTTCTCTACGCTACGCGCGGATAAAAACGAATAATGATATTATATACAATACTTTTCCAAATGTAAAGCGAATAAAAAGCGTAGAGCGGAAAAATCACCTTTGAATAGTCTTTATCGTATAATGTAATACCGAAAAGGAGATTATAATGAAGAAAATCATTGCAATTATTTGCGTTTTAATATTGATAGTAAGTTTAAGTTGCTTCGCGTTCGCGGGGTGCAATAAACAGAAGAAAGGCGTGGTAAGACTCAACGAAGTCACGCATTCGGTATTCTACGCGCCTTTATACGCGGCTATCAACCTCGGCTATTTCGAAGAAGAGGGGATAACCGTAGAATTGACCAACGGCGGCGGGGCGGATAAGACCATGACCGCTGTATTGTCGGGGCAAGCGGATATCGGTTTTTGCGGACCCGAAGCGGCGGTCTACGTTTATAACGAGGGCAGAAAAGACTATCCCAAAGTGTTCGCGCAGTTGACTCAAATGGACGGCTCTTTCGTAATCGGTCGAGAACATGAGGATTTCGATTGGTCGACCTCATTCAAAGGTAAAGAGATAATTGGCGGTCGCCGCGGCGGTATGCCCGCTATGAGTTTGGAATACGCGTTGAAGAGATACGGTTACAGCATAGGAACCGACGTAATCATTAATTACGATATCCAATTCGACCTAATAACCGCGGCTTTCGAAGGCGGTACGGGCGACTATTGTACGATGTTCGAGCCTTCCGCGTCCACGTTCGAAAAGGCGGGTAAGGGTTATATACTTTCGGCGGTGGGGCCTGCAAGCGGCAATATACCATACACCGCGTTTATGGCTACCGCGGATTACTTAAAGGATAACGAAGACACAGTAAAAGGATTTTGCAAGGCGTTGAAGAAGGGCGTTGATTACGTTCAAACCCAAACCCCCGAGAAGATAGCCGAGGCGATAGCGCCTTCTTTCGAGGGAACGAGCAAGGAAATGCTCGCGCGAGCCGTTAAAAATTATAGAGATATAGGCGCGTACGTCAGCGAACTATCCCTCAAAAAAGAGGACTTCGACAGAATGCAGGACGTCATTATTTCGGCGGGCGTATATAAAGACAAAGTGCCGTACGAAAAGATAGTCGTATCGAACTTCCTCGAATAAAATGAAAGAGATCTTACAAATGAAAAAAGTGGGGCTTACTTACCACAGCCGCAAGGGGGAAACTACGGCTATCGAGGATTTCGATCTCACGGTTTACGAGGGCGAATTCCTCGGTGTCGTAGGACCTTCGGGCGCGGGTAAGACCACGCTTTTATCACTTTTGGACGGAATACTTACGCCGACTTCGGGGGATATAACTCTCGACGGGCAAACGCTAAAAACGGCGAACGTAGGCTATATGCTTCAAAGAGATCAACTTTTTAATTGGCGTACGGTTAAGAAAAACGTATTGTTGGGGCTCGAACTGAAAGGCAAAGTTACGGCGAAAGACGAAGAATACGCCGACTTGCTACTTAATAAATACGGTCTTTCCGACTTTGCGGATAGATTCCCGAACGAGTTGTCGGGCGGTATGCGTCAACGCGTCGCGCTCATACGCACTCTCGTTCTCGAACCGCGTATTATACTTCTTGACGAACCATTTTCAGCTCTTGACTTTCAAACGAGGTTATCGGTCGGGGAGGACGTGCGACGGATAATAAAAGAAGAAAAACTCACTGCCGTACTCGTTACGCACGACATATCCGAAGCTATAGCGCTTTGCGACAGAGTGGCGGTTTTGACCTCTCGTCCGGCTAAGGTGAAATCCATTCACGACACGAAGCTTTCGGGCGGTACTTCGTTGGAAAAGAGGGAAGACGAAAACTTTTCCTCCGCTTTCGCCGAGGTGTGGAAGGAGTTGACCTATGAAAATTAGCGGCAGCCCCGAACACGTCAAGTTTTTAAGACGAGAACGCCGTACCGACGCGGCGGTTAGAATAATACAAATAGGAATTCTCGTAGCGTTTTTGTTCCTATGGGAAATACTTGCGAGGACGGAAACGATCGATTCTTTCATAACCTCAAGCCCTTCTAAAATGCTCGCCACTTTCAAAACCATCTCTACGAGCGTTTGGAAACATATTGGCGTGACCTTATACGAAGCGGTGTTGAGTTTCGCTTTGGCGACCGTAGGCGGCACGCTTATAGCGATAGCGCTTTGGTTTAGCGGTTTAGCGAGACGGATATCCGAACCCTACCTCGTCGTGTTGAATTCCTTGCCCAAAATAGCGTTAGGGCCGATTATCATAATATGGGTAGGCGCGGGTACCGGCGCGATAGTCGTAATGGCGTTGCTTATATCGCTCATTATAACGGTAATAAACACCTTACAAGGCTTCGTGTCGGTCGATCCCGATAAGATACTTCTTATGAAGACTTTCCGGGCGAACAAATTACAGGTTCTATTAAAACTCGTCTTGCCCGCGAACGTCCCGAATATGATAAACTGTTTGAAAATAAACGTCGGTTTGACTTGGGTAGGGACGATAATGGGAGAGTACCTCGTTTCCAAAGCGGGGCTCGGCTACCTCATCGTTTACGGCGGACAGGTGTTTAATTTAAGTCTCGTTATGTGTTCGACGTTTATACTTTGCGTTCTATCGGGCGGAATGTATGCCATCGTCGCAATAATAGAGAGAATAGTAAACAAGAAATACGGTTTCTGCAGTTAGCCGAAAAAAGGGCTGTGACTAGTTATCTAATATATGGGATTCTTCGATAAAGGTACAATCAGGTCTTCCTGAACGAAGTCGAAGGATCCCCTATATTGGGATAATTACGCTTTTCACAGCCCGTTTTTTATATCATTTAGCAATTTTACTTGTACTCTATCACGTTGACTTTGCCGTTTATGCTTCCGTTGGGGTTGCCCCGCTCGAGCGGTACGTCTTCAAAGTGCAAAGCGTAAATAAGATCGAGGTCGTTTACGTTTGTAGGCGTAAGTTTCGAACCGTTCAAGTATATCGACTTTTCCGGCGAATAGAGCGTTTTATCTTTATAAACGTAAACCGTCATATCAGAATACTTTGAAATATCAACTATCGTGGTTTTTCTTCCGTCCACCGTGTCCGCGCCGAGAATACGCGGGTAAAACGTCACCGATAAACTTTGCTCGGTATGGTATTTATCGTTTTGCGCGAGTTCCTCGCTTTCGTATAAATAAATATGCTCGCCGCCAGAGGCGTACATATTAGAGGTGTACACAACCAAAAGATCGCTTTTGAATTCCACCCAAGCGCAAGGCACTACGCTTCCGCCGCAACCTACGGAAAGCGTCGCCGTAAAAGCTATCAAGGCTATCATAATAATAGAAACCGTTCTTTTCATAATCCACCCGCAATATGAACTCGGTCGAGAGAAACTCGTCCGTCGTATATATTATAACATATTTCGCGGATTATTTTCAGATTATGAGAAAAAAGTCGAATAGAAGGACTTTTCGGCGATTATTTCTATTCTAAATCAAACCGATCTTTTCGGCGTGGAAGAGTAAGCGCTCCTCGTTTTCTTTCGATAAAGGCGTGAGCGGTAGTCTTAAACTGTTTTCGCATTTTCTTAATCGAGAAAGCATAAACTTTACGGGTACGGGGTTAATTTCCGAAAATAGCGCGTTAATAAAGCCGTTCAATTCGAGTTGAAGTTTAGCCGCGTTCTTTTCGTCTAAAAGGAACAAAGCTTTGATCGCTTCGGGAATGACGAGAGCGGCTACGCTTATCACGCCAACCCCGCCCAACGAACGAAAGGTGAAAGTTAGGTCGTCTTCGCCCGAGTACAACGCTTTTCCGTTCAACGCGTTTACGTATTCCATTGCCGAGCGTATCACGGGCGAGGCTTGTTTTACGCCCGTTATGATATTCTCGTCCGCGAGTCTTTTCAAAACGCTTGCGGGCAAATCGTAACCCGTCCTCGAGGGCACGTTGTAAGCGATAACGGGTAGCCCCGTTTCTTTTACCGCCTTGTAATGTAGATAACACCCTTCGCTTGTACACTTCGCGCAGTAAGGCGTAAGAACGAGTAAAGCGTCCGCGCCCGCTTCCAAAAACACGCGGCTTTCCCTTACCGCTTCCACGGTGCAGGCTTGGTTTACCCCCGCTATTACCGGAACTCTGCCTTTCGCGACTTTTACCGCAAGCCGAACGAGCATAGCCTTTTCTTCGTCGGTCAAAGAGTGAGGTTCGCCCGTTGAACCGCCCACTATCAACGCGTCTACGTCGCGGTCGATTAATTCGCTCGCAAGAGAGGCGAATGCGTCGCTATCCACCTCGCCGTTTTTGAAAGGGGTTATCATAGCCACCCCAACGCCCGTAAATATATCCATATTACATTATATTCGAAAAAACCGCTAAAATGTCGAATTTCGTTTCAGTTGTTGCATAAAACGAAAATAAATGTTATAATCACTAAAAAAGCAAGGAGACAAACTATGGATAAATGGGATAAAAGATTTATGGATATGACGATATTCGTTTCCACTTGGAGCAGTTGTTATAAGACCGATAGACAAGTGGGCGCGGTCATTACGAGAGATAAGCGCATACTAACGACCGGCTACAACGGCGCGGGCGCGGGTATAAAGAGCTGTAAAGAAAGAGGCGAATGTTTGAGAGTGAAATTAGGTATCCCTTCGGGTACTCGTCACGAGATCTGTTACGCTATACACGCCGAGCAAAACGCCATAATCCAAGCGGCAAAGATGGGCGTTTCGGTAGAAGGCGCGACCTTGTATTGTACCCATCAACCTTGCTCGATTTGCGCTAAAATGATAATCAATTCTGGTATAAAACGCGTCGTATTCAAAGAGGGTTATCCCGACGATTTCTCGTTGGAAATGTTCAAAGAAGCGGGCATAAACGTACAAAAATACTACGAGGAATAATCGTAAAAAGGATATTTTTAGAATACGAATTACATAAAGAAAATCGGGCTTTGAGAAAAGCCCGCTTTTAACGTTTGGTTATGGATTATTTCATATTCTTGACGAGGATCTCGGCGATTTGTACCGCGTTGGAAGCCGCGCCTTTTCTTATATTGTCCGCAACGACGAAGAGGTTACAACCGCTCTCTACGGTGTCGTCGATACGAATTCTGCCGACGTAAACTTCGTCGGTACCTTCCGCGTCGATTGGCATAGGATACTTGTTGTTTTGAACGTCGTCGACAATAACTATTCCGGGGAAGCCCGTAAGCGCGTCTATGATGCCTTGCTTGTCGCAGGGTTTTTCGAATTCGACGTTGATGCTTTCGCTATGTCCGTAATAAACGGGGACTCTTACCGTCGTGGCGGTTACCTTGATGGAATCGTCGTGGAGTATCTTTCTCGTTTCGTTGACCATCTTCATTTCCTCTTTGGTGTAACCGTTATCGCAGAAAACGTCGATGTGAGGGATAACGTTGCCGAAAATGGGGTAGGGGAATTTCTTGGGCGCTTCGCCGTTTATTCCGTCTTTAAGATCCATATATCCTTGAACGCCCGCGCCCGATACGGCTTGATAGGTGCTGTAAACGATACGCTTGATCTTATACTTGTCGTGCAAGGGTTTCAAAGCGACCACGGCTTGAATGGTGGAACAGTTGGGGTTTGCGATTATGCCCTTATTCCAGAGAACGTCTTCGGGGTTTACTTCGGGTACTACCAAAGGCACTTCGGGATCCATACGCCATTGGCTGCTGTTGTCTACTACGGTCGCGCCCATTTTAGCGAAAAGGGGAGCGAATTCCTTGCTTACAGAGCCGCCCGCCGAGAAGAGAGCGATATTTATATCTTTACCCTGAATGTTTTCGGGGGTCAATTCGATGATCGTGTACTCTTTTCCCAAAAATTCTACGGTCTTACCCGCGCTCTTTTTGGAAGCGAAGAGGTAATAATTCTCTACGGGCAAATTCTTTTCCGCGAGAACCTTCAAAAAAGTGTTTCCTACCATACCGGTCGCGCCGACTACTGCTACGTTGATTTTTTTCATTTTTTACTCCAAATAGTTGAATTTTAGGTCGAGCCTATATTTACAATATCACCAAACGCCGTCCCGTGTCAAAAATTTCGTCGAAAAAATTGAATTTTTTTGCTTTTTCCAAATTCATTCGAGGTTATACGCGTAATGCGTAAAAATAAGTTGATTAAATTTTTTAAATGAGTTATTATATATAAATAAAAATTATTCGCGTGAGCGAAAGGAGCAACTATGTCGAGAGCCGATATTATTCTAAAACTTAAAGTTGGTAAGGACAAACGTACCGTGGCGCCCGTTGAGACCGGCGGCCATATCTCTTATTTCTTCCGTACCTTTACGGGCAAGATGAAAGATATGCTTAAATTCAGTTTATTGTATGCCGCTATCTTCGCCCTGCCTTTGTTGTTCAGCGCGTTCGGACTTCCCATTCTTCTCAAAAAACTCGTTTTCACGGGTAAGAGTTTCATCGCAAACATCGGTATCGGTTTCCCCGGCGTCGCGGATAACCTTAACGATTCGCTCGCTCAACTGTACTACGATTACAGAATAATACTTTTCCCCGCTTTGATAGGCTCGATATTTATCGCATTCGCGGGTCTTTCGGGATTGTTCCACTGCGCGAGAGGTCTTATGTGGGGCGAGACCGTCAAAACCAAATCCTTTTTCAGAGGCATTAAAAGATTATGGAAGCCTTTCTTGATAACCGGGCTCGTAGTTTCCGCGATATCCGCAGGCGTTATATACGGAATGGGTTGGCATCTCGAATTATTGGCGACTACGGGGGCTAACGCAGGTAGCTGGATAGTGTTTATTCTTTGCCTATTAGTCATTCTTCTCGAAGTTTGCGTACTTATCGTTTTATTGCCCACTTTTGCTTGCTACGACTTTACGTTCGGCGAAGCGTTGGGTAACGCGTTTAAGTTTTTAGCGATAATGCCCATACCTAATCTTATTATCGCTATTATATCCGCGGGTATAGTCGCTCTCGTTGCGATAAGCGACGTTATGGCTATTATCATAGGCGGTCTCTTGCTGATGATGGGCTTTATGTTCTTCGCTACTATGTGGACGACCTACGGTCAATATTTGTTCGATTCCTTCATCGTTCCCCAAGTGGACGCCGACGGCAATAGAAGACCTGATATCGTGAAGAAATTACAGGCGAAAAAAGAGGCTAAAAACGCGGCGGAAGGTAAGGGCAAGACCGCTCCCGTTCAAAACGCCGAGCCTAAAAATCGCGCGGCTACGAGAACGCCCAAAAATCAAAACACCTACAATTCGTCTTACAAGCGTAAGAACGACAATTCTAAAAACAACGGCAATAACAAGAAGAAATAATGGAAGCCTACGAGGCGTTAGCGTCCTATTACAATACGTTGATAGAATATCCTTACGACGCGGTAGCCGATATCTGCCGAGGCGCGTCCGCGGGTAAAAAAGCCTTGGATCTCTTTTGCGGGACGGGTAATTTTACCTTCCGTCTTGCCGAGAGGGGGTTCGACGCGCAAGGCTCGGATAAATCTCAGGCTATGCTGAACGTAGCGATGGAAAAGGCGAGAGAGAAAGGGCTCGATATAGTTTTCAAAAAGGAAAACGCGTTGAAGTTTTCTTTCGCCAAGCCTTACGACTTAATCACCGCGACGTCGGACGGCTTGAATTATTTGAGGTCGTGCGATCTTAACGAATTCTTCTCGCGTATCTCTAAAGCTCTCGTTGCGGGTGGTAAATTCGTATTCGACGTTTCCACTCCTTATAAATTAAAACACAAACTCGGCAACAACCTTTTTTACGAAGAGGGCGAGGATCTCGTATATTTTTGGCGTAATTCTTATCGCGAAAAGGAAGGTTCGGTAAAAATGGAACTCACCTTTTTTGAGAAGACCGCCGACGGCACTTATATAAGAAGAGAGGAAGAGCATAAACAATACGCTCATTCCATAGATGAAATAAAAGTTCTCGCTTCTTGTTACGATCTCTCGGTTGAGATAATTATCGATATAGACACTTTCGGCGCGAACGTTTCCACGAGTAAGAGGTTGTTGTATATATTGAAGAAGAATCTCGGTTGACGCGATCAAGGTCGGGTTTTCCCCTTTCCGTCCCGTTAAAAATACTATTGACGAGGAACGTCGTTTTGTGAGCGTTTCTTCAAAGAGGTCATTATGGATAAAATTTGCAAATCTATCGTTTTCGGCGGATTGGCGGAAGTCACCGCTTTCGATACTACGGAACTCGTTCAAAAAGCTCGTGAATTACATAAAACTTCGCCCGTTGCGACCGTCGCTTTGGGTAAGGTTTTGTCGATAGGCGCGTATATGTCTTCCACGTTGAAAAACGATGGGGATAGATTTTCTATCAGCATAACTTGCGACGGTCCAATTCAAAACTTGGTAGTCGCGGGTAACAGCAAGTTACAGGTGAGAGGATATCTCGAAAATCCCGATTTTCAACTTGAAAAACTCGGCAGCGGTAAAGAAAATCTACGCGAAGCTTTCGGTAGCGGTACTATAAACGTTATCAAAGATTTGGGGCTTAAAGAATGCTATACGGGTAAGAGCGAAGTTGTCAACGGCAACGTCGACGAGGATTTCGCTTGGTATTTCACGAAAAGCGAAGGCGTGCCTACCGCTCTCGCCATGGCGGTCAACCTTGACGAAAACGGCGATTGTACGTCGGCGGGCGGTATCATAATACAACCTTTGCCCGGTTGCCCCGAAGAAGTGCTCGTCATTCTCGAAGATATCTCTATGAATTTCGGTATAATGGATAAGCTCGTCGCCGCTCGCGATCCCCACAAATTGATAGACGACTACTTCGGGCATTTCGAAATCAAGTATTTCGATCCCGTGACGCCGGTTTATCAATGTATCTGTTCGCCTTTGTATATGGAAGGCGTGGTGAGAGCGATAGGTCGCGGCGAGTGCGTCAATATCCTTATGGAAAGAGGCTCGATAGAGATAAAATGCCATTTTTGCGGCAAGGTTTATAATTTCAGTAAAGAAGAAGTCGTCGATATTTGGCAAAGATACGACAAGTTAAATAAGAAATAATCTTTTAGCGGTATAACGAAGGCTAAACGTCAATACATATTAGGAAGTATGGTTCTCGACTTGACAGATGGATACGTCGGGTGGCTGAAGTCCGCCGAGGCGAAATATAAGAAAAGGGATTACTTTGGGGCGATGGAAAACGCGCTCCAAGCTTTATCTTATTCGCGTAACGGCGATACGCTTTTAACTCTTGCTAAAATATACCTCGAACTCGATCAATTCGACGCCTGTATGGATGTATGCTACGAGATAACCGCGAGTAAATTATTTGCGGTTTCGGATCCGAGATACGGCGAGATGATAGAGATAATGTGTTCCGCGCTTGACGGATTGCACTTATTCGACGTTTCTCTACTCTTGAGAGTTCATTCGATGTATTCGTTCCGCGACGATATGGATCCTTTGGGCAGCGCGAGTTGGGCGAGGACTTTCAAAGAAATCGGCGACGAATTTGAAAGAAGGCGTAGAGATTTAGAAGAAAAAGAAGACGACGAAGTGTATTTTTCCACCGCCTCGGAAGAGAGGGACGATTATAACGAGAGCGTTCTCGATCGTATAAGGCTTTTGGAAGGCGAGGAAGATTACGAGCAGGAACTACGCCTTATTGACAGTATGTACGCGGGCGCGGAGTATTACGTCGACACCACTTTTTACGCGGGTAAGTTGTGCTTGCGCGAGTACGGCGACGCCGAAAGGGCGGCGGAATATTTCAAACGCGTTTTGGCGGTCGAGCCCGATCATTTGGGCGCGAATATCGCGCTTGCGGCGTGCGGGGAAGAATATAAAGAAGGCGTTTCGAAGTTTTTACACAACGTAGAGATAGATCAAGCTAAAATATTAGTGGAAGCCGTCTTTGCTTGTTTCGCTTTGGGCGAAAAGGAAAGAGCAACGTTCTTTGCCGAAAAGTTAGTCTCTAAAGATCCAAAAAAGCGATATAATCTTTGGTTGTTGTTTATGTCGCAATGGAATAACGGCAATAAAGACGGCGCTAATAAAACCCTTGAAAAGATAAACTCTCTTATCCCCACCTTTTTCCCTCTCGATTATTTGAAATCGGTGCGATTACCCAAAGAAATGCTATTACGTTTTCAACGTATTCCTCTTGAGTTGCACAAGCGTATGACGGCTAAACTTCTTAAAAACGTGAGCAAAGAAAACTTGTCTAACGAAGATTACCTCAAAGCCGTTTCTTTCGTTTTGTGCGAAGCGGAAAGCCCTTCTCAAGTAGACGATCTTATTTTGAAAATAGCGGACGTCGAGTCAAAAGAAAGTTACGATTATTTAGCCTCTCTTCTGCTTCGATTCAGCTTATCCTTCGAAATGAGGGGTTACGTCCTGTTGACGTTGTTGAGGTCGGTAAAACTAAAAAAAGTCACTATGCTCAATAACGGCTATTTGGTGGATATCAAATTGACGCCCCCAAAAGATTACGATTATTTCCCGCCCATTCTCGAAGATACTTACGAACAACTTTTCGAGCATTTTGCAATGACTGGGGTAAGCGGATTCGAGAACAGCCTCAATAAAACCATGACGATTGCCAACGATAACTTTATGAGTTACCATAAAAACGATCTCGTTTGCGACAATCTCGCGGGTATTTTGCTTATCGACGCCGCAAAGCGAATGAAGATCAAGCGAACCGAGTTTTTATTCACAAGCGCCGACCTCGACTACGAAAAACTCGATGAACTTCATAGATATTATTTATCGCTTATAGACGAGCAAAAGTAAACGTTTTGATACACGATAAGCGTTTTTATATAAAGCCAGTTTTTTTATAAAGAGAATATTTTTATTTTTTAGATTATCTATACTTATAGTTTTTTTTCTAAACTATGCGTGCGAAACATAACTCGGCGCAAGCCGAAAGTAATTGAGCGGTAATATTAATTGCCGAAATTTTTTTATGCGAATAATCTTTTAGAGTCGGCGAGGCAGATATACGCCGAAAGTTTGGGCGAAAGCGATTCTCGACTTCTTTTCTTCGTTCTATTTAGAAGCGTCGCGCATAACCTATTTTATGAAAGATCTTTTCGGACAAGTTATTTACGACGAATTGAAGGACAAGCGGATACTCGAAGTAAGATTGAAGTCGGGTTTCCCTTTGCTGTATTATACCGACGCGGGACGAGTGAAAAGCGGATTGATTGTTACCGACGAGATGATGGAAGAGTTCCTATCCCGAGCGACCGAGGGTTCGATTTATACGGTAGGCGATAAAATGAAAGAGGGATATATATCCTATCGCGGCGTAAGGATAGGACTTGCGGGGGAATACGTCTCGGACGGCTATTCGCCCACCGTCATAAAAAAGATAACCTCGGCGGTAGTTCGCATACCACGTCAGGTGATAGACTGCTCGTTGCCTCTTTCTTCGATATATAAAAACGTACTCGTCGCCGCGCCCGTCTTTTCGGGGAAAACCACGTTTTTGCGCGATTTGGCGAGGCGGGCGGCTAACGCCGGTAAACGCGTGGTAATATTGGACGAAAGAAAAGAGATATCTTGTTCGGGCTCTTTAGACGTAGGGTGCGCGGACGTGATAGAGGGTTTTGACAAAAGGATAGCTTATATCAACGCGATACGCGCGCTTTCCCCCGAGATAATAGTCACGGACGAATTGTCGGACGAGGAATTTGCAGTGATCAAAAAGATAATTCGATCGGGCGTAAAGGTTTTCGCTTCCTTCCACGTCGGTTCTTTGGACGATATACCCGAAGACCTTAAAGTGTTCGACGCTTACGTGTTTTTATCCCGAGATCCGATCGGAAAGGTGTTGGAGATAAGGTATGCTTAAAGCGTTTTTGGGCGCAAGCTTATTTACCGCCTCGGTATTCGTAGGCTTTTCGATAAAGAAAAAATACAAAAAAGAACTCGCGTATTACGGGGAATACTATGAATTTCTCGACTATGCAAAAACGCGTATAACTACCTCGAGAGCAAGCGTAAAAGAGATAAAAGAGGGGTTTGAACCTAAGTTTATAAGCGGGACGTTCGAAAACAAGAACCCCTCTTATCTCGGCAAGGAAGGGGAAAAGATCTCCTCGTTTTTAGCGTCGTTCGGCAAAAAGGATTATCAAAACACGTTAAGAGGGTTGGACGAAGAGCTCTTACGGGCGAAAAGCAAAGTAGAGGAAGCAAAAGAATCGTTTGAGAAGAAGGGGACGCTTGCGGAAAAACTCTCTTTGCTTGTCGGGGTTTCATTGGTGATAATGGTGATTTGAATATGGATATCGGCGTTTTGTTTAAATTGGCGGGGTTGGGAATACTCGCTTCTATGGTGAATATAGTGCTGAAAAAGAGCGATAAGGACGAGATTGCGACCATTGTCACTTTGGCGGCTTTAGTGATAGGTCTTACCCTCGTTCTCGATATGATAGCGGGGCTATTCGACAACGTTAAATCGGTGTTTCAGTTGTATTAGTTATGGAAATATTCAAGGTCGCGGGGATAGGCGTATTGGCTGTGATACTCTCGGGCGTTTTGAAAAAGGACAACCCCGAATTCGTGCCCATCGTAACTATAGCGGGCGGCGCGATAGTCTTGGTTATGATAATATCCTCTATGAGCGGCGCGATAGCCGCTTTCGACGCGCTCGTCGAAAAAACAGGCGTCGATCAAAAACTCTTCGGCGGCGTGTTGAAGATAATAGGGATAGGCTACGTCACCGAGTACGCTTCCGCTATCTGCGAAGATCAAGGCTCGCGTTCCACTGCAAATAAGATACAGTTGGCAGGTAAAATATCCATTTTTCTTATGGCGTTGCCCATCGTAAACGCCTTGGTCGACTCCATTACGCGTTTATTATGAAAAGACGGGCGGCGTGGTTCATATTGTTTTTAATTCTCGCTTTTACGTCTTCGGTTTCGGTATGCTTTGCGGAAGACGTAAGCCTTGAAGACGAAGTGGATAGAGAGATAGAGGAAATGGATCTCGGGGATTTCGAGAGCTTTGTCAACGATCTCGACAGCGAATTCTTCGGTGGAATGGGCGTAAAGCAATTCGTTAAGGAATTGACGAAAGGTAACGTCGACGTATCGGTCGAAAACGTAGTGGAAAAATGCTTTTCCTATATTATAAAAGGCATAGTCGGGGCGGCGCCTTTTTTCACGAGTATAATTCTAATAGCGGTGCTTTTGAGTTTGGTTTTGGGGTTGACTCAAAATTTTCAAAACAAACAAACCGTGGATATCGTTTACTTCGTTTGTTTTGCCGCCGTAGTGGGAATAGTTATGACGTTACTCGTAAAAACCGTCGGCGAGGTTAAAAACGTCGTTAACTCGTTAACGAATTTGGTGAACGGGCTTTTCCCCGTTTTACTTACGTTGATGACAGCGTTGGGCGGCAATTCTACCGCGGCGGTGTTCAAGCCGCAAATAGCCGTTATGTGCGCCGCCGTGATAAACGTAGTATCAGCGATAGTAATACCCTTGTTTATCGTCTCGGTTGTGCTTTGCGTTGCGGGTAATCTCTCTTCGAACGTCAAACTCGATAAACTTTTATCTACCACGCGCTACGTCGCAAAAGTGGTTTTGAGTTTTACTTTCGGCGGTTTCGTGACCTATCTTACTATTGCGGGAATAGTAGGCGGTATAAGCGACGGCGTTAGCGTAAGGGCGGCAAAGTACCTCGTAAGCAACTACGTTCCCATTTTGGGCGGGTATATATCGCAGGGGTTCGATCTCGTCGCGGCAAGTTTAACGCTCATAAAAAACGCTTTGGGAATAACGGGAATACTCGCCGTTCTCGCAGTCACTTTGACGCCGGTTTTCAAACTCATCGCATTGACGATAGGTTTTAAGTTTACGGCGGGACTTATAGAACCGATAACCGATAAGCGAATGTCCTCTTTCGTGAACGGTATATCCGAGTGTACCCGCGCTCTCGTCGGCGCGACGCTTGGCGTGGGGTTCGTCTTTATCGCTACTTTGATGTTGGTGATTTTGACGTTAAATCTCGTCGTATGACGTACGTTTTGCAAATCGTCGGCGTGGTGTTATTGTCCGTTCTTGCCGACGTATTGTTACCCAACGGGCAAATAAACAAATTCGTCAAAGGCGTGTTTTCGATAGTCTTGACCTTTACCGTATTGACGCCGCTCAACGCTTTGGTGAACGGTCAAACCGACGTGTTTCAAAGGGCATCGGACGCTTTGAGCGTTTCGGTCGACGAAAACTATTTGTCGCAAATAGAGAGGAATAAAAACGAATACTACTCGAATATAATAGCGAGGGCGTTAGCGGAAGAGGGTGTGGAAGCCGAGGTGACCGTTGATAGCGGCATGGTGACTGTTATACTTCGTTCGACTTGCGACCATTCGACCGTAAAAGACGTTATTCGCAGTCATATAAACGTAGCAGACGAGAATATCGTAATAGTGTATGGATAGCGCGAACGTCAAAGAAAAACTCAAAGTCGTAGTTGAAAAGATCAAGGCGAATAAGAATATCCAGATCGTTATAGTCGTAGCGATATGCGTTATCGCGGTAGTAGTTTATTTCGCCGCTTCGGGGACGAAGAAGAAAAAGACCGAAACGCAGGGAAGCGTATCCACCGCTACCGAGTTGGAAAGCGCGTTATCCGCAATTAAAGGCGCGGGAAAAACCAAAGTGATGATATCCTACGACGGCGAGGGCAGCGTAGTGCCCGCCGAAACGGTAAATAGTTCGTCCACCGTAACGACGAAGGACGGCGTGGTGACCGAAAAGACGGTGGAAAACAAAAACACGATATTGGTATCGTCGGGCGGTAATTCGGGCGCGGTGATACTTGAAAGAAAACCGCCCGAAATAATCGGGATAATCGTGATAGCGGAAGGGGCGGGGGACCCTTCGGTGGCGGTCAAACTCATAAGAGCGGTGCAAACGGTCACGGGGGCGTCCGCCGATAAAATAACGGTATTTGAAATGGAATGATCCGCGGAAGCGGTAATATTATGGAGGTATACCTATGTCAAACAAAAAGAAGATCATTATCATTTGCACGATGGTAGTAATGCTCGTAGCGGCGGCTTATCTTAACGTTTTATTGGGTAAGAAAAACAGCGCGCAAAACGAGAAAAACGTCAACGTACAAACCGAGTCGGCGGTGACCGTATTCAGCGCGATGAAGTCGGATAGAGACAGTACGAGAGCGCAAACTTACGGCTATTTGGACGCCATAATCAAATCCGAAGAGAGCAGCGAGACCGCGAAAACCCAAGCGGAAAGCAAGAGATTGGAACTTGTGGGATATTCGGAAAACGAACTCGTTCTCGAAAATCTTATCAAAGCGCGCGGCTTCGAGGACGCTTGCGTAACGGTAAGCACGGGTAACGTCAACGTCGTAGTCAAAGACGGCGATTTAACGAGTCAGGACGTCGCGCAAATACTATGGATAGTTACCGAGGAATTGGGTTGTTCCGCTACCGACGTGGTAGTCGTTCCCTATTCTACCATCAGCTAACGTCCTTCTAACCTATACGACCGTTGAAACTCTCGTTTCGACGGTTTCTTTTTATTTTATTGACTCTCAACTTATAGTTTTATAATTGTTTTTTTTATATTTTTATGTTATACTATATAAGCGGTAAAATCCGCAAATATCGTTAGAGGAGTTCTTTATGCCTTCCGAAATAGAAAAATATGAAAATATTATATCTTCGTTGACCGCTTCGACCGTCGCGCAAATCGACGGCGTTGCCGACCTGTCGATAGATACCGGCGTCGTAGGGCGTTTTTTCAAGTCGCAGGGCAACAGCGTGCAGGTGACTTTGACCGAGAAAAAGGACGCTATGATCGACGTCAGTTTCAAAGCGTATTACGGATATAAAATACCCGATCTCGCGTACAGGATCCAAAGCGCGGTCATAGAGAAAGTGGAAGCCGCTACCCCTTATAAAGTAAAAGCGGTAAATATCAACGTCGTAGGAGTGGTATTCAAATGAGAAGGGAAGCGAGAGAATCCGTATATAAACTTGTATTCGAATATTCGTTCAATAAGGTTTTGAATGAGAAAACCGAGGAAATGCTTTGTAATTCGGCTAACCTTACCGACGCGGACGTCGAGTATATCGGCAAGACCGTGCGCGGAATCGTTGAAAAGTACGACGAGTTGACGGCGGACGTAATGAACGCGGTGGTCGGTTATTCTACGGTCGAAAGACTGGATAAAGCGGTCTACGTCGCGCTCGTATACGGCGCGTTCGAATTGAAATACGCTCCCGACGTACCCAAGGGCGTTGCTATAAGCGAAGCGATAAACCTCGCCAAAGAGTTCGGCGGGGAGAGTACGACGGGGTTCGTTAACGGCACGCTTGCGGCTTTGAACAAGAAGTTCAATGGATAACGCTATATCGGTAAGTCAATTAAACGCTGTCGTTCATAACGCGATTGCGGGCGAGAGAGGGTTGCAAAACGTCGTAGTCTACGGCGAAATATCCTCTTTCAAGTATTCGGGCGCTCACGCGTATTTTACCTTAAAGGACGAATCCGCGCAGATAGCCTGCAATCTTTTTTACGCGAAAAAAACTTACAATCCTACCAAGGACGGGGAAGCGGTCATTGTTAGCGGCTACGTCGATTTCTACGCAAAAAACGGTAAACTATCGTTGAACGTAAACGTAATACAACCCGTAGGAAAGGGCGCGTTACACGTAAAACTCGAGCAGCTCAAAAAAAAATTAGAACGGGAAGGCTTGTTCGATAGGTCGCGTAAAAAAGCGATACCGCCTTTTTGTAAGAAAATATGCGTCGTTACTTCGGCGACCGGCGCGGTCATACGCGATATCGTAATGACGGTAAGGAATAAAAACAAACTGCTCGATATCCACGTTTACGACGTTAGGGTGCAGGGCGAATCTGCGGCGAACGATATGATAAACGCTTTGAAGACAGTGGACGCGTTGGGCTACGACTGTCTCGTTTTGGCTCGAGGCGGCGGCTCTTTCGAAGACCTTATGCCGTTTAACGACGAGGGGCTCGCTCGCTGTATTGCCGACCTCGATACCCCGATAGTTTCGGCGGTAGGGCACGAGACCGACTTTTCTATATCCGATTTCGTTGCGGACGCGAGAGCGGCTACGCCTACCGCGGCGGCAGAACTCGTCGCTATCAACGTGGACGAATTCGTGAGGGGCGTAAAAGCGGAATTGTATTTATTGAATTCTTCCCTTGTGAAATTGGAAGAAAAATATACGAAAAGGGTAAAGACGGATATCGAAGCGCTCAAAGACAAATCGTTGAGAAAATTCGATAATGCTGAAAGTAAAACGCGTATGGTTTTAGAAAAACTGTCGTCGAAGACCGAGTCGCTGCTTTTGTCAAAAGAGAGAAGGCTTGAAAAGACTCTCGATCTTTTAAACGCCGCAAACCCTACCAAACTACTCAAAAACGGCTATTTTAGGGTATGGAACAAGGGGAAGAGCCTTGATTTCAACGAGATAAAAATAGGCGACGAGTTGACCGTAAGAGCGTTGCAAGGCTCTATCGTCGCCACGGTAAAAGAAATAAACGTAAAGAAGGGATAATATGGAATTCGAGCAATTACTGAAACAACTTGAAGAGACCGTCGCCAAACTCGACGACGCGAACACCACTCTTGACGAAGGCATCGCGCTTTTCGACAAAGGTATAGTTTTGGGCAAAGAGTGCCTCGATCTACTGACTGAATCGAAAGGCAAAGTTATGCTTTTGCAAAAGAAATTGGATGAGATAACTCAAACCGAATTGAAAGTGGAAGAGGAATGATATGCTTGACGAATTGAACTTGCCGAAAGACCTGTCCACTCTCGACGCAGCCTCTCTTGAAGCGGTTGCGAAAGAGGTGAGAGACAGAATAATCCTGACGACCTTGCGTAACGGCGGGCATCTTGCGTCCAACTTGGGCGTAGTGGAATTGACCACCGCGTTACTTTCGGTTTTCGACGCGCTGCAAGACAGGATTCTTTTCGACATAGGGCATCAATGTTACGCCTATAAAATACTGACCGATAGGCGCGACCGTTTCGACGGGCTGCGTTTGACCAAGGGAATAAGCGGCTTTCCCGATCCCAAGGAAAGCGTTTACGATAAACTTGTGGCAGGTCACGCAGGTACGGCTTTGCCCGAGGCTTGCGGCTATGCCGCCGCGGATAAGGCGATGGGCGTAAAACGTGAAAACGTTACGATTTTAGGCGACGGAGCGATGGGCAACGGGCACACGCTCGAAGCCTTGAACAACGTTTGCCTTTATCCAAAACAAATAATCGTTTTTAACGAAAACGACTTTTCCATATCCCCCGCCGACGGCGCGTTTACCCGTCGTTTCCTCTCTTTCGATAAAGGGTTTGACGGCAAAATAGACGAAGAAAAACTTGCTGACCTCGGCCTCGCTTATATAGGAAGGGTGGACGGTCACGATATCCGTTCGCTTGTCGAGGCGTTCCGCCTTGCTAAAAATTATGATGGTAACGTTCTCGTACACGTCAAGACGATAAAAGGAAAAGGCTACGCGCTCGCGGAAGAGGATCCCGTATCCAAACATACGGTAGGCGGCGGCGAAAGTTTTTCCGATCGTTTGGGCGACGCGCTCGTAACGCTCGCCGAGAAAAACGATAAAGTAGCGGTCGTTACCGCTGGTATGAAAGACGGTAACGGGTTAGCTGAATTCGCTCGAAGATTCCCTGATAGGTTCTTCGACGCAGGCATAGCGGAAGGTTTCGCGGTAAGTTTCGCCTGCGCGCTCGCAAGGGCGGGGATGAAACCTTACGTCGTCATATACGCCACCTTCTTCACGAGAGCGCAAGACCAAATTCTTATCGAAGCGAAAAACTTGCCCATAACCTTTATAGCGAACAGGGCGGGGCTTGTCAATAACGACGGAGAGACTCACCAAGGCGTTTACGCTTATCCCTCTTTCGCCGCTAATCCCGAATTGGAATTGCTTTATCCGTCGGGAATAGAGGAATACGAAAAAATGGTGGAATGGTCTTCCTCTTACGATTCACCTTTGGCGATAGTCCTCCCGAAACAATTCTATTCGATGGAAAGCGATTTCCAAAAACCCAATCAACAATACGTCGTTAAAAAGGCGGGTTCGAAAGTCATTATCGCGGCGCTCGGCGCTTTGGCGGTGAAAATATCCTCGCAAGTATCCGAGATATTGGAATTATCGGGAATAGCTTGCGACGTTTTGAACGTAAGATCCCCTCGCCATATGGACGAATTCGATTTCGGCGATAAGGACGTTTACACTTTCGAAGAGGGCTATACGCAGAATGGTTTCGCAGCGTACTTATCCTCTTTCGTCAAGTTAAAAGGCTCTTTCGGTCTCACTAAAACTGTGGCTCACGGCGCTTTAGAAGAGATACTTTTTGACCAAGGTCTTTCGGTCGGGCGTATCGTTGAAAAAATAAAGGAAGATTATGAGGATTGATCTCTATCTTTTTGAAAAAGGTTTCGTCAATTCTCGAACGAGAGCGGTCAATCTTATCAAGTTAGGAGGCGTTAAAGTCAACGGGAAAAAGATTGAAAAACCCTCTTTAGACGTGGACGACGCCGACGAAATAGAGGTGAACGACGTTATATCTTACGCGAGTTTAGGGGGACTTAAACTTGCTTACGCTCTCGAAGAATTCACCGTCGACTCTTTGGGCGTATGCGTGGATTTAGGCGCGAGTAACGGCGGTTTTACCGACGTTTTATTAAGAGCGGGCGCGGAAAAAGTCTACGCGGTGGATATCGGCGTTTGCGCCTTGCCCAAAGAGATGCAAAAGGACGAAAGGGTGGTCGTAGTGGATAAGACCAACGCGAGAGATACGGGGTTACCCGCCGAGCTCGCCGACACCGTTACCGCAGACCTTAGCTTTATATCGTTATCCCTTGTCATTCCCGAAGTAAAGCGGTTATTGAAAAAGGGCGGCAAGGCTATACTTCTCGTCAAACCTCAATTCGAGGTGGGAAGAGCGGGGCTTACTAAAAGCGGAATAGTCAAAGACGAAAAAACGGCGAGGAAGGCTGTCGATAGAATATCCGCTTTCGCCAAAGATTCGGGTTTCGCCGTTTTGGGTTTGACTTCCATTCGAAAACTTTTTGAGAACAAGAATATCGAATATCTGTTATACCTCGGTAAAAATTGACTCTCTTTTGTCGATATTTTAATATTTATTCTAAAATCTAATATATTTTATAAATATTTATGCAAAATACTTGATTATTTGCATAAAATCGGTTAAAATATCAATATGAAATTCGCATTGTACGTAAACGTATCAAAACAAAACAGCGACAGGGTTTTCGAGAAGATCAAATCCGAACTTGAAAAGCAGGGGCATAATTGGACTTTCTTCGACAACATGGCGGAAGATACCGATATGATAATCGTCATCGGCGGTGACGGTAGTATTTTGACCGTCGTAGACAAGGCGGTGGAAATGGATATCCCCGTAGTAGCGTTCAATACCGGGCGCGTGGGTTTCCTTGCCGAACTTGAAGCGGACGCTAATCTTCCCGAAGTCATATCCCGACTTGCCGCTAACGAATACGAACTCGAATACAGGTGTTTGCTCGAAGCGAAGATCGACGGTAAGACCCATCTTGCGTTAAACGAGATATGCGTGGTAAGAGGCGAAGCTTTCAACGTCATAAAGGTCTACGTTGAGGATAGAGGCGAGTACGTTGCGTCTTTTTACGGCGACGGCGTATTGATTTGCACGCCCACAGGATCCACCGCTTATTCGCTATCCGCGGGCGGTCCCGTTCTCGCGCCCACGCTAAAAGCATTGCTTCTCACGCCTATATGCGCTCATTCGATGTATTCTCGTTCCACGGTACTACCCGAGTGTTCGATTTTGACCGTTAAGGCTTCGGCGGATAAGGGAGCGAGCGTCGTTGTGGACGGAGAACGCGTGGCTGATTTTAAGGAGAATATAGAATTCCCCGTTGGGTTATCGAAAAAAAGCGTTAAATTCGTTAAACTTACCAAAGGCGGTTTTTATAAGAAATTGCATGAAAAATTTGCGCAATGGTCTAAATAGTAAGAGGTGAAAAATGTCAAAGAGCGATAGGCAAACTGAAATAATGTCAATTATCCGCAACAACGTGGTGGAAACTCAAGAGGATCTCGTAGAATTCCTTAAAGGCAAGTACAAAGCCACGCAAGCGACGGTATCGAGGGATATCAAAGAATTGAATTTAGTCAAGATACCCTACGAAGCAGACGGCAAAAAGGGGTTTAGGTATGCGATCATGCCGTCTAATAATTCCGCTACCGCCGACGATAACCAGCTTAAATTGTTGAAAGGAATGATAGAGAAGATCACGTCGGTGAATAATTTTATCGTTGTCAACACCAAGTCGGGCTCGGCTAACGGGGTGGCGGCGATTATCGACGAGACCTACAATATAAACGATAAACTCGGTTCGATAGCGGGCGACGATACCATTCTCGTGATAATGGCGAACGAAATTTCCGCCGAAACCTTTGCGGCGCAGTTGAACGAAATTTTGAAGAATAAAGATGCTTAGATCGTTATACATTAAAAATATAGCCCTTTTCGAAGAGTGTAAAGTTACTTTGGGTGAGGGACTTAACGTACTTTCGGGCGAAACCGGCGCTGGAAAATCCCTCGTCATCGACTCGCTTATTTTCGTTTTGGGCGGTAAAACCGACAAGTCTTTGATACGCTACGGCGAAAAGTCCGCTATGGTCGAAGCGGTTTTCGAGGTGGACGAAGATTCCCCCGTCTTCGACGAGTTGGGTATCGAAAGAGACAACGTTATCATCGTAAAACGCACGATGACCGAGAGCAAAAACGATGTCAGGGTAAACGGCGAGGTTTTCAGTTTGGGAATGCTCCGTAAGCTTACCGCCCAAGCGGTGGATATTTTAGGTCAGCACGAGCATCAATCGCTTTTGAAAACTTCCGCTCACTTGAAATTACTCGACAAATACGACCCCGATATAGAGAATGTGAAAGCCGACTATCTTTCTACATATTCGGAATATAAGCGTTTTTCCGCCGCGCTTGAAGATTTCGGCGACGACGCTTACAGAGAGAGAAGAAAGGAAATATTGGAATTCCAGATAGAGGATATCAAAAAGGTCGATCCCAAGGTTGACGAAGAGGACGAGCTTATCAAAAAGCGCGATAAGTATCGCAATTCCGAGAAGTTCGTCGAGGGCGTCAGCGGCGCGTATAACGCGCTGGACAGCGACGAAATAGGCGTCGGCGTTTTGATAGCGAGAGCGTTGCAAAGTTTGCGTCCCGTTTCCAAATTCGACGACGGAATAGAAGAGATAGAAAGACGTTTGGAAGAAGCCAAGATCGAACTCGAAGACATCCGCGATACCCTTTCTTCGTACGCCGAGGATTTCGAATACGACCCTCGCGAAGCCGAACGAATAGAGCGTAGAGTGGACGCGATAAAATCCCTTAAACGCAAGTACGGCGGTAGCGTGGAAAACGTTTTGGAATTCTTAAAAGAAGCGGAAGCCGAATACGAAGAACTTACGGGCGCGGATGAAAAGATAGAGGATTTGAAAAACGAGCTATCCAAATGCCTTACTTCCTTATATAAAAAGGCGAAGGCGCTTTCGGACAAAAGGCGGGAAACCGCTGTGAAATTCGAGAAGGCGATAATAAAAGAATTGAACGACCTCGCGATGAAAGGCACTCGTTTCCAAGCGTCCTTTAACGAATTCCCCTCTTTCGAAGATTTCGAAGACGCATTGACCGAAAACGGAGTGGACGAAGTGGAATTCCTCATCAGTCCCAACGTAGGCGAACCTTTAAGGTCGTTATCTAAAATCGCTTCGGGCGGCGAAATGTCGAGATTTATGCTAGCGGTCAAAAACATAACCGCGGATTTAGAAGGTATCGACGCTATGGTTTTCGACGAGATAGACACCGGTATATCTGGTAAAGTCGCCGAAACGGTAGCCGAAAAACTATATAACATAAGCGTAGGCAGGCAGGTAATAGCGGTCACCCATCTTCCTCAACTCGCATCGTTCGCAGATAATCATTACCTAATAAGCAAGAGCGTGACCGACGGTAAAACGCACACTTCGGTAGTATTGCTTTCCGAAGAAGATAAGATAAAAGAAGTCGCTCGTCTCGCGGGCGCGGATACCGCCGCCGCCAAAGAACACGCGAAAGAAATGATAAAAAGAGCGAACGAGTATAAAGGGAAAGTAAAAAAATAACCTATTAGCGTTAAGTACGTTTCGTTAAGCGGTCGCTCGTTATTCGTAACTATCGTCGTTCATACGTAATAAATGACGGTCATCACGCGACCGAAATCAAACAGCCAAAAACTGTAAAACCAAAAAGAGAATATATCCGCGGTTTTTACTCAAAATAATTTACGGAGTAAAGTTTTGAAGAGATCGCGGATATTTTTTGTAATCGTCATATTCGTTATCGCGTTCGTCTTTTCGTCGACAGCGACCGCTTTTGCGGAAGAAAAGGAAGAATACGTTTATTTGGGCGGTATTGCCGTCGGGCTCTCTACGTTGGGCGAGGGTTTGTACGTAGACGGCGAGGGCGTAGTAGACGCGGCAAACGGCGAAGCGTCACCGTTTAAAGGCAAGTTCAAAGACGGTGATATCCTTTTGAAAGTGAACGGCAAAGATGTTTCCTCACGGCTCGAAGTCGCTGCGGCGGTGAGAGAGGGCGAAAACACTCTTCTCGTCTACAATGCGGGCGAGACGAGGACGATAACGGGGAAGGGCGTGAGAGATAAAGAGGGCAACGTTAAACTCGGCGTTTATCTATCGACTTCGGTTGAGGGAGTAGGCACCCTTTCATTCGTGACCGCAGAAAAAAGATTTTGCGCTTTAGGTCACGCCGCTACCTCGTTCGACGGCGTCCCCGCAAGGTTATATCAAGCTAAAATAACCCCTTGCAAAGTGCTTGGCGTCAGCAAGTCGGCGACGGGTAAGCCGGGGCAATTGAACGGCGCTACTACCGACGTTACTATGGGCGAGATATATATAAACGACGATTACGGCGTTTACGGCAAAATGATCGAGTCTTACTCTTCCTTGCTCGTCCCGATTAAGTCGAGGTATCGCGTTAAATTAGGGGAAGCGCAGGTCTATATGACGATAGAGGGAAACACACCCGACTACTACGACGTCGAGATAATACGCGCCGATTTCCAGCCTGCGAAAGCCGAAAAAGGAATGACCGTAAAGATAACCGACGAAAGATTGCTTGAAAAGTGCGGCGGTATAGTAAGAGGAATGAGCGGAAGCCCCATCTTACAGGACGGCGCTCTCGTAGGCGCGTTGACGCACGTGTTCATTAACGACGCGCTTAAAGGGTATGCGGTGTACGCGGATTTCCTTATGGAAGAGGTTTCAAAGGTATAATGCTCCCGCTTTTCGCATAATAGATAATATGCGGAAAGCGATATTCTTTTTTATAACCGACTTCAAAGACAAGTTGAGAAGGAAAAGGCGGTGTTTCTTATCCATCGTGCCCTATTTAACGGTGGGTATCGTAGTTGGCGCGATAGTTGCCGCAAACGTAGCGGAAAGCGATTTCGTTTACGGTTTCGACGTTATATTTACCAACGAATTCAAGCCTTTCAAATTGTATTTTGCTTTTGCGGGAATATTGTTCACTTCGCTTTTATTCGTGTATTTGAACTCCAAAGGGCGGGTTTTCGGTATGGCTTTTAGGGCGGTTTCCGTGTATCTTGGGTACGTTTTAGGGCGTATCGCCGCGCTAATAGTGTTAAACGGCGTTTTCGGCGGCGTGATGACCATTCTTTTCTTTTTGTTACCCTCGGTTATGATAATCGTGTTTTGCACTTTTTCCGCTCTTGCAACAACTAACGACCGGATACTTTGCGGCGTTCGACCGCGCAACAATCTCGAAGTATTTATCCCTTGCGTGAAGAGCTTTATCTTCGGTTTGATACTTTTGCTCGTAGTGGAACTAATAGCGGGGATTATAAACCTTTTCGTCAATATAGTGTCCTGAATAAATCCTCGTTTAAAAGTCATACTAAAAACGGAGGAATTATGAAAAAGATCATCGTATTATTGTTTACGTTATTGTTGATATCGGGTACGCAAACCGTTTTTGCCGAAGAGAATAAAACGCTGAAAACTTCCGCAAAAGCCGTTTACGTCACCGACGGAAACGCCAAAGACGAACTGTATTCGTTCGACGCGGATAAAAGATATCCTATCGCGAGTATGGTCAAAATAATGACCGCGCTAATCACTTGCGAAGCGATTGAAAGAGGGAACGCCAAAGTGGACGAGCAAATAGTCGTTACGCCTACCGCTTCGGGAATGGGCGGCTCGCAAATGTTTCTCGATAGCGGTTTAAGCTATCCTTTAGGCGACCTATTGAAAGGCGTTATCGTCGTTTCGGCGAACGACGCTTGTTTGGCTATCGCCGAGAGGTTGCAAGGTTCGGAAGAAGGCTTCGTTGAAACCATGAACGCGAGGGCTAAAGAATTGGGAATGCAAAACACGCACTTCGCAAACTGCACGGGGCTTCCCGCTTCGGGTGGGTACAGCTCGGCGAGAGACGTTGCGAAAATGCTTTCCGAATTGAGTAAACACGAATTATATCACACTTATTCCAAGGTATGGCTGGAAGATTACGTTCACCCCGACGGACGAACGACCACCTTTACGAATACGAATAAGCTCATTCGATTTTACGACGGTTGCGACGGCGGTAAGACCGGTTTTACCAACGAAGCGGGCTTTTGTTTAGCCGCTACCGCAAAGAAGAACGGAATAAGAGTTATAAGCGTTGTTATCGGTGAATCGGATAGTAAAACGAGATTTGCCGATTCTACAAAACTACTCAACTATGCCTTCGGCGCATACACCTCGAAAACGCTTTTAAAAGCGGGCGAAATTATAGGCGAAGAGAATTTGAAAGGCGGTAAAGAGCCCCTCGTTTACGGCGTAAAAGACGATTTCACCGTCACCGTAAAACGCGGCGATAACGACGAATATGAGGTCAAAACCGTGATAAACGACCTTGAATTACCCGTTGCGGCAGGCGATATCGTGGGTAAAGTCTATGCGGTTAAAGGCGGCGAAATAGTGGAAGAAAGAGATCTCTACGCGTTTAATTCGGTTGAAAAGCAAACCTACGGCGACTCGCTTGAAGACGTACTTGGTAAGTGGGGCGTTAAGACTGATCGCTAACTTTATTCGAATTACGGACGCTCGTTTATCGGCTAACGACGTTTCGCTCTAAAAGAGCGAATACAGGGGCTATAAGAAATTTACTTATTCTTTTAGCCCTTTTTATTTATAGTCCCGAGTTGAAATCCATTCCGTACCCTCGAGCAAAAACGATTAATTTTTCTCGTATCGCGCGAAACTATTTATCGATCATGCGTTTCTTTTATGGCGTTTCGAGCCGATTCGAATAATAATTATAAATATCTATAATTATTTTTATAAATTGATTTGTCAAATTTTGAAAAGTAACCTATAATATTAGATATACCGACGCTTTAAGACTCGTTTAACCTTAAAGACCTATAATTATCAAAAACGGGAGAAGTGGAATGCTTTACAGTTTGATATTCGGCGATTATACTTTGCAAGATAAGTTTATATTGGTGGTCTGTTATTTGGTCTCCATATATTTCGCCATAGTTTTACACGAAATAGGTCACGGGTTAGTCGCTAAATGGAATGGTGACGACACCGCTCGTATGATGGGTAGATTGTCTTTGAATCCGTTAAAACACTTCGAGCCTATCGGTATGGTTATGTTCGTGCTTGTCGGCATAGGCTGGGCGAGACCCGTTCCCGTCAACCCTAATAACTTTAAGTCCGAGAAGAAAGGTATGGTTACCGTCGCTCTCGCGGGGGTTACCGTCAATTTACTATTAAGTTTCCTTTCCTTTGGATTGTACGTCGGTATGGGGGCTATCGCTACGAAAGTCGCCGTTGACGTCGAGTCTTTTTGGATGATACTTTTGAAATTCGGCTTGTACTTGGGTATGTTCGGCACGTTGATAAATATCTCGTTGATAGCGTTCAACCTCTTGCCGCTGTTTCCTTTGGACGGTTTCCGCTTAGTGGAAGCGTTCACTAAGCCAAACAACAAGTACGTCGTTTTTATGCGTAAATACAGTTTTTATATCTTTATCGCATTGATAGGTTTGGGAATCATAGCCGACTTTACGGGTTGGCCTATCGACGTTCTCGGAATGTATATCAACGCGATAAGGTCGCTTATAGTCAAACTATACGGCTTGATATTGGGGGTTTAAAATGTTACGTAAGAATTTTGACCTATACGAAGAAAATCTCGAAACTTACGAGTTCGATTTGCCGAACGGCGAGAAGGGTCCTTTGGACGTCTTGTTGCAAATGCTCGACGAAAACCAAGTAAACATAAGGGATATATTTATCTCGAAGATCACCGAACAATACTTGGCTTACGTTAGGACGCTCGATAAACTCGACTTGGAGCGCGTTTCCTCTTTCATTTACTACGCCTCGCTTTTGCTCGATCTTAAAGTAAGGAATATGATGCAAGCGGACGAAGAAACGCAGCAAGAGACCGAAGAGGTTACCGAGAGATTCTTCGACGAATTGGAAAGAAGGAAGCTCCTTAACGAGATGAGAGAAACTTTGGCTGAAAAACAGGTGGTTTGCAGATATTTTGTCGAACCCGAATTTACCGAAGCCGATTGTCGTTACTGCATAAATAACTTCGATCTTAACGCGCTCGTAGACGCGTATCTTAACGTGAAGAGAAGGCAAACCATTAGGCAAGTCAGCGAGAAGCCTTCTGCGAAAACCGTCACTAAAGACAGGTTTACCGTCCTTGACAAAACCAAGGAACTCGTTATGCTTTTGAAAGAAGAGAAATGTATATCCTTTTCGGACGTAGCGTACAAGGACGCTTCTTATACGGATAGCGAGAGGATAAACGCGTTTTTGGCTCTTCTCGAATTGTTAAGAAGGCAGTTTGCGATAGCCGAGCAAAAGGAACCTTTCGGCGAAATTATCATAAAAATAGCCGAGGGTAAGGAAGATATGTCGCTTGAAGAGATCATAAAGGGCGATTACGAAGATTACGAATTCAAAGAAACCGACGGAAAGAATAAATAAGGAGATAAAAATGGAAAATCAAGTTACTTTAGTTGAAGCGGTCATATATGCGGCGGGCAAAAGGGGCGTCACCCGTAATACTATTTTGGAAAAATCGGGTATCGATCCCGCCGACCTCGAACTTGCCATACACGAATTGAAGATAAAATACGCCAACAACGGATCGAGTGGACTCGTCCTCAACGACTACGGCGATTTGTTGAGTATCTCTACATATTCGAAAGTCAGCGAAAAGGTTGCGGATATCTTGATGAAAGATAAGCAAAAAGAGTTGAGCGGCGTTCTTCTCGAAACCCTCGCGATAATCGCATACGAGCAACCTATCACGCGTTCGGAAATAGAACTTATAAGAGGTATAAACTGCGATTACGCAATAAGCGTTTTGACCGCGGCTAACCTTATCTACGTTTCCGGCGTGCGTAACACCGTGGGTAATCCCAAAGAGTACAGCACTACCGACGAATTCCTTTTGAAATTTGAGTTGAAGAATAAGTTTGAGTTGAAGAATATCGCAGATATAGACAACCGCTTGAAAGCGATGACCGAGCAAACCGAAGCGAGCGCGCTCTTCCAAATGGCGCCCACCGACTTCGAGGTGAAATTCGATCAAAGCGTAGACCTTATCGATTTAGACGAAGAAGAGTCGATTTTGGGCGCGGGTGAAAGCGACGAAATGGACGACGCGAACGACTACGTTATAGATCCCGCCGATTCGTTCATCGCGGAAGCGGAAGAGGACGATACGATAGACGAGGATGAGGAACTACCCGAAGAACCCGAAGAATAATAATGATTATGCCTTGCTGATAGCGAGGCGTTTTTCGTATTATATCGACTTGTCCGATAATCACCTTATGCTTCGATAAAAAAAATTACAATATAAGCAACCGATATATCGTTCGATAGTTTGTACTGAGAATGAAATGTAAAAAAATAAAAACTTTTTGAAACTTTTTTTATTTTTCGCGGTACTAATAAGCAAAGAACGACGGAGGTAGTAAAATGAAAAAAGTATTATTTATATGTTTGACTTTATGCGTAGCGTTGTCGCTATTATTAAGCGCTTGCGCAAAAACCGACGATTTGAAGGTCGGTTACGATATGGATGGCGGCGGCAGATACTCATATCCTTATTATAATAAAGATTATGCTAATACGGTCTCTGACGGGGTTATGAGCGAGAGCGCCGCGATTTATCCGTTTGACTACGACGGTTCAAATTACACCAAAATAGCGGAAAACGAAAGCGTCAAGACCTCAGAAAAAAGCGATATCTACGTTTCTTTGGATAACAATACAGCAAGTTATACCAACGTTAGAGGCGCGATCAATCGAATGAAAAACGGCGATAATTATACCACTATCTATCCCGATTCGGTAAGGGTGGAAGAAATGCTAAACTATTTTTCTTACGACTATCCTTCACCCGAAGACGAGGACTTTTCCTTTACTTATTCGTTATTTGACGCGCCTTATAAGAAGGACGTTAAATTGCTTACTATTGGATTGAAAGCGAAAGAGGTTCAAACGAGCGACGTACCCAATAATATCGTATTGCTTATTGACGTTTCGGGCTCTATGTACGGTGCGGATAGGTTGGGTTTAATTCAAGAGGGATTTAAGTTGATAGCCGAAAATCTTAAACCCCAAGATAGAGTGAGTATCGTTACTTACGCCTCGGGCGTGAGGTGCGCTCTCGACGGAGCGATGGGCGACGAGGGTAACAAGATAAGAGCGGTCATCGAGGATCTCGAAGCCATGGGATCCACTAACGGCGAAGGCGGGATCGAATTGGCTTATGAGATCGCGCAAAAGCACTTTATACAAGGCGGTAACAATAGGGTTATCCTCGCTACCGACGGCGATTTCAATATAGGCAAAGCCACCGCGGACGAATTGACGAACCTTATCAGCGGCAAACGCGACAGCGGTATTTATCTTTCGGTCATAGGCGTAGGCTACGGCAATCTTCAATCGGATATGATGGAAGCTTTGGCTCTTAACGGGAACGGTAATTGGTCGTATTTGGACAGTGTGAACGAGGCGCGCAAATTCCTTGTGGAAGAGTTCGGCGGTAACTTCTTCGTACTTGCGAAAGACGCAAAACTCAAAATCGATTTCAACGCGGAAACCGTTGAAGAATACCGCCTTATCGGTTACGAAAACAAGCAAATGAGCCAAGAGGAATTCGAGGATGAAAGCAAGGACGCGGGCGAAATAGGCAGCGGGCACAGCGTTACGGCGGTATTCGAGGTCAAACTGAAAGAAAACTTCGAAGAAGACAAGATCGCCCAAGCGGTTTTGCATTATAAGAATACTTCGGACGAAAGTAAAGAACTCGTTTCGGATATCGAGTTTTCGCAAGTGGCGAGAAGCGACGACGAGTTGTCGGTAAGAGATAAATTCATCGCTTCGATAGTTGAGTTTGCGCTCCTAATAAGAAACAGCGAATACAAGGGCGACGCTTCGCTTTCGGAAATAATAGAGTTGCTTAAAGACGTAAAGAACGGTGATAACGAGTATTATAAAGACTTTTACAACCTCGTCGAAACCTACGCGTCGGTCGTCGACGCAAGCAAGGAATAAAGGCGGCTCACCCTTTACGTCCCTTTACGTTTGCGACTTGTAGTTCCAAATAATAACGACTATCCCAAAAGCCGCGTTTATCGCGGCGACGATAAGATAGTATATCTTCATAGGAAGAAATACCGAAGACAACGCGCAGGCTATCGCCGTAAATAGAAAGTATTTCGGCGGAACGCCTTTTATCCCCGAAAGCACGTCTTTGAGTTTCGGACGTGCTTTCGGAGCGTCTTCGACGTAATTCAGCAAATTGTTTTCTTTAAGTTTTCCGTATAGCTTTTTTAGGTCGAAAAAGTCGATTTTTAACGGTAGAGATCGCGCGAGCGTTAAAGCGTTTTTGTCTATTTTTCTCATATAGACTATCGCTTTATTCGCTTTTGTCTCAAGGCTTTTTCGATATAGAGAAGCGATATCTTCTTCGCCTATTCCGCCGTACTTTACCGCGTTCAAAACGAGAGTATCGTCGAGTAGCAAAAGTTCGGGCGTTATCTCTTGCGCGTTTTCGTAAAGGGACTTGATTAGCTCGTTGGATCGCGGCTTACCGCTCAATAACAGATTCCTTTCGAAGTCCTCTTTCTTTTCAAAACGAGCGCGTTTCCGCGCGAGTAAAACTATACAGCAGTAAGCGACCGAAAACGCTATCGCTATGGTGAGAGAAAGCCATACTCTTTTGAAAGTATAGGTCGCTATCGAAAACGTAAACGCGAAAGTCAATATTCCGAACACAACGAGATCGCTTTTCTTCACTATCGTATTATCGACCGAAAACACGGAGATAAAGAGTATAATAAACTCGAAATAAGCATATTTTCGTCACTTTTTCCTTTTGCTTGCTTCCAAAAGAAATAAGCATTATAATATTATCATAGGAATAACGAGAACCACGTTTTTCGGCGATATAATGTATCGCGTATCGTTTAGTTAAAGGAATTGTTAAGATGAAATACGGTATTTACGGCGGCGCGTTCGATCCGATGCACCTCGAACATTACGAATTGATAAAAAGAGCGAAAGAGGAATTATCTCTCGATAAGATAGTCGTCGTTCCGAGCGGGAACGCGCCTCACAAAAGCACGATGACTTCGTACGCGGATAGGGTAAATATGATCAAACTCACCGTTGACGAGGACGTCTTGATTGACGACGTAGAAAACACTCTTTCGGGGCTTACGAACACCGCGAGAATCCTTCCCGTATTGAAGGAAAAGTACGGCGATATAGTTTTTATAATGGGGGGCGACAGTTTTTTTGATATCGAAAAGTGGATAAAGCCCGAGGTGGTTTTGTCTTTTCCCATTGCGGTAGTCCCTCGCGCAGGCTCGCGCGACGCTCTCGTCGAAAAGGCGGAAAGGTATAACTCGCAAGGGAAAAATATTAAAGTATTACGATACGTCGGCAAAGACGTTTCCTCGACATTTGCGCGCACTAAACTGTATTTGAGATTGCCTTGCGACGTCGTATCCCCTAAATGCTACGAATACGCTATTCAAAACCGTATTTACGGGAAATACTACGATATGCTCGATAAACTTGCCGCCGCCTTAACGCCTAAAAGGTTCAGACATTCCCTTAACGTCGCGGTGGAAGCGGTAAAACTGAACGAACAATTAAAACTCGACTATGACAAAGTGATGACTGCGGCGATATTGCACGACGCGTCCAAGTATTCCACAAGGCCTCATCCCGAGCTACCCGAAAACCTAACGAAAGGTCCTATCGCGCACGCTTTTATCGGCGCGGAAGAGATACAAACCGATTACGGCATACGCGACGAAGATATAATCAACGCGGTAAGGTATCACACGACGGGGCGAGCGAATATGAGCGACCTTGAAAAACTCATCTATCTTGCCGACCTTTTGGAAGAGGATCGCGCCTTCGACGGCGTGGAAAAACTACGCGAGATAGCTCATAAGGATTTTAACGCGGGTTTCGTTCAAGCGGTAGAGGCGCAGCTGAAGTATCTTGGCGAGGGTGAGGACGTTTGCCCGCTAACTCTCGAATGTTTCGAGTTTTACAAGAACAAATAGCGGGTGTTTATTGAGAAACCAGTCGAATTTTCCGTTTAGACTATAAAAAAATCCGTTGATTATTGCACAATGGAATTATTAAGAAATGTTAAAGATTTTCGGTTTTTTAACATTTTTTAAGGAAAATAGGTTATTATATAGGAAAGGTTTCGGAATTACCGAAAACAAAGGAGAAGAAATGGAACAAATCACATCGCTTGATCTGGCAAACGAGATTTGCAAAATTATAGGTGAAAAACAAACTTCTAACATTCTTACCATCGACGTTACCCAAAAGACTTCCTTGACCAACTATTACGTCGTATGTACCGCTCGTAACGCGCAGGTCGCAAAAGGCGTATGCGAACATATCCAAGAAGTTTTAGAAGATATGGATATCTACGTTACTCGTATCGACGGCGAAAAGGACGGCAAATGGATAGTAATGGACTACGGTTTGGTAATAGTTCACATTTTCCATACCGAGATGAGAGAGTTTTATAAGTTTGAGAAACTTTGGGCGGAGCCGGATAACAGCAACGTCAAGTATTATATGGGCGTATAAATCGCCAATGGTTTTCAGTAATCGTTTAAGGTCGTAAGTTGTTTACGACCTTTTTTCGATTAAAAACGCGTTATCCGTCCATACTTTAAGTATGATAGCGGAATACCAAGAAATTGACGTTTTGAAAGAATTATGCGTTGACGTAAGGATAAAGGAAAGCGATAGTTTTGCGCTTGCAGGCGTGTTGCTCACCCCCATCGCTTCCCGCTCGAAGAGGATAGAGGCTCTTTTGAAAATAAAAGAGGAACTTGAAAAAAGAGAGGGAAAGGAAGTATTGGTCACCGCCGATCTCGATATATATTGTCGGCTCGCTACCGATACCCCTCTCGACTCGATAATGGAGGAACTGAAAAGAAGAAGGTCGTACGTATAAAAAGGCCGCAAAAACGTTTTACAAGTCCCCGCGTTTAGGCGAGCGCGTTTTTACAGCCTTTTAATAGCGTTAATTCAAACGGTAGGTTTTATCAACCCTTTACCGCCAAGAACAATTCCTTTATATCCTCTTTGTCGAAGATGGTGGGAACGGGGTACAAAGGATTTGCTTCCTTTATTGCGTGATCGACGAGTCTATCGATATCTTCGTCTTTGATTGTCCATCTTCCTTCGATCTTGTTGGGAATGTTCATCGACTTGTTAAGGTCTTCGATAGCAGCGATGAATTTTTCGGCTTTTTCTTTGTTGTCCGCGCCCGTGATACCTACCGCGTCGGCGAGGATGGCGAGTTTCTTATAAGCGGAAGCGCCGAATTTCTTCAAAACGTAGGGAAGAGCGACTGCGTTTGCCAAGCCGTGAGGCACTCCGTAAAAACCGCCCAAAGCGTGAGCGACGGCGTGAACGTAACCCACGTACGCTCTCGTAAAGGCTTTACCGCCCAACCAAGCGGCTCTTTGCATTTGCTCTCTCGCCTCGATATCCTGACCGTTGTCGAACGCTCTCTTCAAATACTTAAATACGAGTTGGGTGGCTTCGATGGCTTGCTTCTTGGTAGCGGAGGTGTTCGATTTACCGATAAACGCCTCTACCGCGTGAGTCAATGCGTCCATACCCGTAGTGGAAGTGACGTGAGGGGGAAGACCGATGGTGAGTTGAGGATCGAATACTATATAACGAGGTATAACGACGGGATCCTCGATGGGATATTTTTCCTGCTTCGCGGGGTTGGAAATGACCGCAGCCAAGGTTACTTCGCTACCCGTTCCCGCAGTCGTGGGAATAGCGTAGAGAGGGGGAAGTTTATGGCCGACTTTCAGCGTACCCTTCATCTTTTCGATGGGTTTCTTGGGGCAAGCGACGCGGCAACCGATACCTTTCGCGCAGTCCATGGGGGAACCGCCGCCCAAAGCGACTATACAATCGCATTGATTCTCTTTATATATTTTCAAGCCCTCTTCGATATTGTCTATAGTGGGGTTGGGGACGACTTTGTCGTAAACGACGGCTTTAATACCCGCCTCGGTCAAACCGTCGGCAAGTTTACCGCTGTAACCGAATCCCGCCAATACCGAATCGGTAACGATGAGAACGCTCTTTCTACCGTGGGACTTCAACCATTCGGGCATTTTCATCAAAGAACCCGAACCTTTCAAAGTCTCGGCTTCCGGCCAAGGCATAAAGTATTCGGCAACGTACATTATTTTTTGGTAAGTTCTGTAACAACACTTTTTCAAAGCATTCATATCACACCTCCGTAAAGATACTATATATTATATCACAAAATTTTCCATAAAGAGTAGTTTTGTTTTATTTTTTAATAAAAAAAGAAAAATCCCGTTTTATTACGCAAACGAGATCTTTTCGATATGTTCAACCCGTGAATTTCTTGAATAATTTCGATACCCTCTTGTACACCAAAAACGTTACGAGCGAGGTTATAAGGCATCTCAAAACGTTGAAGGGAAGCACCGAACCCCATAAGTAATAATTGTAAAAATTCTCTTGCGTGATTTTTGGGAACAAGGTCGTAAGCATACCTACGAGGGGGCTCCATTCTCCTTTGAAGAACAGTTTGACGTAGGTGGGGACTATCACGAAGCGATTGAGTAAGAGCGCGGTAGCTACGCAAACGACCGAACCTATAAGTATGGATAGCGCGGCGCCCTTCTTCGTCTTGTAGAAACGATAGAATATGCTTGCGGGGAGTACGAACGCAAGCCCCAAAAGCGCGTCGCATAACTCGCCCGTGAACGCCGTTGAGGACATGGGAAGTTTAAGCGCGCATTTAATAATGATTATCAACGCTCCGTAAGCGGGACCTAACGCAAAGCCGCCGATAAGCGCGGGCAATTCGGAAAATTGTAAATCCAAAAACGAGGGGAAAATAAGCGGTAATTTGCAAAGAGGTCCAAGCATATAAAGCCCGAAAGCCAACCCCGAAAGAACGGCGGTCAAGGCAAGTTTTTTCGTTATCCTAATCGCTTGTTTACGCTTTTTAGGCAAATCTCTTTCGCTCGATTCGTCCGATTCGGATTTAACCTCGGCATTTGCTTCGCTGCTATTGAAAGCGTTTTCTTCGTCTTCGGTTTCGCCGTTTTCCAAATCGAGCGTTTCGTCGATGTTAGACGACTCTTCGTTATTTACGTTGTTTTCATTGTTTTCGTATTCGTTCATGATTTAATTATACAGGAAAATCCGTCTATTTACAAACGAAAAACGACATATTTTGTAATATTTGCGTTTTGCTTCTTCGATTGACCTTCAAAAGAACTTTTTGGATTTTTTTATTTGCAAAAAGCGGGGTTTGGGTTTATAATTAAGGCTATGGAATACCTCACTCATTCGTCAAACGAAACTATTGAATTGGGCAAGCGTTTCGCCGAGAAACTAACGGGCGGCGAAGTCGTTTTGCTTTCGGGTACGCTCGGCGCGGGCAAGACTACTTTCACAAAGGGTGTCGCCGAAGGGTTGGGTATAACCGACGTGGTGACCAGCCCCACTTTTACGTTGATGAACGAGTATCAGGGCAGATTAAAACTTTATCACTTCGATATGTACAGGTTAGGCGAGGGCGAAGACGTAGACCTCGGCTTTGACGAATACTACGGCGAAGAAAAATCGGTTTGCCTTATCGAGTGGAGCGTTGCGGAAAGTTTTTACGGCGCTAAAGTCTATAAGGTGGACTTCGACTACGCGGGCGACGATGAAAGGAGAATATGTATAAATGAAGTTTTTGATAATTGACACCACTTACGACAGCTCTTTCGCCGTGGTCTATAACGACGGTAAAATCGTTTACGACGTTTCTTCAGAAGCGAAAGGCAAGACTTCCGAGCGTATCGTTCCCTTTACCGAGGGCGTGCTGAAAAAAGCCCAAGTGGATAAAAAAGAATTGAACGCGGTGTTCGCGGTAGTGGGTCCCGGCTCGTTTACGGGCATAAGAATAGGCGTTTCATTCGTTTCCGCTCTCGCGTTTGCTTTAGGCATAGAAAAAGCGGGTATCGCCACTTTTTACGGATTAGGCAGTAAAGACGATTATAAAATTATTCCGTCACGGAAGGATTATTATTACTATTCTTTCGGCGATGAAACGGGGGAAGTTTATAAAGACGATCTTCCCGAGATTAAAAAGATAAAGTCGCGTTATTCGGGTATAAACGACGTATCCGATATTGACTTTGCGGCAAATCTCGTTGAACGCGCTCTCGATATAATTAACAAAAATGAATTCGACGAAGTGCTTCGTCCTCTGTATCTCAAAAAGAGCCAAGCGGAAAGGATGAAAGAGAAAAAATGACCTCTCGCCGCGCCGTCCTTACCGATCTTCCGTTTTTGACGGAAGTGGAAAAAAAGTGCTTTCACGATCCTTGGAACGAAGAAATGCTCGTCAGCGAGTTGCTTGATAAACTCGCTTGTTTTTATATAGTTTCTTCCGACTCCGTAGACGTCGGGTATTATTCCTTTTTACACGTTTTCGACGAAGCGCATATAATGAACGTAGCGGTATTGCCCGAGTTTCAGGGGCGGGGCTTCGGTCGAGAAGAGATGAAAGACCTTCTTAAAAAGACTTACGATCTCGGCGCGAAAAACGTCACGCTTGAAGTACGCGAAAGCAATTTCAAAGCCGTTTCGCTGTACGAAAGTATGGGGTTCGTCTGCGTTGGGAAGAGGCCGAAGTATTATATGGACGGAGAAGACGCTCTGATTTATTGGTTATACCGCGATTGATTTGCGCGCCGCTTAGGGGCGTTAAGGGGGTATAACTATTTTAGCGCATACGAGAGTTGGTAGCGGCAGCGAAATATTGTTTTTACACGGTTGGGGTTCGAATAAAGACGCTTTTATTTTAGCGGATGAGTTTTTGAAAGGTTTTACAGTTACGAGGGTAGATCTCTTCGGTTTCGGCAAAACGCCGCCGCCCGCAATTCCGGTCGATCTCGATTATTACGTTGCCGGCGTAAGAAGGCTAATGGAATTCTATAAAATGGAAAACGTCGTAGTAGTAGGTCATTCTTTCGGGGGAAGGGTGGCTATAAAACTCGCCGAAAGCTCGCGTGTCGCAGCTCTTATTTTGACCGACGCGGCGGGGCTAAAACCGAGGCGAAGACCTTCTTATTATTTCAAAGTGTTATCCTATAAAATCAAAAAAGCGTTGGGGTTTTCTTCTAACTCGGGTTCAAGCGACTATCGCGCCTTGACGGGCGCGATGAAAGGGACTTTCGTTAAAGTTGTCAACGAGTATCTCGACGGATCCGCGGCGAAAATAACTTGTCCCACTCTTTTGATATGGGGTGAAAACGACGCGGAAACGCCCTTATATATGTATAAAAGATGCTTGCGTTTGATAGCCTCGTCAAGAGGTGTAATTATGGAAAACGCGGGGCATTTCCCATTTCTCGACGATCCTAAAAGATACTATACTCTCGTCAAACAATTTGCGATAACCTTTTCGGAAGTGCCGTCATAAAATGATAGTATGCTTTTCGTTTTGTCGCTTTTATTTATAGGTATCGCGCTCGCGCACGGATATTTTTATTCTTGCGCGTTGCAGTTGAAAAATTACCGAAATCGCGAGATCTTTTCGGTCGTAACCAAGAGTATGACTATCGACGCGGCGGCGTTATGTGTGAACGCGTTGGCGTGTTTTATTTGTTATGCGTTCGTTTCGCTCGATTATTACGCCGCGTTTTACTTCGTTTTGCTTTTGCCTTCCCTCGCGGCGGTGGTTGTAAAGGCGGTCGTATTTAAAAAAGTGAACGTGGATTTTACACGCAGGATGAAGACCATAGCCGTTACTTACGGCATTCTCGTACTTGTTCTTAGCGCGTTACTTACCGTATTTGTTCCCACCGCGTTAGGCGGAGTCGCTTGTTTAACGCTACCTTTGCTTATCGCCGCGAACTCTTTCACTTTACCGTTTTTCAAGAACAAAAATAAAAGATATCTTGACGCCGCCAAAGAGAAACTGAAAAGGGTGAATCCGCTTATTATTGCGGTCACGGGGAGCGGTGGCAAGACGACCGTCAAGAATATGCTTTCGGTTTTGCTTGCCGAAAAGGGGAAAACCTACGCTACGCCAAAGAGTTATAACACGCCTTTGGGTATAGCGACGTCGGTCTCGGCTATGGATGAGGACGTTAAGATTTTCGTCGCCGAGTTCGGCGCGCGGAAAACGGGGGATATCAAGGAACTCGTCGACCTTTTTAAGCCGAATATCGGAGTATTGACCTCTATTGCCGCTCAACACGTAGAGACTTTCGGTTCGATTGAAAACGTTGCGAAGGAGAAGTTATCCCTTATTCAAGCCACCGAAAAAGCCTTCGTTTCCTCTTCGGTCGATTACGATCTTCCGCCTAACGCGATAAAAGTAAAAGAAGAGAATATACGGATAAAACGTTTGGACGTTTACGGTACGGCTTTCGACTATATTTTCGACGGGGAAACCTTCGAAGTGGAAACCGAATTACTCGGGTTGAATAACGTATATAATCTCGCTCTTGCGATAACGGTAGCAATCAGCCTCGGCGTAAGCGCGGAATACGTGAGGCAAAGTATTCCACTCGTAAAACCCGTTCCTCACAGGCTGGAAGGAATGACCTCTTCGGGATTGAGGATAATCGACGACGGTTACAACGTCAATCCGTCCGGAGCGGAAGACGCGGTAAGGCTGCTCGCTACGTATCCGGGTCGTAAAATAGTGACGACGTCGGGTTTCGTCGAAACCGACGACAAAGAAAACGAGAAATTCGCTCGGTTTTTATCCCAAAAAGTCGACGTCGTGATAATCCTCGGTTTGAAAAACAGGCGCGCTCTTCTCGCGGGACTCGACGGCGTGGAATACCATTGCGTAGGGGATATGGAAGAATGCAAAAAACTATACGCGGATATTTTGATGAAAGGGGACGCGTTGCTCATTACGGCAAACTTGCCCGAAGAGTATTGTATGTAGGAGGGTTGAAAATAATGAATATAGGATTGTTTTACGGCGGTAGATCGTTCGAGAGGGAAATATCCGTAATAACCGCGATTCAGCTGATGGACTACTTCCCGAAAGAATACGAATTGATCCCGATATATATGAAAGGCGGAATGGCTTTGAGCCTAAAAGAGCCTCGGTTTTTCCGCTCTTACGAAGAGGAAAAGGGCAAAATCGTAACCTTTGTCAAAGGCGGTGTAAAAATAGGCCGTAAGAGAATAAAGCTCGACTGCGCTTTACTCGCCACCCACGGCGGGGAAGGGGAAAACGGCGTTTTGCAAAGCGTACTCGAATACTACGAGATACCTTTTACTTCGTCCGATCATTTTTCTTCCGCGCTCACTATGGACAAAAAGGTTACGAAAAACATTCTTGACGAAGCGGGGATAAAAACGGCGAAAGAACTCTACTCGCCCATTTTTCCTTGTATAATAAAGCCTCGCAGGTTGGGTTCGAGCATAGGCATAAGGGTAGCGAGAACGGACGAAGAATATATGGAAGCGGTAAACTTTGCGAAAACCTACGATGACGTTCTCGTTGAGGAATACCTCGAAAACGCGGTCGAATTCAACTGCGCCGCAATAAAAAGAGAGGGCGAGATAACGACCTCGGCAGTGGAAAAGCCGAACAAATCGGGCGCGATACTCGATTACGACGATAAGTATCTCGTGGATCGAGGGCGCGAGTTGCCTGCGGCGATAGGGGAAGAGCTTACGGCGAGAATAAAAGAAACGACGAAAAAGGTCTACGAATTATTTGACTGTTTCGGCGTCGTGCGGGTGGATTTCCTTTACTATTCGGGCGAATTGTACGTCAACGAAATAAACTCTATCCCCGGCTCTCTCGCATTTTACCTATTTGAAAACGACGGCTTGACGTACGAAAGCCTTTTGCGGTCGCTCGTTGAAGAGGGAATAAAAAGAGGGATAGTAAAAGCCCCCGAATACGACAGCGGTATTCTTAAAAAATACGCCGAAGGTCGCTTTGGCGGCAAAACGAGAAAATAATACTCCGCGCTAAACTAAACTCGTCTTGTTCGAATAATAACTCGCTTCGTATGAATTATGCTCGTTATCCTCGAACAATTTATCGACTTCTAAATCATAGTGAAAAATAATATGGAATATACGTTTAGCAATTATTTTTATAAAATATAATACCGTTTTGAGAAAAACAGCGAAAAAACAGTTGCCAAGCGTAAAAAACTATGGTATCATATTCAAGACTTCGGGCGGTCCGCTACAACGTAAGACTTGGTTGTATGAACGTTTCGTAAAAAATGGAGGTAAGTCATGAACACTATTGATATCATTGAAAGAGAACAAATGCGTAAGGATATCCCCGAATTCAATATCGGCGACACTCTTCGTTTGACCCTTGTTTTCAAGGAAGTCACCAAAAGCGGTTCCAGCGGTGGTTCCAAGAACAAGCACGAGGCTAAAACCGTTAAGGAAGAAATCAAGACTCAAGTATTCCAAGGCGTACTTATCGCTCGTAAAAACGGCGGCTTGCACGAGACCATTACCGTTCGTAAAATAGCGGCAGGCGTTGGCGTAGAAAAGACCTTTATGCTTCACAGCCCGCAAATCAAGTCCATCGAAGTAGTTCGTAAAGGCTTCGTTAGACGCGCTAAATTGTACTACATTCGTACCAAGACCGGTAAGGCTGCTAAGATTCGTCCCGCCAAGATCGTTTACAGCAAATAATAAACGACCTATTTCAATTATCAGTAAAAAGACCGTGACGCGTTCGCGGTTTTTTTATATTCTCTTTGGCATTATTTTGGCTCGTAGGATTGTAGTTAAGCGAAAATATCGAGGCGTAGTTAAACTTTGCGCTCACTCTCGTAGATATATTCGATCACCTCGATTAGGCGCTGCGCGGCGCGGCTCGAGTTTTGAAGGTGTTTTCGGGGTAAAAACGAGGGGTAAAAAGCTACCGAAATCACCGCTTGAACACGTCGAATGTTTTTCTTTGACTTATATTTGGAATAATTACAAATAATTAATAATATATAAGTTGTTTTCAACACTTGATTTTACGGACGAAGTATTATAAAATAGGTATTAACCTATCCGATACTTTCGGGCGTAAGAGGTATGAATGAGAAAGTATTTGTTATTGTTTTTAATCGTTTGTTTGACGGTTTCCGTCGTAGCGATCGGCCTGGTCGGTTGCGATAAGTATGAAGTCGACTATAATAGCGAATTGATATTGAACGGCAACCTTGAAAACAGGACGACGGATTGGACGTTCTACACCGACTCCAACAACAAGTTGACGCCTACCGTCGTGGATATCAAAAACGGCGACTCCACGACCTATTTCGAAGAACACGAACGCCACGGCGGTTCGTATATCTCGATAACCGCTACTTCCACGTATTCTTACGGTTACTATTCGCAAACCGTTCCCGTAGAGAAAGACGCGAAGTATTTATTGAAAGCCGACGTCAAGATAACCGATTCGATCGAGTCGGACGGCGTTTATAAAGCGTTTATCGGCCTTGCGGAATCCACTTCTATTTTCAGATCCGTGGAAGATCAATCGGACGGTTGGTATCAACTCGAAGTCGCGTTCTATAACTATTCCTACGATTCGGTTAACGTACGCTTCGGTATAGGTACGGATTCTTCCACTTTCCTTGCGGGTACCGCGCTCTTCGACAATATATCGCTAATGAAGATAGCTGACGACGACGCTGTCGGCCTCGTCGCTTTGAACCTCGGCAGCAAGGGCGCGAGCGGTTACGATAGCGGATATCTTACCGATAGCAAGGGTATAGTCTTTACCGTTTTGCTCACGGTTTTGGGCGCTGCGCTCTTGTACGCTCTTTACGTCTTCGTTAGAAGATATTCTTCCCGCTCGCTTCCCACGGTCGAGACCGTAGGCGAGGAAGTTAAGAATGATAAGACCGCGATAAAAGGCATAGTGTTTTCCGTGATAGCGGTTTTGGCGGCTTTCGCTATAAGGCTCGTACTCGTGATAACCCTTTACGGTCACGGCGCGATAATGAACCAACTCGCCACCGCGAGCGAAAGCATGGCGAATAACGGCGTAATTAAGTATTACTTCGAATACACGCCGTATTTCACCCCCGGCGTCAGTTATCTCTTGTGGATAATGGGGCTTATCGCAAAGTCGTTGAATTTATTGTCGGGTACTCAAGGCTTCGCTCTCTTTATGAAAATACCTTCGGTAATAGCCGACCTGCTCACCGTGTATTTCATTTACGCGATAGCCGCCAAAAAGACCGATCCCGTCAAGGCGTTCGTTATCGCTTTGGCTTACGCTCTTTTGCCCGTGGCGTTCATAGCGAGTTCGGTGTACGGCTCGTTCGCTTGCATCGGCGCGCTCTTTTTATTGCTCGCCTTCAACGCGGCGCGCGACAGAAAGATAATTAAACTTACCGTATTCTATTCTCTCGCGGTATTGTTCGTAGCCGAGGCTCTCATACTTTTGCCTTTGCTTTTGACTTACGCGGTCGTTCTTTACGTCAAATATCCCGAATACCGCAACGTTTTGCCTATATCTATGACCGTGGCGATAATAGGCGGTTACCTCGTGACTTTGCCTTTGACTTGGAGTTTCTTCATCACGGGTAAACCGTTTATCGTGCTTGAAAGATACTTCACGATATTCTCGGAAAGTAAATTGTTTGTGGACGGAGCGTTCAACGTTTATACGATGTGCGCGTTAAGCGGCGCGGATGTGAATACCGCCGGCGTAGTAATGAGCGCGATTTTGGTCGCTTGCATAATGCTTGCGGGAATAGGCTTATATATCAAATGTCGCGATAGACAAAAGCTCACGCTTATTGCGGCGTACGTGCTTTTGTTCACTTACACGTTCTGTATCAGAATGAGTATATTCGTCGTTCTTCCCGCCTTGCTCCTCTTTTATCTCTACGCCGTTTATTCGGGCGAGAGAAGGGTGCTTACCACTACTGCGGCGGCGAGCGTTATCGTTACTTTATCCGCTTGTTATGAATTGATGATTTGCAAGTATGTTCCCGGCGGGCTCAACGCGCAGGAAGTAGCGGTTTCCGCTCACGATCCCGTCGCTATTACGTTCTCGGCCGTATTCGTACTTATAACCTTGATAAGCGGCTTCGTCGTAATGGATATTTGCTTGAAAGGTCGCGAGAAGACCGTAAGAGCGATACCTATGAACTATTGCAAGTATTTACTCTCGTTCTTTAAGAAAGAAAAAGTCGAAGAAGAAGCGGTTGAGGAAGAATAATGCTAACTAAAACCAAAGCTTACGCGCTCAAAGGGCTTGAAGGGCAAGCCGTCGAAATAGAAGTCGATTTGACTCCGGGTGTTCCCGCTATGGAAATGGTGGGGCTTCCCGACGCGGTGGTAAAAGAATCCAAAGACCGCGTAAGATCGGCGATAATAAATTCGGGTTTCGACTATCCCATCAAGCGAATAACGATCAACTTCGCGCCTGCGGAAACCAAAAAAGAGGGCGCGATCTTCGATCTTCCCGTCGCGATAGGCATATTGTCCGCTTACGATCAAATACCCACGAACTGTCAGGACGGTTACGTTTTGCTCGGTGAACTTTCGCTTGACGGAAGTTTGCGTAAAATAAACGGATTGATGGCAATACTTATATCCGGGCTGCAAAACGGATATAAAAAGTATATAGTCCCAAAAGAAAATCAGGCGGAAGCGTCTTTCGTAGACGGGATAGAAGTCTATCCCGCTTCCAATTTATCGGAAGTCGTTAATCACTTATCGAACGTGTCGCCGATTCCCAGATTGGAAACCAAAAAGTTCAACGGGAAGAACGAAACGAGCAAGTACGGCGTTGACTTCGCCGACGTTAAAGGGCAACTGAAAGCCAAACGCGCTCTCGAAATCGCGGTTGCGGGCGGCCATAACGTGCTTATGGTAGGTCCGCCCGGAGCGGGTAAGACGATGCTTGCAAAATGCGTGTTGACTATAATGCCAGACCTCTCTTTCGAAGAGGCGGTGGAAGTCACGAAGATACATTCGGTAGCGGGCGTATTGGACGCGTCTCAAGGTATAGTTACCTCTCGTCCGTTTAGATCCCCTCACCATTCGATAACCGTGCCCGCGCTTATCGGCGGCGATAGAAGGGCGAAACCCGGCGAGGTGAGCCTCGCGCATAACGGCGTGCTGTTTCTTGACGAAGTTCCCGAATACGGTCGCACGGTACTCGATTCTCTGCGTCAGCCTCTTGAGGACGGAGTGGTGACTATATCGAGAGTTCTTCAAACGGTAGAATATCCGGCGTGCTTTACTTTGATAGGCTCTATGAATCCTTGCCCTTGCGGTAACTACGGAAGTAAGAATAAGGAATGTACTTGTTCGCCCTCTCAAATACGCAACTATATAGGCAGGATATCGGGACCTTTCCTTGATAGAATAGATATACAAATAGAGGTAGACGGCATTTCCTTCGGCGAATTCAAGGACAAAGCGTCGGGTGAACCTTCGGAAAAAATAAGAGAACGCGTCGTTAAGGTGAGGGAAATAGAGCGCGAACGCTTCAAGGGAAGCAAAACTCGCACGAATTCCGAGATGACGAACGAGGATATCAAAAAATATTGCGAGGTGGATAGGGAAAGCCAGAACTTGCTCGAACTGTCCTTCGCTAAATTGGGATTATCCGCGAGAGCGGGTTTTCGCATATTGAGAGTTGCAAGGACGATAGCCGATCTCGAAGGCTCGGATAGCATAAAAGTCGAACATATCGCCGAGGCGATACAATACAGATCGTTGGATAAGAAGTACTGGAAATGAAATACGAAAACGCGGATTTGACATACTTGTTAATATCTTATTTGAAGATAACCGACGTCAAGAGGCTAACCAAACTTCGGCAGTTGCACGACGAGATAGGCGACTTTTTCAACGAATTGCCCTCTCTTAAAGCGGAATATGAGCGAGAGTTCGGCGAGGAATTCACTCAAAAGACTTTCGAGCTTATTGAAAATAAACCTTTCTTTGAAAAGGAATTAAATAGGTATTATAACGAAGGTATAGTCCTCGTCGATTACGACGATTCTCGCTATCCCGAAAGGTTGAAACAAATTCATAATCCCCCCGTATTGCTTTACGCAAAGGGCGATTTGAGTTTATTGGAATCCGAGAATACGATAGGCGTGGTAGGGCCGAGGAAGATCACCGATTACGGTATCAATTCGACTAAAATTTTCGTGGAAGCCTTCGTTAAAGCGGATATCACGGTAGTCAGCGGTATCGCGATAGGGACGGACGGGCTCGCTCATCGTGAGACGTTACGACTCGGCGGGAAGACGATAGCCGTATTGCCTTGCGGTCAAAACCTCGTTTATCCCTCGCAAAACGCGGATCTATATCGAGCGATAGCTGAAAAGGGTTTGAGAATAAGCGAATATCCCCTCGATCTTGGGGTGGCAAAGTACACTTTCGCAGGGAGAAATAGGATAATAAACGGTCTTTCCGACGCATTATTCGTTCCCGAAGCGGCGAAAGGCAGCGGCACTGCTATAACAATGTCGCACGCCGTCAGCGAGGGAAACACCATCTACGCCGTACCGGGTAGCGTTTTCAGCAAAGAGAGTGAGTTGACTAACGAGTATATCAATTCCGGAAAAGCGAGAATGGCGAGCGATCCCGACGTCGTCCTTAAAGGGTACGGGTTGGGACTGAAAAAGGAAATAGTCGAATTGACCGACGCGGAAATGCAGGTCGTCCGCATTTTAAAAGGCGGGGAAACCCACTTCGACGACCTCGCCGAAAAGAGCGGTCTCTCGGCAAGCGAACTATTGGTCGCTATATCAGCTATGGAATGTCAAGGAGTGATAAATTCCAACGGCAATTATTATATATTGAATAAAAATAAAAAATATAAAGGTAAAACAAAATAAAAGGTGTTAAAAGATGAAATTAATCATAGTTGAGTCTCCTAAAAAAGCAAAGACTATCGAAAAGTATTTGGGTAATCAATACAGAGTAAGAGCGTCGGGCGGCCACGTTTGCGACCTTCCCGAGAAGAGTTTGGGCATAGACGTAAACAATAACTTCAAGCCGGAATACGTCGTGAACGCGGATAAAAAAGCCACGATAGAGGGCTTGAAAGCGGATATTAAGAAAGCCGACGGCGTCTATCTTGCAACCGACCCTGACCGCGAAGGCGAAGCGATAAGTTGGCACTTGATGAACGAATTGGGTCTTCCCGACGATCCCATTCGCATAGAGTTCCACGAGATATCCCCAAAGGCGGTCACCGAAGCGATAGGCAATCCGCGAAAGATTAATATCAACCTCGTAAACGCTCAACAAGCGAGAAGAGTGTTGGATAGAATAGTGGGTTATAAGATCAGCCCCATCATAAACAAAAAGATAAAAACGGGTTTGAGCGCCGGTAGAGTTCAATCGGCGGCTTTGAGAATGCTTGTCGATAGAGAACGCGCTATAAGAGACTTCAAACCCGAAGAATATTGGACTTTGCACGGCTTCTTTACCAAAGACAAGGACGAATTCAAGGCTTTGTTCGAAGATATCGACAGAAAGAAGACCAAGATAAAGAATAAAGAACAACTCGACGGCATTTTGGCGATTCTCGATACCGCGCCATTTGCCGTGACCGACGTTAAAAAGAGCGTTAAGAAACAATCGCCCCTTCCGCCTTTCACTACTTCCACCTTGCAACAGGACGCTACGAGTAAACTCTCGCTTACCGCCCCTCAAGTAATGCAAATAGCGCAGCAACTCTACGAAGGCGTGGAACTCGAAGGCGAAGGTCAGGTCGCGTTGGTTACCTATATTCGTACCGACTCGGTTAGAGTATCCGAAGACGCGGTAAAAGCGGTTAGAAAACTAATCGGCGACAAGTACGGCGATCCCTATTTACCCGCCAAACCCAACGTCTACAAGGTGCAAAATCAAGCGCAGGACGCTCACGAAGCGATAAGACCTATATCCCTCGATAGAACGCCCGACAGTTTGAAAAAGAAATTGCAACGCAATACGTATATGGTCTACAAACTCATATACGATCGTTTCGTCGCCAGCCAAATGACTCCCGCCCAATACAACACTTTGGACGTGAGAATCGCGGGTAAGGGCGCGGACGGCAAGGAATACGGTTTCTCTATGAAGGGAAGAGCGTTGAAATTCGCGGGATATACCGCGGTTTACTCGGACGCCACCCCCGTAGAAGGGGATAACGCGGATATATCCTCCCCTCTCGAAGTGGGCGACGCGGTGAATAAAAAAGAATTCAAATTCGAACAAAAGTTCACCAAACCTCCGCAACGCTACACCGAAAGCACGCTCATCAAAGCGATGGAAGACAACGGTATCGGTAGACCTTCCACTTACGCGTCCATTATCGGCGTACTTTCAAAGAGAGAGTACTCGAAGAAAGACGGCAAAAATATGATGGCTACCGAACTCGGCGAACTTGTTTGCGACGAGATCAAGAAGTATTTCGAGAACATTTTAGACCTGAAATTTACCGCTAAAATGGAAAAAGAACTCGATAATATCGCGGAAGGAACGGAAGAATGGCAAGCGCTCATCTCTTCTTTCTATCCCGGATTTATGAATCAGGTCAAAGCCGCTTACTACGATAACAAAGCGGTCAAGATCCCGCCCAAACAAAGCGAAGTCAAATGCGATAAGTGCGGCGCGATGATGGTTATAAAGGAAGGAAAGTACGGACCTTTCCTCGCTTGCCCCAACTTCCCGAAGTGCAGGAATATAAAGAGCCTCAACCAAGAGATAGTGGGTACCTGCCCCAAGTGTAAGACGGGTAACGTCATCAAAAAGACGAGCAAGAAGAACGGCAAGACCTTTACGTTTTACAGTTGCGAGAATTATCCCTCTTGCGACTTCTCGTCTTGGGATATCCCCGCGCCTTACTTCTGCCCCGATTGCGGCGGCGTGATGAAAGTGGTAACTATAAAAGGTCAAAAGACGTATAGATGTACGAAATGCAAACACGAAGAAACCCCGAACGCGTAAAGATAATAGGCGGCGGTTTGGCGGGTAGCGAAGCAGCTTGGCAGCTATTGAAAAGGGGCTACGACGTCGTAATGTACGAAATGCGTCCCGTAAAGACAACGGGGGCGCATAAAACGCAACGGTTAGCCGAACTCGTTTGTTCCAATAGTTTGAAAAGCGTACTATCCGATACCGCTTCGGGCGCGTTGAAAATCGAACTTAAACACCTCGACTCGCTGATATTGAGATCTGCGGAAGCCGCTTCCGTCCCTTCGGGCGGCGCGTTGGCGGTGGATAGAGAGCGAATGAGCGAAGAGGTTGAGAAAGCCTTGTCGTCTTTCCCGAACTTCACTCTCGTAAGAGAGGAAGTCACCGATATAGACGATGGCGAAATCACCGTTGTGGCGGCTGGACCCCTCGTTTCCGACGCGTTAGCCGAAAAGATATCCCGATTATCGGGGGAAGAGTACCTGCATTTTTCGGACGCCGTCGCACCGATAATAGCGGCGGACAGTATTGATTACGATAAAGCGTATTTCGCTTCTAGGTACGGAAAAGGCGGCGACGATTACTTGAATTCGGGTATGAACAAGAGCGAGTATCTCGCGTTTTACGACGCGTTGATAAACGCCGAGAGCGTCACCGACAAACTCTTGAACGCCGAATTCTTCGAGGGTTGTATGCCCGTTGAAGTTATGGCGAAGAGAGGTACCGACGCGCTACGTTTCGGACCCTTACGCCCGGTAGGGTTGGATAATCCCAACGGGCAGAAGTATTACGCGGTCGCGCAGTTACGCAAGGAAAATCTCGCGGGCGACGCATATAACCTCGTGGGGTTTCAAACCAATTTGCTTTTCAAAGAGCAAAAGAGGGTTTTCGGCATGCTGCCGGGGCTTGAAAACGCGGAGTTTTTGCGTTACGGCGTAATGCACCGTAATACCTACGTCAACGCGCCGAAAGTCCTTAACTTCGACTATTCGATGAAAAAACACCCTAATATATATATTGCGGGGCAGTTGTCGGGGGTAGAAGGATACGTCGAGAGCGCGGCGAGCGGATTGATGGTCGGCTTGAACGTAGCGAGAAAGATAGAAGGTAAAGAGCCTATCATACCCGACGAATACACGATAATAGGTTCTTTGACGCGTTATATAACCAACCCTGCGGTAGAAAACCTGCAACCTATGAACGCCAACTTCGGGTTATTACCCCCTATTGAGGGCGTTAAAGATAAAAAAGAAAGAAAAAAATTATATTCGGCGAGGTGCGAAGAAAGTATCAAGCGTTTCGTCGAGCAACTAAACGAGAGGTGAATTATGAGCGAATTACAATTTCACGCCACTACTATCTGCGCCGTCAAAAAGGACGGCAAAACGGTCATTGCCGGCGACGGTCAAGTGACTATGGGAGAAAGCGTTATTTTCAAATCCAACGCTAAAAAAGTAAAGAGAATATACGGCGGCAAGGTCGTCGTAGGATTTGCGGGAAGCGTCGCGGACGCCTTTTCGCTTTCCGAAAAATTCGAGAAAATGTTACAAAAATTCTCGGGTAATCTTATGCGCGCCGCAGTCGAATTGACTGGTTTGTGGCGTAGCGACAGGCAAAGAAAACTCGAAGCGATGCTCATAGCGGCTGACAAGGACACCCTGCTCATCGTATCGGGCACGGGCGACGTGATCGAACCCGAGGGCAACGTTTGCGCGATAGGTTCGGGCGGCAATTACGCGTTAGCCGCGGCTCGCGCTTTATACGATATCGACGGATTGGACGCCGAAAGCATTGCGAGAAAGGCTATGAAAATCGCGGGCGACCTTTGCGTTTTCACAAACGGCAATTTGACCGTAGAGGAGGTTTAATATGGCTACTCAATTTACCCCTAAAGAAATAGTCGAGCAACTCGACAAATATATAATCGGACAAGCGGACGCAAAGAAAATGGTAGCGGTCGCTCTTCGTAACAGGTATCGTCGTTCTCAACTAGATCCCGAAATAAGAGACGAAGTTACCCCTAAAAATATCATTATGAAAGGACCTACCGGCGTAGGTAAGACCGAGATAGCAAGACGACTTGCCAAACTCGTGAAAGCGCCTTTCGTAAAAGTGGAAGCGACGAAATTTACCGAAGTCGGCTACGTCGGTCGCGACGTTGAAAGTATGGTAAGAGATCTCGTCGAAAACGCGATAAGCATAGTAAAGCAAGAGAAATTCGACGAAGTAAAGCCCAAAGCCACCGAGCAAGCGGTTAAAAAGATAGCCGAAGTTTTGCTTCCCATAAAGAAGCAAGCGCGCCCCGACGAGACCGATACCCAACTCAAAGCCGAACTCGAACAAGAGATAAGAGAGGGCAAACTCGACAACGTCAAACTCAAAATGACTGTTACCGAAAAGGAAAAGCCTATGAAATTGGATACCAACGATCCTTCGGGTATAAACATAGGCAATATTTTCTCGGCTATGAGCGGGCAAAAGAAGACGAAAGTCAAAGAAATGCGCGTTAAAGACGCGATGGACACCTTCGTAAACGAAATTAGCGAAGGACTCGTCGATATGGACAATATCAATATCGAGGGTTTGAAGAGAGCCGAACAAGACGGTATAATCTTCATCGACGAAATAGACAAAATAGCCTCTAACGGCAATTCGCACGGCCCCGACGTTTCCCGAGAAGGCGTTCAAAGGGATATCCTTCCCATCGTCGAAGGATGTACCGTAAGCACCAAGTACGGGATGATAAAGACCGACTACATTTTGTTTATCGCGGCTGGCGCGTTCCATGTTGCCGAAGTAAAGGATCTTATTCCCGAACTTCAAGGACGTTTCCCCGTGGTCGTCGAACTCGACTCTTTGAATAAAGCCGACTTCGTTCGTATCCTTACCGATACCGACAACGCGATAACCAAATTATACGCTCACTTGCTCAAAGTTGACGGCGTTGATCTCACCTTCCTTGCGGACGGAATAGATCGTATAGCCGAAGTTGCGGAAGTTCAAAACGAGGAAATGGAAAATATAGGCGCGAGAAGATTACACGCTTTGATGGAAAAGCTTATGGAAGAAGTTTCATTCGAAGCTTGCGGTAACCCTATCGTGGTAACCGTGAATAAGGATTACGTCGATTCACATCTCGGCGAAGCCGCCATCAATTACGACCTCAAAAAGTATATAATCTAATCGAATAAAAAGGAAAAACTATGATTAACATACCCAAAGGAACGAAAGACGTCTTGCCCGACGAAAGTTATAAGTGGCATTACGTCGAAGATAAAATAAGAAGAATCACCCGTCTTTACGACGTTAAAGAGATAAGGACGCCCACTTTCGAGCATACCGAACTTTTCTTGCGCGGCGTGGGCGAAACCACCGACGTCGTAAATAAGGAAATGTACACGTTCAACGATAAAGGCGGAAGGAGCATAACCTTGAAACCCGAGGGAACGGCGGGTTGCGCGAGAGCGTTTATCGAAAACGGCTTGCAACAAAACTTACCCGTGCGTATTTACTACGAAACCCCCGTTTTTCGTTATGAAAAGCCCCAAGCGGGCAGACTTCGCGAGCACCATCAATTCGGCGTTGAGTACTACGGCGTAGATTCTTACACGGCGGACGTTGAGGTAATGTCGTTGGCGAAAGATTTCTTCGATAGTTTGGGTATAAGCCCTCGCCTTAATATCAACAGTATAGGCTGCGCTAAGTGTAGAGCGGATTATCACAAAGCGTTAAAAGACTTTTTGGCGGACAACGTTAATAATCTTTGCGAGACTTGCAGAGAGAGAATAAAGACCAATCCTTTGAGAGTCCTCGATTGCAAAGTTCCCACTTGCAAAGAGTTGTTAAAAGGCGCGCCTTCCACCCTCGATTACCTTTGCGACGACTGTCGCGCTCACCACGAGGGCGTGAAAAAGGGGCTTGAAAATCTCGGCATAGAGTATAAAGTCAACCCCAAGATAGTGAGAGGTTTGGACTACTATACGCGTACCGTATTCGAATTTATCGCCGAGGGTTTAGGCTCTCAAGATACCGTTTGCGGCGGCGGTAGATATAATAACCTCATCGAATCGGTAGGTGGCAAACCCACCCCCGGGGTAGGTTTCGGAATGGGTTTGGAACGCTTGCTTATGACCGTTGAAGCCGCCGGCAATAAGATAGAGAACGAAGAATCCCCCGATATCTTTATTTGTTCGGTCGGTCAAAAGGATTATTGCCAAAAGTTAGTCGCCGACCTTCGTAAAGAGGGCGTTGCCGCGGTCTACGATTTGAGCGACCGTTCGATAAAGGCTCAAATGAAGTACGCCGACAAGATAAAGGCGAAGTATTCGATAGCGATAGGCGATAACGAGATAGCGGAAGGCGTAGCGGTTTTGAAAAATATGCTTAACGGCGAAACGCAAGAAATAATTCTTGCCGCTCTTTCGCAAATCTTGAAGACTATTCTTTGAACGCTAAAAGGAATCAAATATGCTTGAAATAGGCGTGGTCGAAAAAATAACCGATAACGGTAAAACCGCTAAAATAGTGTTTCCCCGTCGTACCGAGTGCGATAAGTGCGGAATGTGTATGAAGCACAAAGACGAGATGAAAGTGTCCATATCGGTAAAAAACACCCTTAACGCCTCGGTCGGCGATAGAGTGTCGGTGGGTATGAAAGACGGTTTCGTTTTGCGCGCGGCTTTTATCGTTTACGTCATTCCCGTAATTCTCATCGGCTTGACGGTGGGTTTGGGGCGCAACCTAAACGAATTATTGCTTTTCGGTTTGGTCATCGCGGCTTTAATAGTCGGGGTAGTCATAGCGATAGTTTGCGATAGAGCGATACGCAAAAAGGGCGTCGCCCTGCCTCAAATGGTGGAGATAGTCGCCCCCGTTTCGAAGTACGCGGAAGAAGAGAGCCCCGAAAACCCCTCGGAAGACAAAGAACAAAACGAGTGAGAGCGTAGGCGAGACGTTCGTTTATAAACGAATAGCAATTATTAAATTGTATTATTGAATCGCCGTTAGGCGACCAAGAAAATAACCTTGCCAAAAAGGCAAAAAGGAGTAAAATATGAGTACGATAATCAATACCGTAAACGAATTCGACCAATTAAAAAACGAATACCCTTACGTAGTCGCCGACTTTTTCGCGACTTGGTGTTATCCTTGCAAAATGTTATCCCCGGTTTTGGAGAAAGTAGAGGAGAATACCCCTAACGTTAAATTCGTCAAGATCGACGTAGATAAGTCCACCGATATTGCTATACAATATAAAATCGAAGCGATGCCCAGCCTTGTATTTATCAAGAACGGCGTTACTATGGGTTTGGAATTGGGCTTTATGGAAGAAAGCAAAATAAAACAACTAATAAACAAATATTTCGGATAAAAAGGAGTATTACGAATGATAGATTTCAATTTGCTCAAAGATAACGATCCCCTCGTTTACGAGGCAATGAGCGAAGAACTAGAAAGGCAACGCGGCAATATCGAACTTATAGCGAGCGAGAACTTCGTTTCCCCCGCGGTCTTGGCGGCGGTAGGCTCGCACCTTACCAACAAGTACGCCGAAGGTTATCCCGCCCATAGGTATTACGGCGGTTGCGAATTCGTCGACAAAGTGGAAAACCTTGCGATAGAACGCGTTAAAAAATTATTCAACGTCAAATTCGCCAACGTTCAACCGCATAGCGGCTCGCAGGCGAATATGGGCGTCTATACCGCGCTTCTCAACTTGGGCGATACCGTTTTGGGAATGAACCTCTCTCACGGCGGGCATCTTACTCACGGATCGAAGGTCAACTTCTCGGGTAGAAATTATAATTTCTGTGAGTACGGTGTGGATAAGGAAACCGAAACCATCGACTACGACGAACTCGAAAGGATAGCCAAAGAATGCCGTCCCGCTCTTATAGTCGCAGGCGCGAGCGCGTATCCCCGTTTTATTGATTTCAAGAGAATAAGGGAAATCGCCGACGAAGTAGGCGCAAAAATGATGGTGGATATGGCTCACGTAGCGGGGCTCGTCGCGGCAGGCGAACATCCCAACCCATGTCTTTACGCGGACGTAGTGACTACGACGACCCATAAGACTTTGCGTGGTCCTCGCGGCGGCGTTATCCTCACCAACGACGAAGAGATAGCGAAGAAGATAAATAAGGCTATATTCCCCGGAATACAAGGCGGTCCTTTGATGCACGTCATCGCCGGTAAGGCGGTGGCTTTCGGCGAGGCTCTCACCGAAGAGTTCAAGACCTATCAACGTAATATCGTACTCAACGCAAAGGCTATGGCGGACGAATTCACCCGTCAAGGTATTCCGATGGTGTCGGGCGGCACCGATAACCATCTCATCCTTTTGAAAGTCAACGCTTTCGGGAGAACGGGTAAAGAGGTCGAAGCTTGGTTGGACGAGGCGCATATTACCGTCAACAAGAATTCCATTCCTTTCGACGAAACCAAGCCTTCCGTTACGAGCGGTATAAGAATAGGCACTCCCGCCGTTACGACGAGAGGGTTTACCCAAGAGGACTGCATAGAAGTTGCCTCTCTTATCAGCGATATAGTCAAAAACGGAGAAGAAGCGATCGAACGCGTTTCTCGTAAGGTCGCAGAACTTTGCTTAAAGCACCCCTTGTACGAAGGGCTTTAAGATGAAAGCGTATTTCGACAACGCGGCAACGACCGCAGTCGACGAGGCGGTATTTGAAAAAATGCGCCCGTACTTTACCGATATTTATGGGAATACGCAAAGCGTTCACTCGGTAGGTCGCAAAGCGACTGCGGCGTTGGACGAAGCGCGGGATAAGATAGCAAAGATAATAAACGCGTCTTATAAAGAGATTTATTTCACGTCGGGCGGCACCGAAGCCGACAATACGGCTATAAAATCGGTTGCGCTTGCTTCTACAAAAAAGAAGATTATCGTTTCGTCTATCGAACATTCGGCCGTTCTCGCCGCGGCGAAAGATCTTGCCGAAATCGGTTACGACGTGTCCTATTTACGTCCCAACGAAGACGGTATAATAACGGTTGAAGAGTTGGCTTCGAAGATAAGCGGCGACGTCGCTATTGTCTCGGTAATGTACGCGAACAACGAAACGGGCGTTATAAACCCGATAAGAGAACTTGCTTCGCTCGCTCATTCGTACGGCGCGTACTTCCATACCGACGCGGTGCAAGCGGCGCCCTCGATCTCTCTTGACGTTACCGAGCTCGGCGTCGATCTTATGACTATATCCGCGCACAAAATACACGGGCCGAAAGGGATAGGCTGTCTATACGTCAAAGAAGGCGTAAAGAAAAAGTCGCTTATCTCGGGCGGATTTCAGGAAAGAGGTTTTAGAGGCGGCACCGTAAATTTGCCCTTGGTCGTCGGTTTTTCCGAGGCGTTAGAATCAAATGATGAATTGCTTGAAGAGAGAGCGGAAAAGATAAGGTACGTTAGCGATTACTTTGAGAGCAGGGTGGAAGAAATAGAGGGCGTAAAGGTCAATTTCAAGGGTAGCCCCCGCGTACCTACGATATCAAGCGTTGAATTCCCTGTGAACGGGCAGTCGTTACTGACTATGCTCGATCTTAACGGCGTTTCGGCGTCGCAGGGGAGCGCTTGTACGGCGGGTAGCGTGTTGCCTTCTCACGTCCTCAAAGAATGCGGACTTACCGAAAAAGAAATACTCGGCAGCGTGCGTTTCTCTTTTTCCTATCAAAACGACCGTGAAGAAGTCGATTTCGTTATCGACTTACTGAAAGAGTATCTTAATAAAAATAAGAAAAAGTGATTCAAAGTTATACCGTTATAGTTCGGCTTTGAACGTTATTTGTATATAAATTTAATCCATTCTCATACTACCTTTAAGGAGGTGAATATGAGAGCGTTGATGATTGGCATGATCGCGGGTACCTTTTTGGGCGTATGCGCGACGCAAAGCGTAAAAAACTGTAAAACCATCGTAGATAGATTGTTAAGGAAGTTCTAAATGCAAGATTACGAAAAACTATTGAACGAACAACAACTTAAATGCGTGAAAACCACCGAAGGCGCAGTCCTCGTTATCGCGGGCGCGGGAAGTGGTAAAACACGCGTTCTTACATATCGTATCGCCTATTTGATGCAGGAATTAAAGGTATCGCCGTATAATATTCTGGCGATAACTTTTACAAATAAAGCAACGAAGGAAATGCAGGAAAGATTGGAGAAGCTCACCGACGGCGCGAGCGGACTCTGGGTATCCACCTTCCACTCGTTTTGCGCGAGAGTTTTAAGGCGCGATATCGATAAACTCGGTTACGACAAGAGTTTTTCCATTTACGACGACACCGAGTCCACCCGTTTGGTCAAGCGGATTTTAGACAGCAAACACAAAGAGGGTAAAAATCTCGACAGGCTTTGTCGATATCACATTTCCGAGGCAAAAAACAAAGGGTTATCGCCCGAAAAATACGCCAACTTCGTATCGGGCGCGGACGCCGATCTTTACGTCGACGTGTACGCGGCATACGAGGAAGCGATGAAAGCCTCGAACGCTTTGGATTACGACGATCTATTGCTTAAAACCGCGGTGCTATTCTCGGTCTATCCCGACGTTTTGGAATACTACGCGGAGCGTTTCCGCTATATTCATATCGACGAATATCAAGATACCAACAAGATGCAGTACACCATCGTAAAAATGCTCTCTTGCGTACACGGTAACGTATTCGCCGTAGGTGACGAGGATCAGAGCATATACGCTTGGCGGGGCGCCGATATAAGCAATATCACCAACTTTGAAAAGGATTATCCAAACGCTCAAATAATCAAATTGGAACGTAACTATCGTTCCACGGGGAACATCTTAAAAGCGTCAAACGCGCTCATAAAAAACAACTCGTCGCGCTACGGTAAAACCCTTTGGACGGAAGCCGGCGAGGGCGAATCCGTTGAGATGAAAAAACTCTCCACCGACGGCGAAGAGGCGGATTTCGTGGTGCGTAAGATAGCCGAGGGTATTCAAAGCGGCGCTCGTCCCCGCGATTACGCAATACTCGTTCGCCTTACCGCTCTAACGGGTAGATTCGAAGAAAGATTGACCTCGTACGCGATACCCTATAAGGTCTTCGGCGGCACTAAATTCTTTGAAAGAAAGGAAATCAAGGACGTTTTGGCGTATTGTAGATTGCTCGTCAATCCGCGTGATAACGAAGCGTTCTTGCGTATAGTCAACGTCCCTAAACGCGGTATCGGCGATACCGTTGTTAATCAGTACGCCGCCTATTGCGAAGAGCGTAGTTTGTCTTTGACCGACCTATTATTCGGAGGACTTGAAAGCGCGGATCTCGCGCCCGCAGCGATAAAGAAGTTAAGAGTATTTCAAGACGTTTACCTTGACTTTTTTAATAAGACGAAAGAACTCGGCGCTTCGGAAATCGTCAAGTACATAATGGAAAAAGCGGGCTTTTATATGCTTTATTCGGGTACCGAAGACGAGGACGTCAACCATAGATTAAACCTCGACGAATTGGTAAACGCCATAGTCAACTACGAAAAAGAGAACTTCGGCTCGACGCTCGGCGAATTTTTGCAAAGCGTTACTTTGTCCACCGATTCGGACGAAATACAAGACGACGATTACGTTTCCATAGCCACCGTACACGCGGTCAAAGGCTTGGAATTCGATACGGTTTTCGTAGTTGGCTTAGAAGAAAACGTTTTCCCCGCTAATATTTACACCAAATCCGATTTCGAAATCGAGGAAGAGAGGCGGGTAATGTACGTTGCCATGACGAGAGCGCAAAGAAAACTCTATCTCACGAATTGCTGGGACAGAGTGCGTTTTGGCAAGCATGAATCCAACCGCGAGAGCCGATTTTTGACCGAGATAAAAAACGCTCTTATCCCCGACTACGAAAAAAGACGTCAAGCCGCCGCTACAGCCGCAAAGAATTACGGTTTAGGCGGTTTCGGCGCGACTTATAGACCTAATCAAACTTATTTCCAACCCAAACAAGAGGAAACGCCCAAATATACCCCTCAATATACGGGCAACGCGAGCGAACCTAAAAAAGAGGATCTCAAGTTGCGTATAGGTCAAAAGGTCTTTCACAAGAAATTCGGCAAGGGTACTGTCGTGCAAGTGGAAGGCAGCAACGTAAAAGTAGCTTTTGAAAACGGCGTTGGAATAAAGACTTTGAACGTCAACTTTGCCCCTTTGGAAGTTTTGAATTAGAGGTGCGTCATGGATATTTTCGAGAGAATGACCGAGTTGGTCGAACTGTTAAATAAATACGCGAAAGAATATTACGAACTGGACGCGCCTACCGTTTCGGACGCCGATTACGACAAGTTGTACGACGAACTGCTTGCTTTGGAAAAGGAGAGCGGCAAAGTTTTGCCCGACTCGCCGACCAAGAGAGTAGGCGGCGACGTGAACGCGGGCTTCGATACTTACGTTCATCGCAGAAGACTGTACAGCCTTGACAAGAGCAAGACGAAAGAAGGCGTACGGGAATGGATGGAAAAGGCTATAAAAGAAGGTGGTGACGGCGTTGAATTCTCTCTCGAATACAAATACGACGGTTTGACTTTGAACCTAACCTATGAAAACGGCGTTTTGGTAAGAGCCACCACCCGTGGGGACGGCGTAAAAGGCGAAGTCGTTACCGAGCAAGCGAAAAAGGTTAAAGGCGTTTTGCATACGATAGATTTTAAAGGTACTATCGAAGTATTAGGCGAATGTATAATGACTTTATCCGCCCTGAAAGAATACAACGAAGACGCCAAAATACCTTTGAAAAACGCGCGTAACGCGGCGGCAGGCGGCATAAGAAACCTCGATCCCGAGGAAACCGGTAAAAGAAGACTCGATTTCAAAGCGTATAACGTAGGTTATTACAAGGGAATATCATTTGCCTCTCAAAAAGAAATGCACGAATTCCTTTTATCTTGCGGATTTGATTCGGCAGACTATTTCAAGATAGTGACTTTTAAGGACGATTGGCAAGGTCTATTGGACGAAGCAGAGGAAAAGCGGAGTTCTTTAGACTATCTTATCGACGGAATGGTGTTCAAAGTAAACCAAACCGCCATCCGTGAAGAGATAGGTTTTACCGAAAAATTTCCGAAGTGGGCGATAGCTTATAAATTCAAAGCCGAAGAGGTCGTAACGAAAATGAGCGGCGTCGTATGGCAGGTGTCGCGCACGGGAAAACTCAACCCGATAGCCGAACTCGATCCCGTCGATATAGGCGGCGTAACGGTAAAACGCGCAACCTTGAACAACTATTCCGAAATACAAAGAAAGGATCTTAGAATAGGCAGTAACGTCTTCGTTAGGCGTAGTAACGACGTCATCCCCGAGATATTAGGAATAGCCTCTCATACCGAAGAAAGCAAAGAGGTTTTGTTACCCAAAGTGTGCCCCGTTTGCGGCGCGCCTACCGAGATGCGAGGCGCGTATCTCTATTGTACGAACGGCGCGAATTGCGAAAGCGGTCTAATATCCGCGCTCGTCCATTTTGCTTCGCGCGACGCGATGGATATAGAGGGCTTATCCGACAAGACCTGCGAACAGTTATACGATAAACTCGAAGTGGAAAAACCGTCCGACTTGTACGATTTGAAGGAAGAAGATCTTCTTACTTTGGATAAGTGGGGCGCGCAAAAAGCCAAAAATCTTTTAGCGTCGATAGAGAAGAGCAAGCGTACTACTCTCGATAGATTCTTGATGGGGATAGGTATCGCGAACATTGGCAAAAAGGCGGCTTCCGTCCTTGCCGATACCTTTGGAACACTTGAAAGAATACGCGAAGCGACTTTGATGGATCTCCTTGCGATAGACGATTTTGGCGAGATAACAGCTATGGGTGTAGTCGACTATTTTACCGACGAAAAGAACGTGGAAGAACTTGAAAAGCTCTTGTCGAAAGGTATAACCTTCGAGAGCAAAGTCAAAAACGAAAACGGGGTGTTTTTCGGTAAAAAGGTGGTAATAACGGGGAAACTCGAAAGTATGAAACGCCCCGAGGCGCAAGAGAAGATAAAGGAACTCGGCGGAACGGTAGCCGATTCGATTTCTAAAGCGGTCAATCTCGTAGTAGTAGGGGAAGACGCGGGCAGCAAATACGATAAAGCCGTCGCTTTGGGTATAGAAATCATCGACGAAGCCGCTTTTTTGGAAATGATAAAGTGATATTTGCGCTGATTTTTGTCAACTATCCATAATAATCCTTTAATTTATTAGAAAGCGGAACGTAGGTTGTCGAAGGATTTCATATTAATCGGTGTTTTTCTAAACCCTAACTAGGAATAGACGTTTCGACGTTGCTCATCGTAACGAAAAAACTTTAATTACGCCACATCTTCTATACGCGTTTAGCAGCCGCGAATTTTTTCGAGCAACTCTTTGAGTTTTGCTTTTTGCGCTTCGTTCAGCATAGGTTCTACGGTTTGCTCGAATGCGGAAATACTTTCCTCGTTCAAAGTCCCGTCGCGTTTGCTTTTTGCGGCGGTCTCTAATAGTTCTGCGTACAATTCGCTTTCACTCTTGCCTTGCCGACTTTGTAAAAAGTCTTCGGGCGTTGTTTCCTGTTTGTTTTTCAAATAATCCTTAAAATCTTTCATTTTTATACATTATATTTCGATGTTTAGCGGTACGTTCGTTGCGAATTTTTATTTATGGTTATGATATAACGCTATAAACTATCTTTATTTTATATTTACTTATTGAGGTCGGTTATATTGAACGAAATCGTCGGTTGCCTCGTTCTTTTTCTCTTGCGAGTTCAAGAGCTTAACAAGCGGTATTATTTTCGGGTTCATTTGCGACAAAACGTTTAATAAGGTTTTGTCGTCGGCGCCCTTTGTTTTTATGCTTTCGGCTATTTCCAAATAAGATAAAGCCTTTTTTAGTTTGGGATCGCCGCCCGTTAATTGCAATAGGGTTTTAAGAGTTTCCATTTCGTTCACGTTAGAATATATGCGTGAGTTTCCGTAAAGGTTAATTTCCGCCGTTTAGTAATTGATTACGATTTTTGCTCTAAAAGCGCCGAATTCGTCATAACTATTATTATGAAGAAAACCTTTGGAATAATAAAGGTCGCTTTTTTGTATATAGGCGCGTTCGTTGGCGCGGGGTTTGCTGGCGGAAAAGAGATAAAACTCTATTTCGGTTCGTCAGACGTTTTGACTTTGCTCGTTTCGTCCGTAGCGTCGGGCGCTCTGTGCTTCTTATTCTTGGCGGTGGGCGGCAAGGGAAGAATACCCCCTATTTTAGATAATACGCTCTCGTTTGTGTTCGCAATATCCGGTATTGTCGTTTCAGGGATAATGCTTGCGGGGTTGAACGAATTGACCGGCAGCGCGCTTTCCTCTCTTTTGACCGCCCTCTTGTGTTTAGGTTGCTTATTTATTAAAGACGGCGTCGGAAAATTGTGCGTAGTAGCCGTACCGTTGATAATTGTCGTGCTGGTTGTCGTAAGCATAAAGACGGAAGGCGGGATAAGCGGGACTTTCACGCCAATAAACGCTTTCGCCTATGCGGGAATGAATATGTTTTTCGAGTTTGGTCTTATGAGGGAAGAGGGGAAAAGGTTGACGTTCAAAGATGACTTTTTCGTAAGCGTGCTCGTTAGCGTAATTACCTTCGTTTTGTTGTTTGCCATGAGATACGTCGTAGAGAATGCCGCTTCGTCGTTACCCTTTTTCGAGGCGGCGTCCGCGGTAGGCGCGGGCTTTTACGCGAGCCTCACGATGTTTATGGCGGTGGCGAGTACGGTTGCGGGGTGTTTTTCATTGTCAAAAATATCATCATCCCTTTTGCCGTCGGGGATAGGCGAGCTGATTCTCGTCACTGTATCTTTAACTATCGCAACTTTTGACTTTGAGAAAATGGTGGAAACAGTTTACCCCGTCGTCAGCGTTTTAGGGTTGATACTCTCTTTATTTGCGGTAGTTTCTTTACTCCCTTTTCAAAAGATAAATACGAAATATTTAAGGATTTTTAATAATAATAGGAAAAACGGTATAAAAAAGAAAAAAATAAGGTATTGACAAGAATTCTTATAAATAGTATAATATAGAAAACTTCTCAAAAACACTTATGGAGGTAAATATGAAGTTCAGAAAGAATAAGAAGGGTTTTACCCTTGTTGAATTAGTTGTAGTTATCGCGATCCTCGCGATCTTGGCTTCGGTTGCTACCGTCGCCACCGTTACCATTCTTAACAACGCGCGTAAATCTCCCGTCGTAGATACCGCTTCAAGTGTTAAGAGCCAAATCCAATACTGGTATGCTTCGGGTACCCGTAAAGAAAACGCTGCGAAATGGTCTTCTACCGATGCCAAAATCGCTCCCGAAACTTTGTCCGGTTTTATAAGCGAAGCAATTCAAGATTTCAAGGGTAATATTGGTACCACTGCGGTATCCCAAGCCAAGAATATCACTTGCAGCGACGATAATATTCACCTTGCTTGCAGCAATACCACCGGCTCGTTGTATGCCGACGCTACTTTCCACGTTTACGTATATACCAAGTATTATTACTGCGATATCTCCGTAACCGTTAAGGACAATGCGGTGACCAACGTTTCCGTTGGAGACGCAATTAAACTCGGCAACTAACAGTAAATTGATTTTAAAAGGCGGCGTATCGAAAGATACGCCGTTTTTCGTATGCGAGAAATAAAAGCCTTAATGTATTATCTAAAAAGTATTTCTGCTTTTATATCAAAACATATTTTATTTAATGATGGAAAAAATGATTTTTTAATTGATATAGAACTAAAGTCAAGAATACTTATTATTTGACTTATATTACACTATATGATAAAATGATAATATAACACTAAAATTCAAGGAGAGAAATATGAGCGTTATTTTCTTTGATACAGACTGTGAATTATGGTACACCCAAGCGGACGAATTGGGCTGCCAAGTTATAAAAATGCCTTATACGATAGACGGCGAGGAGTTCTTCTACGACCTTGGTCGTAACACCGACTTCGAGAGTTTCTTCAAGAGAATGAGGAACGGATCTCAAACAAGCACCGCCGCGTTGAACCCCACTCAATACGTTGAGATATTCGAGCCTTGGTTTGAGAAGGGCGAAGATATCTTGTATATATCTTTTTCAAGTCAAATGAGCGGAACTTTCGGTCACTTGGAAACCGCCTTGAAACAACTTAACGAAAAGTACCCCGGCGTTTCTTTCCGCAGATTCGATACTAAAAACATTTGCTTCGGTTCGGGTTATCAGGTGTATTTCGCCGTTAAGTACTACCAAACGGGCAAGACTCTCGACGAAGTGATCGCGTTTTTGGAAGACTTCACTAATCACGTTGCCATCTACTTTATGGTGGACGATCTTATGCACTTGCATCGCGGCGGCCGTTTAAGCAAGACTTCCGCGATTGCGGGTTCTATCCTAAATATTAAACCAATTTTGACCGTCGACGATATCGGTAAACTTACCATCGCGGAGAAAGTCAAAGGCGAGAAAAAGGCTCTCAACTATTTTATGAGTATGTTGGAAGAGAAGGGTAGCGAACTCGATAAGTATCCTATCGTTGTTTTGGACGCCGACAATAAGGAATTCAAAGATAAGATTCTTGCAAAAATCAAAGAGGTTTATCCCAATACCGAGATTTGGAACTATCCCGTCGGCCCCGTTATCGGCACTCACTGCGGCCCCGGTACGGTTGGCGTAATATTCCACTCTAAAACGAGATAAGAACTTTTTTAAGTCGTAAAAAAGGAAGCGTAATGATTTTTATAATTATTATGCTTAAACGCCTTTGAATAATGAGCTATCATTGTTGATTGCGATTATTAACAAAAACAAAAAGGACTGCGCGAGCAGTCCTTTTATCGTGCAATAAAGATTTTAGAGCAACCTCTTTCTAACCGCGGGGATAGCGTTGACAATCTCGGTGTCGGGATATTCGTCCATATCGAATATATAATACGCGTAGCCCTTTTTGACCGCCTTCGCGGAACCCGTTGATTTGAGTTTTACAGCCTTCGTTTCGACCGCTTCTTGTTCGTCCTCTTTCGCGATAACGGTAAGTCTGTATTTGCCTTTGTCTTGTTTATTCAAGCTCGGCATATTTACGCTGTTGATTATATTGCCGTTTTCGAGATACTCTTTCAATTCCTCGCAAGCCATCACCGCGCAGTTGTCCTCGGACTCGGGGGTAGACGCGCCCAAGTGAGGGATAGCGATGACGTTTTCTTCGCCTATTATTTCGCCGTTGGGGAAGTCGGTGACGTATTTAGCCACTTTACCCGACTTTAACGCCGCCTTTAACGCGTCGTTGTTGACGAGTTCACCTCTCGCGCAGTTGATTATTCTTACGCCGTCTTTCATTATTGAAATCGCTTCCGCATTTATCGTATCTCTCGTAGCGTCGTTTAAGGGAAGGTGCAACGTGATGAAATCGGATACTTCGAACACCGCTTCTTTGCTGTCCGCATAGAACGCTTTTTGGTCGATATGCGCCTTAATTCTATCCGAAAGGAAGGGATCGTAGATGACCGCTTTCATTCCCAAAGCGATAGCCGCGTTTGCGACCAATCCGCCGATAGCGCCGGCGCCTATGATACCCAACGTTTTGTTGAATATTTCTGGACCTACGAACGCCTTTTTGCCACTTTCCACTTGTTTAGCGGCGTCGTCCGCGCCTTTTAAGCCTTCCGCCCATTTGATACCTTCGTAAACTTTACGGCAGGAGAGAAGAAGAGCGCATACGACCAACTCTTTAACGGCGTTTGCGTTTGCGCCCGGCGTATTGAATACGACCACGCCCTTTTCCGCCATTTGTTCCAAAGGAATGTTATTTACGCCTGCGCCCGCTCTCGCCACCGCAAGAAGGGATTCGGGGATAGCGTAATCGTGCATATTCGCGCTTCTAACCAAAATAGCGTCGGGATTCTCGAATTCCCCTAACGTGTAAGAGGAACCCAAAACGTCGTAAACGCTGTTGCTTATGGAATTCAAAAGTTTTACGTTAAACATAATCGCCTCGTTAAGAATTTTGTAATTCGAATTTCTTCATAAAATCTATCAACGCGTCCACTCCTTCTTCGGGCATAGCGTTGTAGATGCTTGCTCTCATACCGCCTACGAGACGGTGCCCTTTGATGGATACGAGACCGTTTTCACCCGCTTCTTTGACGAATTTAGCGTCCAATTCAGGCGTAGCGCAAACGAAAGGAACGTTCATTATCGAGCGATCTTCCTTGTTGACTTTGTTGGTATAGAAATTCGTGTTGTCGATAAAGTCGTATAGTTTCTTCGCTTTGCGCTCGTTTATAACGTTGATAGCGTCCACGCCGCCCAACTTTTTAAGATGGCGTAAAGTGAGCATAGCCAAATAGATGGAATAGCAGGGGGGAGTATTGTACATACTGCCGTTATCCGCATAGGTCTTGTAGTTGAGCATAATAGGGCAAATGGGCTTAGCGTTGCCGATAAGGTCGTTTCTTATGATAACGACGGTAACGCCCGCGCCCGAGATGTTCTTTTGAGCGCCCGCGTATATAACGCCGAATTTGGAAACGTCGATTCTTCTCGACAATATTTCCGAACTCATATCGCAAACCAATGGGGTGGGGGTATCGGGGAATTCCTTGAACCTCGTGCCGAAGATCGTGTTGTTGGACGTGATATGAACGTAGTCTGCATCCGGATCGAAGTCGGCTCTCGTGACCTTGGGAATATAGGTATAAACGTCGGCTTTTGAAGAAGCAACGCATCTTATATCGCCGTATCTCATAGCCGCTTTCATCGCTTTATTAGCAAAATTGCCCGTGTCGAGATAGTCGGCTTTACCCTTGACTAATAAGTTCAAAGGTACGGCGTCGAATTGAGTTGAACCGCCGCCCGTCATAAACAAAACCGAATAATTTTCGGGAATATTCAATAATTCTCTGAATAAGGCTTCCGCCTCGTCTTGTATAGCTTGGAAGGGTTTGCTTCTGTGGCTCATTTCCACAACGCCCATACCCGTACCGTTGTAATCGAGCATTTCGTTTGCGGCTTGCTCTAAAACTTCTTTGAACATTTGGGAAGGACCCGCCGCAAAATTGTAAACCGTCATTATAGTTCTCCTTTTATGATTTTCATATCCTAATTATTATAAACCACTTCGCCGAATAGTTCAAAGCGAAAAGAGGGTAAAAAGCGAAAATATTTCAAATATTTTTCGAAAGAACGGAAAACGCTCGGATAATATGCATAATAGTCGATTTTTTTGATTAAATATGCAAAAGTTTTTGAAGAATCAGGGCTTTTCTTAAAAAAACAATTTGTCGTTTTTAATAATATCGCTTGAAAAAACGACGGCTTACGCTTAAAAACGCGAAAAACGTAAAAAATGAAATTTTTTCTATTTACTTATATAGAGAAAAGTGTTAAAATAATATATTGATAATTATATCCAAAATCATATTCGGAGGTCATCGTGCGTATCACATTCAAACGCGGCGTTCATCCAAACGCCAATAAATCGTTATCTCAGGATTTCCCGATTAAGGAGTTTCCTTGCCCCGACACGTTGTACTTTTCTATGTCGCAACATATCGGCGCACCTGCGAAACCCGCTGTAAACGTCGGGGACAGAGTGCTTAGGGGGCAACTCATAGGCGAGGCTTCGGGTTTCGTATCCGCCAACGTCTTTTCGTCGGTTAGCGGTACCGTTAAAGCTATCGTCAACAATCCCACCGCGATAGGCGGCTCCGCCGTACACGTAGTAGTGGAAAACGATCGTAAATACGAAGAGGTCACCCTCGAGCCTATCGACGTCAACGATAAGGAAGCGATAAAGAAGCGTATTTTCGAAGCAGGTATCGTAGGTATGGGCGGCGCGACTTTTCCAACTCACGTGAAGTTTGCACCAAAAGAGAAAATCGACGTATTGCTCATTAACGCTGCCGAGTGCGAGCCTTATATCACCTGCGACTATCGTCTTATGCTCGAAAAACCCGCCGAGATATTCAAGGGCGTCGAGTATATGATGACCGCTTTAGGCGTGGAAGAGGCGTATATCGGTATAGAAGACAACAAGCCTCGCGCGCTTGAAATAATGGCGAATATGGAAACCGATAAGATAAAAGTGGTTCCTTTGAAAGCCAAGTATCCGCAGGGCGCAGAGAAACAATTGATCTACGCGATCCTTCGTCGTACCGTACCTATGGGCGCTTTGCCTTCGGCTGTCGGCGTTATCGTAGATAACTTACATACGGCGTATTCCATATATGAGGCTGTCGCGCTGAATAAGCCTCTTTACGAAAGGGTTATGACCGTTTCGGGGCGTGGAGCCGCAGGCGGCAACTACCTCGTTAAAACGGGCGTAAGATATCAGGATATCTTCGATTATTCGGACGTGGGCGAAGAGATAAGAAAAGTCATAAGCGGAGGTCCTATGATGGGATTTTCTCAAGCGAACCTTTTGCCCTCAGTTTGTAAAGGTACGTCCTCGTTGTTGTTCTTAAAAGAAGAGGAACTCAACGAAAGCGAAATCAGCCAATGTATCAACTGTTCCCGCTGCGCAAAAGCCTGCCCTATGCATCTTATGCCTATGATGATAGAGAGGGTGGTAAACAGAGAAGCGGCGGACGAACTTGAAAAGCTCAACGTTATGAACTGCATAGAATGCGGTTGTTGTTCGTATTCCTGCCCCGCGAAGAGACCTTTGGTCGCGAGCATTAAGAAAGCGAAGATAATGTTTAAGGCGGAAGCGGCGAAGAAAGCGGCGAAAGGAGGTAATAAATGAAAAATCTTCAAATGTCGGTATCCCCTCATATAACCGCTAGACCTACGACGAGAAGCATAATGATCGAAGTCGTTATCGCTTTATTGCCCGCTGTAATCGCGTCCGTCGTGTTTTACGGTTTTTACGCGTTGTTCATCACTCTTTTGAGCGTGGGCGCCGCGGTATTCGGGGAAGCGCTCTATAATATGATGCGCAAACGCAAGCAGACTATCGGCGACTTTTCGGCGGTGGTCACAGGCGTTTTGCTTGGACTCAACCTTCCCGTTACAGTTCCTTTTTACGTCCCCATAATAGGCGGTTTCTTCGCCACGATGGTCGTAAAAATGCTTTTCGGCGGTATCGGTCGTAATTTTGCAAATCCCGCGCTCACCGCGAGAATATTCCTGTTGCTCGCTTGGGCGGGCTTTATGACTTCGTTCGTCAGCCCCATAAATTGGGCGAACGGCGAGGCGTTCAAGTACTTCGAGTGCGCTTTGAAAGGCGCGGACGGCGTTGCGGTCGTCACCTCGGCAACCCGGCTTTCGGACGATTCAGTCATCGTACCCGTACTCGACGCGTTTTTAGGGCGAACGGGCGGAAGTTTAGGCGAAACGAGCGCGTTGGCATTGTTGATCGGCGGTATATTCCTCGCTATAAGAAAGATAATCGATTGGAAGATACCCGTCGTATTTATCGCCACTACCGCTTTCTTTACGTTGGTGTTTGGTAAATTCCAAAACGGAGCGGAGTTGCCGCTATTGCTGTTCAGCGGCGGTCTTATGTTAGGTTCCATCTTTATGGCTACCGATTACAGCACTTCGCCCAATACTTTCTGGGGCGTAATGATATACGCTTTCGGTTGCGGCTTCCTTACCGCGTTGATAAGGAGTTTCGGCGGCTATCCAGAGGGAGTTTCCTTCGCTATAGTCCTTATGAACATATTGACGCCTTTGCTTGATAAATTCATATTGCCCAAGCCTTTCGGCAAACAAAAGAAAGAAAAGGTAAAGGAGGCGAAATAGTATGAATAAAACTCTCGTAAAAGATATTTTAATCGCTATTCTCGTCTTGGGTATAATCGCTCTCGCGGCGGGAGGATTATTGGGACTCGTTAATTCGTTTACCAAAATATCCGCCGAAGAAGAAATGGCGAGGCTTACCGATAAGATCAAGCAAACCAAGGTCTACGAAGGCGAAGAGGCGCTTCAAAAAGTGGACTTGACGGGCTTCGATCAAGGCTTCGAAAACGGCTCGATAATTAACGTTTTCAAGGCAGGGGACGCCTATGTCATTCACTGTACGGGTGACGGCGGTTATTCGAGCGGCTTTGAAATACTCGTTAATATAACCGATTATAAAATCGTTAAAATTGCCGCGTACACTCACGGCGAGACGCCGGGCGTAGGCACCCGCGCTTTTAAGGAAGATATGCTTTCTCAATTCTATCAAAAGGATTTGAACGCGATGGATAAAATAACGGGCGTTAAAGGCTCGGCGAAAGAGGACGATCAAGTGGCTATGGTCACGGGCGCAAGTAAAAGTTCCACCGCATTGATTAACGCGGTAAACGTCGCCGTAGGTTGGTATTTGAACAACGCGAAAGGAGGAGAGCAATAATGAAAAAACTCGAAATAGTAAAAAACGGCGTATTGACTCAAAATCCTACGTTCAGATTGGTTTTAGGCACCTGTCCCACTCTCGCGATAACTACTACCGCGATGAACGGTATTGCGATGGGCGGCGCGGTCATATTCGTTTTGCTTTGTTCGAATATGATGGTTTCGTTGTTGAGAAACGTCATTCCCGACAAAGTGCGTATCCCCGCGTACGTTTTAATTATCGCGACCTTCGTTACCGTCGTGGAAATGGTAATGCGCAAATATATGTATTCCTTGTATCAATCGTTAGGTTTGTTCCTGCCTTTGATTGTCGTCAACTGTATCATTTTGGCTCGCGCCGACGCGTTCGCTTCGGTGAATAAGATATTCGATAGCGCGATAGACGGCGTTTCGATGGGTTTGGGCTTCACTCTTTCCATAACCACGATAGGTATCATAAGAGAATTCTTCGGATCGGGTTCCTTCTTCGGTATGGAAATAACCCCTCTCGTCAACTCGGGTATCACGATGACTATATTCATTCTTCCCGCAGGCGGCTTCCTCGTCTACGGATTTATGATGGCTCTTATCAACTATCTCGTGGGAAGAAAGGATAAAAAGAATTCCAAGTCGAGCGAGGAAAAAGAAATCGAGATCGCGGAGGTGAATGAATAATGTCGTACTTGTTTTTGATAATAGGCGCAATATTTGTCAACAACTTCGTATTAAGTCAATTCTTGGGTATTTGTCCCTTTATAGGCGTGAGTAAAAAAACCGACACCGCTTTGGGTATGGGTCTCGCGGTCACCTTCGTTATGGGGCTTGCTTCGGTGTTTACTTATATGATCAACAAATACGTTCTCGTCCCTTTGGGGCTCGACGCGTTCTTGCAGACCATCGCGTTTATATTGATTATAGCCGGTCTCGTTCAATCGGTAGAGATCGTCATAAAGAAGGTTTCCCCCGCTCTCTATTCGGCTCTCGGCGTTTATCTTCCTTTGATAACCACCAACTGCGCTGTTTTGGGCGTCGCGTTACTCAATATAACCAAATCCTATAACCTTTTGCAAAGCTTCTTGAACGGTGTCTTCTCGGGCGTTGGCTTTACCCTCGCGATACTGCTTCTTGCCGGTATAAGAGAACGTTTGAGAGACAGCGATATCCCCGAACATTTCCAAGGGTTCCCTATAACGCTCATCGCCGCAAGTATAATGAGTATGGCTTTCGGCGCGTTCAGCGGTATGTTCGGTATTTAAGAGGAGGGAATTATGAACTTATTGAACGCAATAGTTTTCACGGATCTTCCCGTTTACGCGCAAATACTTATACCCGCAGGCATACTTTTCGTGCTTGGCGCGGTGTTCGCGGTATTGCTCGCGTTTTTGTCCAACAAATTCAAGGTATCCGTCGACGAAAGAGTTACCGACGTGCGCGCTCATTTGTCGGGCGCTAATTGCGGCGGTTGCGGTTTCGCCGGGTGCGACGCTTTCGCGGAAGCCCTCGTAAAAGGCGAGGCGAGCGTTTCTTCGTGTAACGCCACCTCGAAAGAGAACAAGGCGTATATAGCCGCTTTGTTAGGCTCGGGCGACGCGGGTGAAGAGACCGTTTACGTGGTAAAGTGTAACGGCGGTACTCAATGTAAGGAAAAATACGACTATCAAGGTTACGGCGATTGTCAAAGTATGCAGCTTCTCGCGGGCGGTCGAAAGGCTTGTCCCGTAGGCTGTATGGCGGCGGGAACTTGTACCAACGTTTGCCACCACAACGCGGCTGAGATAGACAACAACAAAGGTTACTCGAATATCAATCTCGATAAGTGCGTGAATTGCGGCGTTTGCGCGTCCCACTGCCCGAAGAAACTCATTCAGCCCGTACCCAAGAGCGCGAAGTATTACGTCGCTTGTTCCAACCATGAAAAAGGCAAGGACGTGAGAAGTTATTGTAAAGCGGGTTGTATAGGTTGCGGCATGTGCGCCCGTAATTGTAGTGAAGGCGCAATCACCGTCGTAGATAACCTCGCGGTAATAGATTATACCAAGTGCATAGGTTGCGGGAAATGCGCGGAGAAGTGCCCGAGCAAATGTATCAAGAAGGTGTTCGACTGATAAATCGGTAGTTATATAACGCAGTATTATTAAGATGAAGTTAAGATATGACTAAAATATCATTAACTTCATTTTTATTATATAAATACTTGTTATAATATCCCAAAGTAAAATTTCGAGAATTGTAGTTAACTACAGGAGATTTTTATGGCTAACTTTGAAAAAATTGCGATAATCGATTTAGGATCGAATACCGCGAGGTTGGTGCTCGTTAACATTTACGACGGCGGGTACTTCGTAGTATTCGACGAATTAAAGGAAAACGTTCGTCTTGGTCAGGATATGGAACTCGACGGATTTCTTCGCCCCTCGAGAATTGAGCAAACCAAAAAGACGCTTTCTATGTTCAGGCGTTTCTGCGACAGTAACGGCGTTGAAAAGATACTCGCTTACGCGACGTCCGCCGTCAGATGCGCTAAAAACAAGAAGAGTTTTCTCGACGAAGTCGCCGTCACTTGCGGCATAAAGTTGAGAGTTTTGTCCGAAGAAGAAGAAGGTCAATTCACCTATACCGGCGTTATCAATTCGATGGATATCCCCAAAGGTATCATTATGGATATGGGCGGCGGCAGCACTCAATTCGTTCAATATAATCGTAAGACAATTTTGGCTCAGGCGACTTTGCCTTTCGGTTCGGTCACCTTGACCGATTTTTACAAGGGAAGCGGTCTTAAGCCCGAAGAAAAAGCCGAAAAGATAGAAGAATTCGTTAAAGAGTCCCTCGAAGAGATAGAATGGCTCAATAACGTAGATCCCGAAATACAATTCATAGGCGTCGGCGGCAGTTTCAGAAATCTCGGCAAAATTAGCCGTAGAATGAAGCGTTACCCCCTTGAAAAAGCGCACAACTATCCCATTCCCGCAAAGGAATTCGATTCGATATACAATATGATCAAAGTCTTGCCTATCGATAGGACTATGAAGATAAAAGGTCTTTCGAGCGGTAGAGCGGATATATTGCCTTCCGCATTGTCGGCGATAAAGGCGGTTATGGATACCGCTAAATTCCAAAAGATAGTTATCTCGGGTTGCGGATTGAGAGAGGGCGCTATGTTCAAATACGCCGTCCCAAGCGTGAACGAAAAACCCATCACCGACGTTTTGGGATATAGTTTACAGACTTTGATAAGCTATTTTAATAGCAATGAAACTCACGCGAAGCACGTGGCGGATCTCAGTATGCAACTATTTAAGCAATTAAAGGTTTTACATAAACTGCCCCGCAGTTACTTCAAAGTGTTGAGAGTCGCCGCGATTTTACACGACGCGGGTACTACTATCAAGTATTACGATCACCCTCAACATTCCGCGTACATAATCCTTAACAGCAGCATTTACGGTATTTCACAAAAGGATATCGTTATGGCGGCGTTTGTGGCTTCCGCTCATAAGAAAGGCGATCCCAGCGAGGATTTCAAGAGATATATGCCTATGCTCAGCGAGGAAGATATAGGCGCGGTTTATAAACTCGGCGTGCTTTTGAAAATAGCGGAGAGTTTCGACCGTAGTATGTGTAGCCTTATAACGGGCATAAATTGCGACGTTTTGGGCGACAGCGTTATAATGCAAACCGAATCCGAGGGCGATTGCTCTTTGGAAATTCAAGACGCTTTGGAATGCCGTAATCAATTTAAAGCGGCTTACGGTAAAAACTTGGAGATTCTTTGATGGTGAAAAAGAAGACGATCGTAAGTATAGTATTATCGGTATTGTATTTAGTGGCGATGCTTTTCGTTATCGTCAATATCTTTACGACGTCGAAAAGCGGAATGCGTACCGAATCCGATATGAATAAACTCGTCCTGTTCATCGTTGCTACGGGCGTATTTTTGCTCGCCCTGATATTCATAATCGCCATTATTCTGAAGAACTATAAAAAGCAGTATATCGACGAGAAAGAAGAAGATGACGCGGATATAGACGAAGAAGCTTTGCGCGCTTATATGGATAAAGAGAAGAAAGCGAAGAAGTCTCAAGATAATTCGTTTACAGATACCGAATAACGACGATTAATCTTATCCTTCTATTTAGAGGGATTTTTTATCGATATAAAACCCGAATATGTATTTATCCGAATCAAGACGGCTATTTATAAGTCGTCTTTTGTTCTTTTTTATACATCGAAGAATATAATTTTACTATGGCATTTTTAGAAGACGTGGGCAAAATTTTTTCGAAAGACCTACCGGTTCAGTTCGTAGGCGAAGAAGGCGTGGTTATAAACTGTCATGGTGGATTAAAAACCCTTTCGGAAGAGCGAATAGTCGTATGCCTCGGCAAAAAAGCTATGGCGATATGCGGTTCGAATTTGAAAGTGGTTTATGCGACGCCTTACGAAATATACGTCGCGGGGAAAGTTAGAGGCGTAGAGTTTTGTGAATAATTACAGAGTCAAGGTTTGTTGCCTTAATCAAGGGAAACATATATCCGCGCTTTTGAAAGAGGGCGTCGATATGGGCGGTATGGTTAAAGAAGGTAGGTCTTTGTCTTTTACCGTAACTAAAAAACAGTTGCCCGTAGTGGAAGAATACTTCGCTAAATTCGGCATAGCGGTAGAGAAATACGCGTTGGGCGCGGATAGAAGAGCGAGGAAACTCTTGATCAAACTTCCTCTTTTGATATCCGCATTTTTGGTTGTTGCGGCGTTCGCTGTCTTTTTTAATTTTGTTATTTTTGTCAAAATTGAGGGGAACGCAAATTTAGACGAGGCGTCGATTAAAGAAAGGCTCTTTACGTGCGCGACTATACCATCATATAAAAAGACCCTCGACTTAAAAAAGATAAAAAACGCTATAACCGAAATGGACGGCGTAGCGTTATGCTCGGTAAAGATTAAGGGTTGCGTGCTGGAAATAAAGATAGACGAAGAACTTGAAGCGGAAATACCCGACGTGGAAGAATTCGCCCCCATCGTCGCCGCATACGACTCGATAATTACTTCCATCGTCGTAGAGAGAGGTACGGCTCTCGTCGAGGTAGGTCGTTCGGTCAAAAAAGGCGAAGTCCTTATCGCGCCGTATTACGTTTTGAACGAAGAGACGCGTTTGCCATGTCAGGCATTGGGCTGGGTAGAAGGACGCGTTTTCAGGGAAACATCCACGCTTTTTACGGAAAGGCGGTTGGAAACCGAGGTAGAAAGTACGGAGATCACGCGGGATATTTACCTCGGTGACATACCTCTTGGTAAGAAAATAGAAGAAAGCGCAGACGGTCTTTACCTTACGGAAACGAGGGACGTTCGGTGCGGATTTTTGACTATCAAAGAAAAAACTGTCAAAAAACTCACCGTAAAAGAAATATTTCGACCTTTTGACGAGGTAAAAGAGGGTTTAGAACAAGAATTATACGCTAAAATATATATAGATATAAAAAATAATATGCAAATCGTGGACAAATGGTGTATAATAGAAGAGAATGCGGGAACGTATTCTGTAAAATGTTTCGTAGAGACCATTGAAATGGTGTCTATAAAAGGCGGTTAGAATGAGAATTGAAAATACGTCGGTCGAAGACGTCGGCTTGATATCCGCGCTTTTCGGCAATATGGACGAAAACGTCGCTCTGCTTGGCAAAGAACTCGGAGTCACCATTAACGCTTTAGGCTCGGAGTTGATAGTGAGCGGTGAGGACGAAGCGGTGGACGGCTGCATGAAGGTCATCGACGGCGCATTTTCTCTTATCAAGCGCGAAGGTACTCTAAGACCTTATCACGTAAAAATGCTTTTGGACATGCTCTACGACGGGAAAGTGGACGTTAGCGAGTTATCCGACTCTGTCGCCGTTACAGATAGCGGAAAGCCTATCAAGTGTCGTACGGTAGGGCAGCGGAAATACGTTAAAGCGATAGCGAACAACGGGCTCACGTTTTGCATAGGTCCCGCCGGTACGGGAAAGACCTATCTCGCGGTCGCAAAGGCGGTTACGGCTTATAGAAACAAGGAAGTCGAAAAGATCATTCTAACGCGTCCCGCAGTGGAAGCGGGGGAACGTTTGGGCTTTTTACCGGGCGATCTGCAACAAAAAGTCGATCCTTATTTGAGACCGTTATACGACGCTTTACAGGAAATGTTCGGTTTCGACGCCTATTCCAAAATGATAGAGCGTGGGGTTATAGAGGTCGCGCCTTTGGCTTATATGAGAGGTAGAACGTTGTCTAACGCCTTTATAATACTCGACGAAGCGCAGAATACGACCGGCGAACAAATGAAAATGTTTCTAACGCGTATGGGCGACGGAAGCAAAATGGTGGTGACAGGCGATACCACTCAAATAGACCTGCCGAAAGGCGTAAATTCGGGGCTACTGCAAGCGGTGACGATATTAAACGGAGTGGACGGCGTGGCGGTTTGTAAACTCTCCGCGAAAGACGTGGTAAGAAACAGCCTCGTGCAAAAAATAGTCAACGCTTACGAAAGTTTCTCGAAGAAACAAAACAAATGAAACGATGAATAACGATACTTACAAAAAGAAGAATAAAAAAGATCTTAGCGCGAAGAGAAAGAAATTCCTTTATTGCGTGACCGTTATCCTTGCGGGCGTTATTTTGTCAACCGTATTGACGGTGGCTATGGTCGCTTTGACCTATAACGGTAAATTCTTGATAGGCGGCTCCGCGGGGTGCGCCATCGGTTTGTCGCTCTTCCTCGTCTTTGTCGGCGTGTATTTCCATATTAAGACTTACAGCGAGTTAGATCCCAAGATAATTCTCGTTATGATGATGACGATAATGATAACTTTCGTCATTTCTATCGTCGTTTTGCGTAACTTATCCTTCAAATTCGTGCCTTTTACCCTTACCGCTATGATAGCAGTGCTTCTTATGGGTAAAAAGGAAGCGTATAGCTTGACTATCGCGAATTTCTTTATCACCTTGATACTACTCGTCGTCTACAACGAATACGTTCTTATCAGCGTAGACTATATGACCTTCGTTCAACTCGTCATGAAGTCGGTAGTGTCTTTGCTTATCATCTACGTTTACAAGGTGAATTTCAACAGAGTAAAGTTCGTTGCGATAGGTCTCGGCGCGGGCGTTTTGTCCTTCCTTGCCAACTTCGTTCTTGAATTATTATTCCACTTCAACGGCAAAGACGCGGTCGCCGCGCTCACCGATTCGTTGTGGTTGGGCTTGGCAGTGCTTATTTCCAATATAGTGGCTTTGGTTTCCACCCCAATCATCGAATGGGCATTCCGCTTGGATACGAATATGCAACTCCTCGAATATATTAGTTTCGATCAACCTCTTCTTAAAGAGTTGAACGCGAAAGCACCCGGTACTTATAACCACTGCTTGAAAGTCGGTAATCTTTCCGAGCGTTGCGCGTTTGCGATAGGTGAAAACGTCAATTTGGCGAAAGCGGCGGCTTACTATCACGATATAGGCAAGATCGAAAGCCCCGAGTATTTTACCGAAAACCAAAACGGAGGTCCCAACCCTCACGACGATCTTATTTTCGAGACCAGCGTAAAGATTCTTACCCGTCATACCGCTTTGGGTTATAAGATATTGACTGAAAAGAAATTCCCTAAGATCATTTGCGACGTCGCGCTTGAACACCACGGCACTTCCCCACTGAACTACTTCTATTATAAAGCGAGCAACATCACGGAGGGCGACGTAAACCCCGACGATTTCAGATATGCGGGCCCCAAACCCAGCAGTCGTATCAGCGCGATAGTTATGATAGCGGACTCGACCGAAGCGGCGTTTAGATCCAAGCAAACGATGGGCAGAGAAGAACTCAATAAACTCGTCGACAGCATAATTAAAGATAAGAGAGAGGACGGACAATTCGATAACTGTAATATTACGATGAAACAGTTGTCAATTATTAAAGAAACGTTAGTTGAAAGTTTGGTAGGCGATTCTCACAGCCGTATCAAATATCCCAACAAAAAAATCAAAAGGTAAACTATTATGATAAACACTTTAAGATTATCGGCAAAAGAAAAGGAGTTGCTTTTTAAGGCGTACGACGCAGTTATAGACGACTTAGGACTCGACGACTGGTTCGACGTAGACGTTACCGCGGTAGGCAGGGACGTAATCCGTTCGTACAACCTCGAACACAGAAACGTAGACAAAGTGACCGACGTTTTGAGTTTTCCCAACGTCGAATTCAAGTGGCCCATATATCAATGCGATTACAGAGCCGATCTCGATCCCGAAACGGGGCGCTTGTTTATAGGCGATATATTGGTTTGTCGCAGTAAGATAAAAGAACAAGCCAAAGAGTACGGGCATAGCGAGGAAAGGGAATTCGTTTACCTCTGCGTTCACGGAATGCTTCATTTGTTCGGGTTCGATCATATTGAAAAAGAGGACGAAGAAGATATGCTCGCGCACCAAAACGCGATAATGACTAAATTGGGGATAGAAAGATGAAAGTAGGATTCGTCGCGATATTAGGAAAGCCAAACGCGGGTAAGTCCACCCTTATAAACGCTCTTGTCGGCGAGAAGGTCAGTATAGTATCTTGGCGGCCGCAAACCACGAGAAACAAGATCACCGGGATCGTCAACGGCGAACTTAACGGCGAAGGCTATCAACTTATATTCTTGGACACCCCCGGCATAAACCGCCAAAAAGACGCTCTTTCGCTTTATATGTCCAAAGCGGTCGACAACGCTTCCAAAAACGTGGAAGCAATTATGTACGTCATAGACGGTCAAAAAAAGATAAGTAAAGAGGACTTTTTAAATATCGAGTCCTATAAAAAACAATGTAAAAAACTTGTGGTCGTTCTCAATAAAATGGACGTAGCCGACCACGAGGTGTTCGTGAGTAACTTGGCGTCGCTTAATCCCATTGCGGATATCGAGGTCGTACCTACGAGCGCGGAAAAGAAGGATAATTTAGAGCCATTGCTACCCATATTGCTTTCGGTAATGCCCGAGGGGGAGCCCTTATATCCCGAAGATATGTACACCGATAAGCCTTTGAGGTTTATGGTCGCTGAAATAATAAGAGAGAAAGCCTTGAAGTTCTTGCAACAGGAAATACCGCACGGAATAGGCGTAGACGTCGTGAAATACGAAGTACAGGATAACGGCGTAACATCCATCGCTGCGGATATCGTCACGGATAGGGAAAACCACAAAGCCATAATAATAGGTAAGGGCGGCGAGACTTTGAAACGTTTGGCTACCGCCGCAAGATTGGAAATAGAAAAACTTATCGACGGTCAGGTATATCTTAAATTATGGGTAAAGGTCAAACCCGATTGGAAAGAAAACGTGAACGTTTTGAATCTTCTCGGCTACGACAAAAAGGACGCGTGAGTTTATCTTCGACGATTTTATAAATATCGCATTTTAATTGATAATGAAAGGGAACCTTTAACGAAAGTCAAAAGTTCCCTCTTTTTTAAAAAAGTTTACGGGTATAACGTTATAATATAAAGAAAAACAACCCGTACTTCGTTTTGTTTTTACATTTTGCTATATCTACCGAACGTATAATAATATACGCCGACGAAAGAATCGTAATTGCCGCACGATAAGAGTCGTCTTATCGCGGGTAACGCGTCGGTGGACGTTTTGACGGAAATACCGCAACTCAACTGTAAGGCTCTCGGGGTGTTAATGATAAACGCATTATAGCCCGCAGTTTGTAGCGCTTCGTAAAACGCCGTAGCGTCCCTACGCGAAGAAAAAACTATCAATAAATAATTCATCGTGTACCTCTTTTTCGTTACTTCGGGTGGGCAAAACTCTCGATACGCGCACCCGTAACGGTTTTTTCTCAATATACTGTAGTATATGTTGAGAAGTTTGAAAATGATATATTTTGATAACGCTGCGACCTCGCGATATATGCCGTACGAAGTGATGAACGCTTACGTCAAGGAATGTTCCCGCAAGAGTAACGCGGGGCGAGGCGGTCATTCGGAAAGCGTAAGAGCGGGACTTATCGTTTATAAGGCGAGAGAGAGGATAAACAGATTTTTCGGTAACGAAAAAGGTGAGTGCATATTCACTAAAAACTGTACGGAAGCCTTAAATCTCGCCCTATTAGGCATAAAGTTGAGAGGTCATATCTTAACGACTGCAACCGAGCATAATTCGGTTTTAAGACCGCTTTCGGCGTTGAAAGAACGGGGAGTGGAAGTTAGTTACGTTACGCCCGATAGGGAAGGGCGGGTGACTTTGGAAAGAATAAAGCCTTATATTAGGTCGGATACCTATATGATAGCTTTGAACGCTCGATCCAACGTAACGGGTGAGAAAAGCGAGTATGAGCGTATTTTCGCTTACGCCACCGAAAAAGGAATAATTACTCTTTTGGACGGAGCGCAAGAGGCGGGGCACGGTAGGATAAATATGAACCATTCTAACGTAGATCTTCTCGCGCTCGCCGGGCACAAAGGGCTTTACGGCGTACAGGGAATAGGCTGTTTGTTGTTTAGGCGGGGTTTGAAAATATCCCCTATTCTTTACGGCGGTACGGGTAGCTTGAGCGTAGAGATAGTTCAACCCGAAGATTATCCCGAGGGCTTGGAAGCGGGTACGCAAAACGTAGCGGGTATAGCGGCGTTGAAAGCGGCGGTGGATTGGACTGACGAAAGGCTTGAAGAAATAGCCGAGAACAACTTGCGGCTCACCGCGTCACTGATCGACGGGTTGAGAAGTATAGACGGATTAAGGATATATTCCTCTTCAAACGCGGCGGGGATAGTTTCCTTCATAAAGGAAGGATTTGATTCCGAGAGAATAGCCGACCATTTGAACGAATACGGCGTGGCGGTCAGAGGCGGATTGCATTGCGCGCCCCTTATTCATCGTCATCTCGGGACGCTTTCAACCGGGCTCGTCAGGGTGAGTTTCGGCTACGGGAATACCTTAAAAGAGGTCAAATACACGCTTAACACGCTTAATGAACTCGAAAATTAGCGTATTCGTAAAAATAAAATGACAAAACGTCGAGGATATGCTATAATCCAAATAAGATGGAAAATTACGACCTCGAAAAGATAAACGGTTTGCTGTCGACTTTGGACGCGACATTTCCGAGCGCTCATTGCGAACTCGATTTCAAAACGCCCTATCAACTATTGATAGCCGTTATTTTGAGCGCTCAATGTACGGATAAACGCGTCAATGCCGTTACGCCCGCCCTCTTCGAATACTGCCCGACAGCCGAAGAGATGGCTAAAAAGAGCGAAGAGGATATCATTCCTTATATAAGAAGTTGCGGGTTTTACAACAACAAGGCGAAGTCGATAATAAACTGTTCCCGTCAAATAGTAGACCTTTACGGCGGGGAAGTCCCTAAAGATCGAGATACTTTGGAAAAACTCGCCGGCGTAGGTAGAAAGACCGCAAACGTGGTTTACGCGGAAGCGTTCGGCGGACAAGCCATCGCGGTAGATACGCACGTTTTTCGAGTATCGAATAGACTTGGCTTAGTGGATACGAAGACGCCCGAGGAAACCGAGAAACGATTGACCGAGGTAATTCCTTACGGCGAATGGTCGCGTACCCATCACAGGCTTATATTTTTGGGAAGATACGTTTGTTCGGCGCGAAACCCCAAATGCGAAGAATGTAGCGTAAAAGGTTATTGCAAGTTTTACGCGGATAATAAAGGAGAGTAATTATGTTTTTAGACGTAGCGAAGATATATATTAAAGCGGGCAACGGCGGTAACGGCAAAGTCGGCTTTCATAGAGAAAAATACGTTTTAACGGGCGGTCCCGACGGCGGTAACGGCGGTAACGGCGGCGACATAGTTTTTCTTGCCGACGCTTCTATGACCACGCTCTACGATTTTAAATTCAAAGTCCATTTCAGAGCGGAAAACGGCGAGAACGGCGGGCAAAGCAACCAAACCGGTAAATCGGGCGCGCCGACGATTATAAAAGTACCCGTAGGCACGATAATTCGCGACGAAGAAACGGGCGGGGTTCTTGCCGATATGTGCGTGGACGGCGAGAGTAAAGTCGTTCTAAAAGGCGGTAGAGGCGGCAAAGGAAACGCTTGTTTCGCTACCCCTACGAGAAGATCGCCTTCGTTCGCTCAAAACGGCGTAAAGACCGTCGAGCATAGAGTTATACTCGAATTGAAGACGATAGCGGATATAGGTTTGATAGGGTTCCCCAACGTCGGTAAATCCACCTTGCTTTCGGTAATGACCGAAGCAAAACCCAAAATTGCAAATTATCATTTTACTACGATTAACCCCAATCTCGGCGTGGTAAAATTTTACGATAACAATTACGTTATAGCGGATATCCCCGGACTTATCGAAGGCGCGTCGGAAGGCGTGGGGCTCGGGCACGATTTCTTACGACATATCGAAAGAGTGAGAATGCTCATACACGTCGTGGACGTTTCGGGACACGAAGGCAGGGATCCCGTCGAGGATTATCTCACGATACGCAAAGAGCTTATTTCTTATAGTGAAGATTTATCTTTATTAGAGGAAATAGTGGTCGCTAATAAGACCGACCTTGCCGAAGAAGGCGCGGTGGAAAAATTTGAAAAGGCGATAGGTAAACCCGTTATAGACGTTTGCGCGGTAACGCATAAAAATCTCGATAAATTATTGAAAGTTACCGCCGAGACGGTGGTAAAGATAGAACCCAAAACCAAGATAGTGGAAGATTTCTACGAGTACGACGATCACGACGACGATTCTTACGAGATTATTCGCTATTCGGACGGCAATTTCGAGGTAGTGGGCGGTTTCGTTGATATGCTCGTCAGAAACGTAGTGCTATCCGACCCCGAATCCTTCCGCTATTTCCAACGCAAACTTAAAGATAGAGGTATTTTCGACGAATTAAGATCTCAAGGCGCGAAGGACGGCGACGTCATTCATATCGCGGACATAGAATTCGTATTCGTCGATTAAGAGGTGAATTATGATAACGAGTAAAGAAAGAAGTATTTTGAATTCAATAGCGACCAACGTAAACACGACTATTTATCTCGGTAAAAACGGAGTTACCGAAGCCTTTTTGGCGCAAGTCGACGAAATGCTCGAAGACCACGAATTGCTTAAAATTGGCGTTCAAAAGAATTGCGAATACACCGCGAAAGAGGTTATCGACGCTTTGTGCCACGCTTTGGACGCCGATCCCGTACACGCGATAGGCAGTAAGATTATAATCTATCGCAAGAGTTCCAAAGAGGGCGTTAAGCATTTGCTTCAATAGTTTGATTTAGTATGGATATCATATCTTTGGCGAATGAATACGGCGCGGACGTGGTCTCGATAAAGGGCGACGTTTATCTCGTTTTATACGAAACCTATTCGCCGCCCGTGGACTCAACGCTTTTTATCGACTCTTACTATCCCGCCTATCAAAGGGTGAGAAAGAGAAAATGGGCGTTGAAAGAGGCTTTGAAAGATTACGATATCGAAGAGCCTACTCTTCCCTATAAAGATATTCTCGAAGCGGACGGCTGTATAAGAGGTAAACACACCATTTGTTTGCACGAAAAATACGGCAGTTTTTTCACCGTCGAAATAATAAAAGTAAACGGCGTAAGCCTTCCCGATAATACGCATTACTCGAGCGATAGTTGTGGCGATTGCAGAGAGTGTATAAAAGCGTGCCCGACTCACGCTTTGACGGATAAAGGCTTTAATCGCGATATTTGTATTCGCGAATTACAGGATAGAATATATATAGAGAACGAAAAACTCGCTAAACTTCTCGGCAATAAGGTTTTAGGTTGTAACGAATGCCAAAAGGCGTGTCCTAAAAACACGACCGAACGCTCGTCCCCCGTCGTGGACGAAGAGTTCTTTTACGACTGCGTAAAGGGTAAAAAGGCGATGGAAAAGTACGTCGATATTTTAGGCCGCAACTATTTGCGCCCCGCGAGGTTTATCGCTAATTGCCTTAACGCGTTTATCAATAACAAAGACTATTCAAAATTCGAGATAGCCGAGAAACTGCTTGATTTTCCCGACGAGCGAGTGGTATTATCCGCTAAACGTTATTTAAAAGCCGTCGAAGAAAACGCTTGGGAATGGGAATTGAAGTATTTAGTGAGCGAAGACACCTACTCTTCCGCTACCGAAAATGCCGAAAAGAACGTTCAAACCAATTATTATTTTTTGACCGACGATCTCACGACGGGCGGAAGAATAAGAGAGAAGAACGGCGCTTACGAATTTACGTATAAAGTAAACCGAGAGGACGGAAAAGGAAGAATAGAACTTAACAAAGCCATAGACGAGGATGAATTCCGCCGTTACGTCGTAGACGGTATAACCGAAGACGAACTTAAAAAACTGACCGGGGCAGATCTCAAACATTCCTTGAAATACGTCGGTCAACTCGTCACGTTCCGTTCGTGCATAGTCGTTGACGGGCTGAAATACGAATGGGATAAAAACGTCTATCTCGATTACGTGGACTATGAAGTGGAATGCGAGGTGAAAACCCCCGTCGACTATAAAAAGGCCGAAGAATACTTGTCCTCGCGTTTTACTCTTTTACCAAGTAAAACCAAAGTAAAAAGATTTGTAGAGCGATATAAAACTCTGTTTAATAAATAAGAATCGCTTGGGATTTGACTCTATTCGACCGTTACCGATTTCGCAAGGTGGCGGGGTTTGTCGGGGTCAAGTCCTTTTTTTAACGTAAGCGCGAGCGCGAGTTGTTGAAGAGGTATCGCGGATAATATAGGGTATAAATCCTCGCTTATTCCATCAAGATATATCCTTTCGTCCGTAGATAGATCGTAAGGGGATATAACTAAAACCTTCGCCCCTCGCGTCTGTACTTCGCTTATTGCGTTACGACATTTTTGAGAAAGCCTCTTTACAGTAGATATGCAGACAACGAGCGTGTTTTCGTCCACTATCGCCAAAGGCCCGTGCTTTATCTCTGCGGCTGGGCAGGCGTCCGAGGGAACGTACGCTATCTCTTTTGCTTTTAACGCGCCCTCTAATGCGGATGAATAGTCGACCGAGCGGCCGATAAAAAAGAGGTTTCCGTAATCGTATTGCGCGTATTTTTCCACCTCGGCGTAATTGTCGACGAGCGTTTTCGCCGATAGATAGAGTTTACGCGCGTTCATTGCCGGCAATTTTTTCCCGTGCGCCCTCGCGATTTCTTCCGCGAGATAACGTAAGGCGACGAGTTGAGTCGCGTAGCTTTTCGTTGCCGCGACCGCGATTTCCGCGCCCGCCGAGGTAATCAAAGAGTCGTCCGCGTGTTGAGTTACGTCCGAGTCGGGTACGTTGGTAACGGCTATAACGTAACTGCCTTTTTCTTTCGCTCTTTTTACCGCGCCAATCGTATCCGAAGTTTCTCCGCTTTGCGTTACCGCTATAACGAGGGACGCGGGCGCTTTCTTTTTGTAACGGTATTCGCCCGACGTTTCGCAGCAAACCGAAAATCCGACCTTTTCTTCGAGTAAGTATTTTGCGTAAAGACAGGCGTTATAAGCCGATCCGCACCCGACGAGATCGACCGAGTTCGACGATTTGATGGCGGATAAACTCTCTTTACTCAAACCTTTCGCGTATAGTTTTTCGACGGTCGCTTTTATTGCCAAAGGCTCTTCGGCTATTTCCTTTTGCATATAGGACGAGTATCCGCCTACGTCTATTTGCGAAACTTGCAGTTTGGTCTTCGTGAACGTTATCTTTTTGCGTTTCCCGTCTTGATAGAGTTCCACTTCGTCGTTTTTTACGACCGCGACCTCGCCGTCTTTCATTTTATATATTTTATCGGTATATTCGATTATGGCGGGAGAGTCGGACGCGAAACAATAATAACCCTCGCACTTGCCTATTATCAAAGGATTTTCTTTTTTCGCAAGAAATATTCTGTCGGGGTAGTCCGAATTCAAAACCGCCAAAGCGTAACTGCCTTTCAACGCGGAAAGCCCCTTGAAACATTCTAAAACGTCCCCTTTATAGAGGTATTCCATATATTTGACTATCACCTCGGTATCGGTGGTCGACGAAAAGTCAAACCCCTCGTTTATGAGAAACTTCTTTATTTCCGAATAGTTTTCCACTATTCCGTTATGGACGAGGGCGAAGTGCATAGACGTGTGAGGGTGGGCGTTCACGTCGGACGGCTCTCCGTGCGTCGCCCAGCGAGTGTGACCTATGCCGAAGTCGCATACTTCGGGTAGAGGTAGGTTTTCGATTCTACCTTTCTTCTTTATCGTCTTCAATTCGCCGTTGAAATAAGCGACGCCTACCGAGTCGTAGCCGCGATATTCGAGACGTTTGAGTCCGTTGTATATTTCTTTTACGCAATCCTTTTTAGCAAATCCGACAATTCCGCACATATACGAGAGTTTATGAGCGGAAATAAAAAAACGTTACGAAAAGGCGTAACGTTAGAAGTGTTCAAAACGATCTTATGCGACCGAAATAATTACGAATCGAAACAATAGTCTATGAAAGACAGCATATGCCGCATATACGTATCGCGCTGTTTTTCGTTGACCAATTCGTGACGGGCGTTTTCGTAGATAAAGAGGCGAACTTTCTTTACCCCTCTATCTCGAAGAAGATTATAGAGGGACTTTGCTTTTGAAGATTTAGCCCCGCCGATGGGGTCGGCGCGCCCTGAGAAAATGGCTACGGGTGTGTCGGCGTCTATCTTTTCGAGGTTGCTTTTTTTTGCTACGCTCAAAAGCCCCTTCATCATATTATAATAAAAATTTACGCTCGGCGGTATATTGCACATCGGATCCGCAAGATAGGCTTTTCTCTTTTCCGCGTCCGAACTCGTCCAAAGGGAAGGCCCTCTTTCGGGTTTATACGCGCCGTCGAAGAGAAGGTCGCTCATTTTCAATATGAACGCCGGCTTCAATTTTTTGGGAAGTAGGGAAGCGAAAACGTAGCCTAAAAAGGGAAGCGCTTTACCCATATAAGCGGTACCCGCCAATATCACGCCGTTGACTTTGCACCCTCTCTCTAAAAAGGCTTGCGAAAGAAAACTGCCGTAGCTGTGACCGAACAAAACGACGGGTAAAGAGTATTCCTGTTGAAAACGCTTGTTTAAGAAAATAAGATCGGAAAGAGTGTCCTCGAAAATCTCGCCTTGATGATAGCCGATATCGTCGATATTCTCGGTTTGCCCGTAACAACGATGATCGTCGGCGAAGACGATATAGCCGTTTTTCTCCAAAAAAGAGGCGAACTCGTCGTAACGACCGCTATGTTCGCACATACCGTGGGCTATCTGCACAACGCCTTTAGGTTCTAAGACGTCGTCCCATACTCTAACGAAAATGGGAGTACCGTCGAAACTGTTAATGGAGAAATGTCTCATCTTACCGTTTCCTTTGATTGATGACTCTATTATACAATAAAAAACCGTTGATTACAAGCGGAAAGCGAAATATTTATAAATACCAAAAAAGGCAAACTTTCGCTTGCCCCAACTGGTTAAAAGCAATAATAATGATTAATCGGAATACTTGGTCGCTCTCGCAACTTTACCGCTACGAAGACATCTGGAACAAACGTACTTCGAGGAAACGGTTCCGTTCTCGCTGACTACTTTGACCTTTTGGACGTTAGCGGACCAAAGGTGAGGAGTCTTGCGGTTACTGTGACTGACTAAATTGCCACTCATTTTGCCCTTTCCGCAAACGCTGCATACTCTTGACATAATAACACCTCCGATGATTTGATAACTTTGATATTTTAACACGGAAAAACAAATTAGGCAAGAAAAAATAATCAACTTTTTTATTTTTTTACAAGGAAAATCAAATTTTTTAACTTCTTTTCGTTTCAGGTGATTAAAAACCTTGCAAAATTAATTGGAATATAGTATATTATTATAGGGTAAATGCGAAACGCATTTGCTTTAATATGTAAATAAAGAAGTTATAGAACTAATAGAATTGGGTTATGGCAGTTAAGACGAGTAATAAATTCGGCAAGATCACTGTTTCGGACGAAGCGGTGGTCGTAGTCGCCAATAGAATCGCTTCGGAGTGCTACGGCGTGGTGGATTTGGTTTCGAGAAGAGTCACCGACGCTTTGGCGCAACTTTTCCGTTCGGATAAGAATACCAAAGGCGTTAAGGTTACTTGCATAGACCATAACATATATATTGACCTTTACGTTTTGTTCAAAGAGGGCGTCAACGTAGAAGCGGTCAGCGAATCCCTGCGTTCCGCCGTCAAGTATTCGGTGGAAGAGTTTACGGGTATGGTCGTGAACGCCGTCAACGTAAACGTATTGGGCGTGAGAGTATAGATAATCATTATGTATAAAAGTATAGATGGTAAAATTTTAATAAACTTGTTCGTCGGCGGTTGCAAGAACCTCGAAGCGAACAGAGCGACGGTAGACTCCTTAAACGTTTTTCCCGTTCCCGACGGAGATACCGGCACGAATATGAGTATGACGATCCGTACCGCCGTAAAAGCCTTGGTCGCTTTGGGCGATACCGACGATATAAGAGAGATCGCGAAGACTATTGCGACCGCGTCTTTGACGGGGGCGCGCGGTAACAGCGGCGTTATTTTAAGTCAAATACTATCGGGCTTTTGCTCGGCTCTTTCCGAAAAGGATATTCTCGTCCCCAAAGATTTCGTGGCTGCGTTTAAGAAAGGCGCGAAAGTCGCATACGGCGCGGTCAATACGCCAAAAGAGGGTACTATCTTAACGGTTATAAGAGTTATCGCCGAAGAAGCGCCTTCCTGCTGTTCACGCGGAGACACTTTCGAGTCGTTTATGGAAAAGATAATCTCGGTTGGCGAAAATATCTTGTCCCGCACACCCGAAATGCTCCCCGTTCTCAAAAAGGCGGGCGTAGTTGACGCGGGTGGTTACGGCTTGATGTGCGTTTTGAAAGGCTGGTTGAAAGTTCTTAAAAACGAGCCTATCGAAGAAGTGGCGGTCGAGGTAAAAGAAGAGGAAGCCGATCTTGACGACGACGATCTTACCGAAATAAAGTTTGCCTATTGCACCGAGTTTTTCATAACCAATCTTTATCCGCAAACCACCGTCGCGGACATTGAAAAACTTAAAAATAAATTGTCCAAACTGGGCGATAGCCTTATCTGCATCGGCGACCTTTCTCTCGTAAAAGTTCACGTACATACCAACACCCCCGGCAAAGCTTTGCAATATGCCGTCGAATTGGGCGAACTGGATAAAGTGAAAATCGAGAATATGCTAATTCAAAACCGCGAGCTTCTCGCAAAGAGAGCGAGAGAAAGAAAGCCTTTGGGTATCATCGCGGTATGTTCGGGCGACGGTTATAAGCGTTTGTATTCCGGCTTAGGCGCGGACTTTATCGTCGAGGGCGGTCAAAGTATGAATCCGAGCGTTGAAGACTTTATAAATTCGATAAAGCGTATAAACGCGGATAACGTCATAATATTCCCCAACAATAAGAATATTACGTTAGCGGCGAACCAAGCGACCGAACTTGTTGAAAAGCCTTGCTTCGTTATGCCTACCGTAAACGTTCAGAGCGGTTTGAACGCGATAACCGAATTCGATACCACGTTGAGCGCGGAAGATAACGTTAAGAATATGTCCGCAGTACTTAATAATATCGTTTGCGGGACTTTGACTCGCGCCGTGAGGAACGCTTCTATCGACGGTATTAGAGTAAAGGAAGGCAATTTTATAGGTTTATCCGATAAAAAGATACTCGTCAAAGGCGACGATATAGCTAACGTGTTAGTCGATCTCGTCGGTAAACTCGGCGGGGACGATATGGACGTATTGTCGTTGTACTACGGTAAGGACGTGGACGAAGGCGAACTCGAAGCGGTAAAAGAAAGATTGGAAGACGCGTTCCCCGATCTCGACGTAATGACTTATTTCGGCGGACAAGCCAATTACTATTACGACCTTGTTTTAGAATGATTCCTTGATTACTTAATCAACCTTTGTTAAACGTGAGAATATACATATCGTAAATTCTCACGTAATTTTTATAAACGAACGAAAGAAAATACTAATAATGAAAGATTTTGTATTCGATTTATACGGCACTCTCGTCGATATCCATACCGACGAAAACGATAAGAGATTCAGAAGGCTTATATCGAAAGAGGCGGAACGCTTGGCGGGAAGAAAGTTTGATTTTTGGAAAGTCTATCTTAAAAAATGTAAAGCTTTGACGGAAGGCGACCGAGACGTTGACGTTAGACGGGTTTTCAAAGAGTGTTTCACGCCTTACCGAGATTTAGACGATGAGACCCTTACATCGTTTTGCGACTTTTTCCGCGAGAAAAGCCGCTTGTTTCTCTCGTTATATGAAGGTGTTTCCGCGGGGTTGACCGCCTTAAAAGCAAAAGGCGCTCGCGTCTATTTAATATCCAACGCTCAAACCTGTTTCACCTACAAAGAAATGCGATTGTTAGGTATATTTGATTTTTTCGACGGCATATCGCTCTCGTCCGAAGTCGGATATTGTAAGCCCCGCCCCGAGTTTTTCGAACGCTCTTTAGAGAGGTTCGGTATCGATAAAACAAACGCAGTATATACGGGAAACGATATACGATCGGATATAATCCCGTCGGTAAGAGCGGGGCTCAAATGCGTTTACGTATATTCCGATCTATCCCCCGAAGACGACGCAATTGATAAGGCGCGAGATTATACCCAAAACGTCTTTACAAGTATAAAACAAGTTTTCGATTTTTTGCTAAATGAGCTTTAATTTTCCGCCCCGTATTGACATTACGACGCGCGTAATGATATACTATTTTATACAATCAGGTGAGATATGAAAGAAAAAGCAGGAAAGATTTTGAAAAAAATATACGACTTTTCGGTAAGCGAAAATTTTATTTGGCTTGCTACTTTGATCGTTTTTGTCGGTTGGGCGACTAAGGCTTGGGCGGCAATGCTTTGCGTGCTTGCGTTACTTTGCGCTCTACCTTTGTATTTCGGCGATTCGAATAAAACGCTTTTGACTTTTTTCTTTCAATTTACCTTTATTATTTCAAGCGGTAGACACGCGTTGAACGACTATTGGTGGCTTTTGTTTTTGCTTTTGCCCTTGCTCGTCGGCGTTGTATTCCAAACGATCCGTTATCGTAAAAAGATGGCTTGGAAGATTTTGTCGCTCAAAAATATCAAAGGTCAAAACTTTTTCCTGTTGCTGTTTTCCGTTCCTTTCGCTATCGGCGGTATAACAAGGCAACATGAAAAACCCGTGGTAGTGATATTAGCCTTTGCGATAATCCTTTTGATAGGCGCGGTATATTCCTTCTTTATGGCGAGCAACTACGGTCGGGAAGATAAAAAGGAACTACCTACTTACGTTTTGAAAAACCTCATAGCCGTCGGCGTATTGATAAGCGCGCAAATGCTGTTTTTCTACGCGTCTTGTGGATCTATGGACGCAATTATCGAGGCTATTAGGCTTAAAACACACGAACTCGGCTGGGGCGGCCCCAACAACGTGGGCGCGATGTACACTTTCACGATACCCGCCGCGTTTTATTATTGCGTGAAGAAGGGTAGATGGACGCCGTTGTTTGCAATTCTTTCAATGGCTGAATTCGCGATATTACTTTCGACAGGCTCGCGAGGCTCGATATTCGTCGTTCTTTTAGCTTTACCCGCGATATTACTTTATACTATGGCGGTCACCCCAAACAAAAAAGCGTTCGGGATAACGATTTGCGTAGTGATCTTCATAGGTCTTGCGGTCGCTTTATGGCAGTCTGACAAGATATTCAAAGCCTTAGGCGATAGATTCGCGATGGGGCTTTCTTCCAATGGCAGGTTGGAATTCGAATACCCCGCAGGTTGGGCGGCGTTTAAGTCGCATCCTATTTTCGGTTGCGGTTGGGACTATATGATGGGTACTAAAATAAACGACGGTTACACGCCTTTGTGGTTCCATTGCAGTCCCTTGCAGGTCGCCGCGATGATGGGCGTTTTCGGGTTTATCATTTACGCTTTATGGACGTTCCAAAGATATCGCGCGTTTTATCTATTGAGAGCCGATAAGCGAGTCGTTTATTTGGCGGCGTCAATGCTATTGTTCGAGGGGTATGGGCTTGTCGACGTAGCGTTTTTTGCGCCTACGTTCTTTATTATGATGATAATCATCGTATTCTCTTGCGAGGTCAATTTGCCCGTTGACGCGGGATTTGCCATTCCTCGTAAGTGGTTTGTCAAGAAACCTATAGAGCCCGCCGATGAGGGCTAAGAGTAGTTTATCGCGTTAGTCTAGAAGCCGACGATTTCGTCGCACAAAAGGGGAAGAAGTATAAAAAAAGTTTCTAAAAGTGTTTGTAATAGTTATCGCGGTTTTGGTGGTCGCCGCTAGTGTATTTGCGACCGTACTATTCGCGCCGCGTTCGTTAAGCGTTACGAATCCCGACGGCGATAATTTGACTCTCGTTACCATCGCGGATATCGAAAACGTTACTACGGTCAACCCTCGCTTTATAGATTTGGCATTTTTGGGTTCGCACGACGCTTTTTCCGCCTCTATCGACAGGAATAATAAAATGGATGATTCTTCCCCCCCCCGAAGGGGACTTAATAAACGAAAAACCCTATTTTTACGATATGGACAGCGTGGCGTTGAACGAATGGCACGACCGCTCGAACGTTAAGACCTTGACGAAGTGCATCGACGATAATTGCGAGAGTATTTTGTCGAGCGGGGCAAATAAAGATAAATTAAGCGTAAACCAAACGCAAGCCGCGCTGTCGTTCAAGTCGGCTAAAGACTTTTTCGCGGACGTAGGCGGTACTTCGCTTTTGAAAATCGCTTCTAAACACAATCTTGAACTTCTTGATAGCGAAAACTTCTATCGCAACCTGCGGGCAGCCCCCGTATTTCAAGTGGATTTCGTCACCTCTAATTACGGCGACTTCAATAAACGGGCTAACGAAATGATAAGAAAATACAACGTCGAACTTATGAAGAACGACTGAACTCTCTTGACGGTTTTTCGTTGCGTAGAATAGAGTCGAAGAACTCTAAAACTGGAATACTTTTTAAGCCGAAGTGATCGTTTCTTTTAAAAGCGAACGAAAGGTTTTCGAGTAAAACTATTAAAGCGGAATAAAAATAGAAATGGTAGAAGAGAAGGCGTTAATCTAAACGGTACCTTCTTTTCTTTTTAGTCTTGTTGCCGTATTCGATTGCGTTTTTGGGACAAGACGAGATACACGCCATACATTGGGTGCAGTTGCCTTTCCAAACGGGTTTACCGTCGATCATTTGAACGTTGCTTAACGGACAAACTTTCTCGCATTTTCCGCAAGAAATACATTCGTCGGTGACGTAATAGGAAACGTCGTTAACGAAGTACTTATAAAATATAGGGTTTTCGATAAAGGTAAAGAAGGAAGGGAAAGAGGCTCTCGAAAAGTTTTTGCCACTACTGATTATTTCGATTACTGCGGGCAATTTGCTTTCCGCTTTCGCTACTATCTTTTCAGCCGTTTCTTTGCTCGGCGCAGCGAACATCGTAATAAAGTTTTCAGGCATTCTTATTTGCTTTATGCCCTTGTAAACAAGACCTTTATCCTGCAAAACGGGTTTGATTTTCATCGAAACGCCGCCCGACGATATCACAGAACCGCAGGTCATAACGACGTAGAAATTCTCGTTTCCCGTAAACGTGCTATCGATAATGAATTTTTCAACGAAGAGCGGAATATAAGACGCGTATGCGGGTACGACCAAGACGTAGGGGGTTGCCGAAACGAAGGTCGCGACCTCGCCTTTTCTCGTAAAGGTCGAGATATCAACGATCTCGTCGTTCAAAGAATTCGCTAAAAGTTTAGCAATATGTTTACTGTTACCCGTACCGCTGAAATAGATTATCATAATGCACCTCGTCTTATTGTAACATAAAGGGAGCGTCTAATCAAACTAAAAGGCTTGTTTTCGAATTATTTTTACGAATAACGGTAGTCGAATTTTGCAAAAGAATGGCTTAAAATAGTTGCAAAAATCATATTATGATAGTAAAATAATAATATCCAAAAATCTTTATAAGGAGTGTAGAATATGGACGGCTTTGTTAAATGGTTTAACGGTTTGAGCAAAATTGTTCGCTGTATCCTTTTGATAATCCCCTTCGTTGGTTGGCTCTTTGAAGTTATCCTTCGTTTGGCTGTTGTTTTGAAAAAGGCTACCGCCCTCAATATCATCGTTTTCCTCGTTTATCTCTTTGTCGGTTGGGCATGGATTTTGAACTGGATCGACGTCATTTGTATTTTGCTGAACGATAAGCAATTCTTGATGTAATATCGGTCGTGGGCGTTGGTAGGATAGGGTATGCTTATCTTCTTAACGCTTGACGGGAAACGCTATCTTAAAGTAAAATCAAACGCGAAAACGGACGCATTAGCGCCCGTTTTCGTTATAATAAGCCGACTAAGGATTAAATAGATTAGCATTAACTCTATGCTTATTTTTAAACCAAGAAAAACAGCACGATCAAAGCGGCGGCGAGAGTGGGTATCGAAGTAATAATTCCGTAGCGGACGAATTCCTTAAACCCGTATTTGACCTCGTATCTTGACGTAAGTTCGGTGAACATTATACCCGCTAACGCGCCTAACGGCGTTAAAAACGCGCCTAAATTGCTGCCGACTATACTTGCGTATATTGCCCGTAAATAGTCTGCGCGAGCGAGAGATACGGGTAGGGCGGAGAATAGCATACTCATAGGGATATTGTTTATCACGTTTGCGGATAGGAATGAAGCCGAGCCGTAAGCGAATACCACGTATTTATCGCCGAGCAACGCGCAAATCTTATCGGTTACCCCTTGTTCTTGAAGAGCGACGACTATAACGAACATTGAAAGCACAAAGGGGATAAGTTGCCAGGGAAGGCGAACGAGCGAGCGCTCTAGTCGCTTGTCTTTGCTTTTAGAAAGGCGTCTGATTATTGCAAATACTAACAAAACAGCCGCGCATATCGCGGAAACCAACCACATTTGAACGTTTATATAACCCGATATTACCAAGAATATCAAACATATCCCCAAGATGCCACCGCCGAAAACGAGGTCAATTTTGCTTTCAATCTCGCAGGAAACCGGTTGTTTCTCGGGCGCGGAGCGTAAACTTTTATGAAATATCAGAGATATGACGGCGAATTCAACGATTCCCGCCGCAAGAGTCGGCAGAGCCATAACTTTGAAATAATCGACGAAGCCGATATTTGCCGAAGTCGCCAAAAAGATATTCGTAGGATTGCCTATTATCAACGCCATCGAATAGGTGTTTGCCGCGGCAAATTCGCCGACCAAAAACGGGATAGGATTGATTTTCGTGTTTTTGCAAAAGAAGCAAATAAAAGGGGTAAGCGTTAAAACCACAACGTCGTTGCTTGTAAAAATCGTAAGCAAAGCAGTCAAAAAATAAAATATCGCGAATAGCGAGTATTGACTGTTACCCGCTACGTCGACCGCTTTCTTTGCGAGATACTTAAAGAGCCCCACCTCGTCGAGATATACCGAAAGGAATGTCATCGAGAAGAACAAAACGAGGATTTTAAGAGGGTTTACCGCCGAATCGCTGATAAAGGATTTTCCTACCGCTTCTATGGGTGCAAGGCGCGTAACTAACAAAACTATCGCGCCGAGTAGCGCGACGATCCAGTACGGACCTATTTTTATATTTTTGATTCTTACCGTCGGGACGAATACGACGGATAGCGTCAATAATAAAAACGTGACGCCAGCGATTATCGAAGTTGCAATCATTTTCTTGTACCGGCGGAAAACATTATATCACCGCGTAAGACTAAAAGCAAATAAAACGATATCGTTTTATAAAATACGATTGAGCGATTAGAAGAGTAGTTTGCTTATATTAATTATATAGAAAAAGAAGGACGTTTCGACAAGCTCAACGTGACGAGTAAAAATGGTACGTCATCCCGAGCAACGTCGAGGGATCCTCTAACGCGAAGCAGAGGTAAACAGTTAAACGTAAATCGGATGAGATATTTCGACTTCGCTCAACATGACGAGTAAAAATGGTACGTCATCCCGAGCAACGTCGAGGGATCCCCTAAAGCGAAGCAGAGGTAAACAGTTAAACGTAAATCGGATGAGATGTTTCGACAAGCTCAACATGACGAATAAGTATTAAAAAGACGATATCATTTATTCAATGCGTAGAAAAGCAAATAAAAATATGGTATAAGCAACTTACTCTTTACATGATAAATAATTCCTATAATCAATAATCCATTATCTTTTACCTTATACTTGCTTTTTGGGGTTATAAAGTATATAATATCGTTATATTTAAGGACGGATTATGAAATTAAGCGAATTGGCGATAGGTAGCGCCGCCACTATCACTTCGGTAGGCGGGGAAGGCGCAATAAGACAGCATTTTTTGGATATGGGGCTAATCCCTACGGCGGAAATAGTTTTGGAAAAATTCGCGCCGCTTGGGGATCCCATAGAGTTTTCCATTCACGGTTATCAACTTACTTTGAGAGTCGCCGACGCCGAAAAGATAGAGGTTTCCGCGCCCCACGAAAAGAGCGTCGTAACACCTACCGAAGAAAGCGTTTCCGAGGTTGAACACCCCGGTCTCGGCGAAGGCGGTAAGTATCACTCGAAAGCCGACGAAGATCCACTTCCCGATGGTACGCCGCTAACTTTTGCTTTGGCGGGCAATCAAAATTGCGGTAAGACCACGTTGTTCAACTGTTTGACTGGCGCAAATCAACACGTCGGAAATTTCCCCGGCGTTACCGTCGACCAAAAGAGCGGAAAAATAAAAGGGAAGACCGACGCGCTTATAACAGATCTTCCCGGCATATATTCGTTATCACCGTATTCGGAAGAGGAAATCGTTTCCCGTAAATTCATTTTAGACAGTAAACCCACTTGTATAATAGATATTGTGGACGCCAACAACATAGAGCGCAATCTCTATCTTACCATGCAGTTGATGGAACTGGAAGTGCCAATGGTTTTGGCGCTCAATATGATGGACGAAGTGAGAGGTAACGGCGGTTTTATAGACGTAAACGCGATGGAAAGCCTTTTGGGAATTCCCGTTATTCCCATTTCCGCCGCAAAGAACGAGGGCGTAGACGAATTGATAAGTCACGCTTTACACGTAGCACAGTATCAGGAACGCCCGGGGCGTACCGACTTTTGCGACAAAAACGACAACGGGGGCGCGGTTCACCGCTGTTTACACGGTATTATGCACCTAATCGAAGACCATGCCAAAGCGGCGGGGTTGCCCGTGCGTTTTGCGGCTTCAAAACTCGTTGAAGGCGACCATCTCGTCCGCGAAAAACTCAATTTAGACGAAAACGAGTTGGAAATGGTTGAGCACGTCATCCTTCAGCTTGAAAAGGAACGCGGTTTGGATAGAGCGGCGGCTATGGCGGATATGCGTTATTCTTTCATCTCCAAACTGTGTTCGGGCTGCGTTAAAAAACCTCACGAAAGTAAAGAGCGCGTGCGTTCTCAAAAGATAGATAGGATATTGACGGGCAAATATACCGCTATCCCCGCGTTCGTTTTGATAATGGCAGCCGTGTTCTTCCTTACTTTCAGGGTAATCGGCTACTATATGCAAATGGGGCTTGAATTGGGTATAGACGCGCTCTCTAATCTCGTTGCGGCGGCATTCGCGAGAGGGAACGTTCATCCTATCGTTCAGTCGCTCGTATTGAAAGGCATATTCCAAGGCGTGGGAACGGTGCTTTCGTTCATACCTATAGTCGTGGTGCTGTTTTTCTTTTTATCTTTGCTCGAAGACAGCGGTTATATGGCGAGAGTGGCTTTCGTTATGGACAAACTCTTGCGTAAGTTAGGTTTGTCGGGTAAGAGTATAGTCCCTATGCTTATAGGCTTCGGTTGTACCGTCCCCGGCGTAATGTCAACGAGGACGCTTTCTTCCGAAAGGGATAGAAAAATGACCATTCTTTTGACGCCTTTTATGAGTTGTTCGGCGAAATTGCCTATCTACGCGTTTTTGTCGAGCGCGTTTTTCGGGAAACTCGCTTGGTTAGTTATGATAGGAATGTATTTTATAGGAATGTTCGTCGGGGTATTGGTCGCTTTGATATCTAAAGTGACCGTATTCAAAGGCGAAGCAGTTCCCTTCGTTATGGAATTGCCTAACTATCGTTTGCCGTCGCCTAAAAACGTTTTTCTTCTTCTTTGGGATAAGACGAAAGACTTTTTGAAGAGGGCGTTTACGGTGATATTAATCGCCTCGATAGTTATATGGCTTCTTAATACTTTGGACTTCGGTTTCCAAATGGCGGAAGATTCCGCGGATAGTATTCTCGCGAAAATAGCGGGATTTATCGCGCCCGTTTTCTATCCGTTGGGCTTTGGCAAGTGGCAAATAGTAACCGCGCTTATAACGGGATTTATGGCGAAGGAAAGCGTCGTATCTACGTTGGAAGTCTTGGGCGGAGTAGACGTATTATTGGGGCTTATATCCCCTTGCGCCGCGTTTTCGCTCTTGGTTTTCTGTACGTTATATACACCTTGTGTGGCGGCTATAACATCTATTCGCCGCGAACTCGGCTTTAAGTGGTCTATTTTCTGCATAGTTTTCCAATGCGTTATCGCTTGGATATTCGCAGGAATTGTCAGCCTTATCGGTCTTATCTTCGGCGTTTGGTGAGAGAAGTTATTTAAACAAGTGCATAAACGACTAAAAAGTATTTATTCGCCAACGGTGAGTGATTAAACCCAAAATCGGAAGAGATGTTTCGACTGCGCTCAACATGACGAAAAAACAATCCGAGCGAAGCCTGTTACGATCCGAAGGATCACCTATTAAAAAGTAAAAGTACGTCATCCCGAGTAACGTCGAGGGATCCCCTAACGCGAAGCAGTAGAAAGACGTAGAAATGCGGAAGAGATGTTTCGACTACGAGGGCTCGTCACGACTTTCGCTTTTATTCGTTGACAAAGCATTGTCAACTTCACTTATGCTCGGTCGTTCCTCTTTCTCGAAAACCTTTATGGTTTTCTCGAAGGATCACTGCGTTCGCGTTTGGGTACAAGTACGTCATATTGAGCCGCGACTTGTCGCGTGTCGAAATATCCCCTAACGCGAAGCAGTAGTAGTGAATAAAAAGAAAAATATTCCCTAACGCGAAGCAGTAATAGTGATTAAAAAGCGACCCATAACGCGAAGCAATAAAAAACTATGACAAACCTAATTCTTTCAACTCTCAATATTCCGACTATTCTCGTTATAGTCGCGGTTACGGTATGCGTTCTTACCGCGATAGTTTTTATGATCATTTCCCGCCGTAAGGGTAAGTCTTGCTCAGGTTGTTCCTCTTGCAGCGCAAAATGCCCTTATCGCAAAGAAGAAAAAGAGAAGAAGTAGCCTTCTTCCTCTCTCTAACGGTTTTATATTATTTTATTCGAAATAGTCAAAATTATCTTTTGCGTTCGATCAAATCGCTGAAATAATACAAGCGCGGCTCGTCACCTATAACGAAATAATAAACGTTATCCCATAGCATTTCAACCTCGTCCTCATATTCAAGTAGAGCGTTCGCCTGTTTATCTAAAAAGGGCTTGTATTTATCCAATATCACGTCTCTATTGATATCTTCTATCGCGTCGAAAATAAGAGTATCTATATACGAGTGAGCGCCTACCGTGCTGTAACAATCAAGGGACGCGTTTATCGAATCTAAATGGTAATCGGGATAAAGAGAAAAAAAGTTTGCTTTTTCCAAGTCTTTGTCTAACGTAGTAAGTAGCGTTTCAACAAGTTTAACGTATTCTTTATTGGGAAAGGATTTTATTCCCTCCTCGATAAGAGCCTTCCTTTTTTCGGGTAATTGGTCGGTTAAAAGTTGACCTTCTTCGTCGGACAATACGTAAAGCTCGTTGAAATAATCCCGCCACAATTTGCTGCCTTGGTTTATAAACCAAATAAAAGTATTACTTATTTGTTCGGGTAATTCTTGGTCTAAAAGAAAATTAAGCATATTATCCACCTAAAACTATATTTTTTTAAATATCGTAACACTACTTATCAAAGTATGAACTACGATTCATATCGTTTGCCGACTTGAATATTCAAGCCTCTCTTTCGGGGTTGGATTGACGCGTCGAAAAATGCTTTTCGTTTGGGTCAAAAAGCGTATTATTCGTTTCTTTATAATGAAGATTTTAGCCGCGTTGTTCCTTCTTTTCCATCTCTTTTTCAGGTAACTCTACAAATTCCAGAATCGCTTGTTTTAATGGTTGATAAAAGATGGATACGTCGACTTCCTTGCCGCCTTCGGGGAAATCTTCGCCGTAAACGCAAACCATTTTCCCGTTTGTGTCGTAAGCCAAATCTTCTTCGTAGCAAGCCAAACAGTTTTCAACAACGTTTTCAACTATATCGGCTTTGCTGTAACCGTGTAGCCGTGCTTCGGGTAAATTGCTCGGTCTTAAATTGGATGAAACGTCATCGTCGTCAATCCTAAGATCCTCGATAAGTTCATCGTTGACGTACAATCGTATATGAGTTAAAAACACGTCGAATTCGATTTTCATATAACCCGCTCCTATATGCTTAATTTATACTAATAGCATAATACCATATTATAGTAAAAAAGGAACCTTTTTAGAGAAAAAAGTTCCCTTTTTCTTTATATTATATGTCTAGAATGTTATTAAATCTTGATTAGAAAGATTTTACTGATTATTTATTATAAGCCTTTATTATGTTATTGAGGTTTACGAAAATGTCACAGTAATAGTAACATTATTTGCTATCCATTCGTTTTCTAAAGCCCCTTGTTCCCCAAGGTAAAAATAAAATTTGTTATTCTTAAACCTGCTAGCCGCGATATTAACACTTCCTGAATAATCCCTTTCTCTTGGCTTGGTATTATTCGTCTCGATTTTTTGATCTAAGTAAAAACAATCCTCAAAAGTGGCTTGGCCTATAAGTTTTCCAGAAGCTGTTTGATAGAATGCATCACTGGCAATAGCAAATACTTGATAACAATCGATTTTTTCAGTTATATGAAATGAAAAACTGATAGTTGCAGTCATATTGTTTGCTTTAATATATTCCAAATCTAATTGTGTGAAAGTAGCGGAGTAGCCAGCTAATGTATGATCATTTGCCCACCCATGTAATGTTACTTCATCTATTGTATACGTTTGCGACAAATTGGCTTGCCATGTGGCAAATAGAGAATGATCAGTCTCTTTAGTTACAGTAGACTGTGCATTTATTGATTGTCCGTTAGAATCAATCCACCCTGTAAACTTATGTCCGTTTCTATACGGCGTCGGAAGTTCTCCATATTTATCATTACACATCACCTCTTTCCCTGTTGACGAACAACTTGCTTTAGAACCTATATCGTCATTTAGATTAAACGAAACCGATTTCATAAGACGTGATGAGAGAAAATCTGCTTTTCTCGTCATAACGTTCTCATAAAGCATTTTGATATCGTCTTTTGATAAATCACATGTATCTTTGATTATATTTCCGACATCGAAGTTATTTGTATCGCTTTTGTCCAAATCAAGATAAAGGCTGGAATAATCATAATCAATATAATAACTACTACTGATTTGCTTGCTTAAATAATCAATTTCCACTATCTCGTATATCGTCGCATCGCCTTTAATCGATACTCGATAATACCCTAGAGCGCAGTTGTTATAATCTGCAGTAATAATAAGGGATTTATTGGTGATTTCTTCTTCAGACTGACTAATATACCCAGTTGATTGACGTGTTAGTTCCTGGGCATTGTTATATGTACAACCATTTGTTATACTATATCCTATTGTACCAGAATACTGCTGTTGCCATTTACTTTTTTCGCCTGTTCCCTGCATAATACTGATAGAAGTGTTTATGGTATCGCTTGATGTACTGCTTTTTCCGTATGAAGACACGGCATTGATAAGTTTTGTTTGAGCATCTTGCACAGTTCTAATTGATGAGTTTGAATACGAATAAGTCACTTCGACATTAACGTCTACGGAACTTTTATGAAATACATATAATCGATATAATTCAACTCCGGATATACTTGCAATTTTAAATTTATGAGTTGAGCTCGTTGAATCCATTTTTAAGTTTTCCGAATCAGGCGTTTCTATATCATAAGAGTTGCTACTCAAGCTTACGCCTTTAGAATAGTCGTTAACTAGAATAATAGGTGCAGTATCAATATCTTTCCAAAGTGCTTTAATGCTTACATCTCCTGAAACTACAAATGAATAGCCAACACTTTTTTCTTCGCCATCAATCTCCCACGTTTTAAAAATTTTCTCCTCAGGCGCTAAAAATGTGCACTCAGGAAGGGCATAAGTTGCTCCATACTCAACTATTGTCGGGTCAATGGTGCCGCTGCCTCCATTTGCATCATAACTTATTGTATATGAGAATCCATAATCGTTTTTGTTTGTCTCTCCTTGCGTACTTATTGGTTGCCATATTGCTCCGATTATAGTATCACTTTCAATGGTTACTTTTTGTCCAGGCAATTTTTCCTCCGTGCCTACCAACCAACATTTAAACATCTGTCCTGTCGGCGCATTGAATTCATTTGCAAGAAGAACAAAAGTGCCTCCTTTCACTACCTTTTCTGGTTCCATTGCTCCCGTGCCGCCGTTTGAATAAAAAGTGATTATGCAAGTCGACGAAATAGAATCTTCGACAGTATCGCCAGCACCACAAGCAGTAGCACAAATTGTCAATAAGAAAACGATTAGTGTCGCTATTATCAACATATAAAACTTGTTCATGATTTGCTATCTCCTTTTTATAAAAAATATTTAATTAATTGGTTAATCTTTAAATAAAACAAAAACCAGTCTACAATATTATAAATTTGTGAAATATAAATGTCAATAAACATTTTGATTTTTTAGATTTGATACATTGTGTTAGCCGCCTAATAATATTTGGTTGATAAACTAAACTTGTTGAATTAAATGTCACAGGATAAATAACCAAATAAAATTAAATAAAATTTATATAATTGTTCCAATTTCATTGTGTCGAATTACTATGAAATCGTTAATGAGCAATAAGATCACTATAAGGGATTTTTATTGAACATCACCAAATATTTTAAGAAATAAAAAAAGACGAACTCTTTTTATAAGTTCGTCTTATTTTGTAATGGTGCCGAAGGCGGGACTCGAACCCGCACATAGTTGCCTACGAGGGATTTTAAATCCCTTGCGTCTGCCATTCCGCCACTTCGGCTAATATAAAGAGCCGCTTTTGCGACTCTTTTTGGAGGCACCACTCAGATTTGAACTGAGGAATAAGGGTTTTGCAGACCCACGCCTTACCACTTGGCCATGGTGCCGTATATAAAAAATTGGAGCGGGAGACGGGATTCGGACCCGCGATATCTGCCTTGGCAAGGCAGCGCTCTACCACTGAGCCACTCCCGCGTGATTGACTGTATTAATATATCATATTTTATGCGGCTTGGCAAGAGTTTTTCATCACTTTTTTCAAAAAGTTTAGATATTTTTGGCGTTTTTGCCTTAATTCGCCGTCAATGCGCCGCTTTGAATTGCCTCGCCGCTAAATATATCCTCTTTGTTAAATTGCGGAGAGGTCGCTATTCTTCCACTTTGTAATACTTCGCCAAACCGCCTTGAGAGGTCTCGCGATATACGCTCGTTAGGTCTTTACCTGTTTCGAGCATGGTCGCGCAAATCATATCCAAAGTTATCTTTTGGTCTTTGGGGTCTAATAGAGTAGCCAAAATAAAAGCGTCTACCGCTCTCATCGCCGCTACCGCGTTGCGCTCAATGCAAGGTATTTGAATGTAACCCATTATAGGATCGCAGGTCATTCCCAAGTGGTGTTCAAGCGCGACTTCGGTCGCTTGTTCGATATGAGGGATACTGAAATCGTTTACGTAGGTGTAGAATGCCGCCGCCATAGCGCAAGCGGTGCCCACCTCGGCTTGACAACCCGCTTCCGCGCCCGAGATTGACGCGTTGGTTTTAACGACGTTGCCGATTATCCCCGCTACCGCAAGACCTTCGATTATCTTATCGACGGGCGGATCGAGCTTTTCTATAGTGTACTTTATTACGGCGGGTAGAACGCCCGACGCCCCGCAAGTAGGCGCGGTGACTATAACGCCGCCGCAAGCGTTTTCTTCGGAAACGGCGTATGCGTAAGAACACATTCTGTTTTGTATTGTCTTACTCGCGTTGTACATTCTTTTCGCTTTTCGCTCTATCTTCAAAACGCCGGGAAGTACGCCCTCGGCGTTTAATCCGCGATTTATCGCCGCCATCATAGTTTCGTAGACTTTTTTCAAATATATCCGTATCTTTTCGCCTTCGAACCTAAAAACGTATTCGCTTAAACTTATGTCGTTAGATAGGCAATAATCTTTGATCTCGCCAAAGGTGTTGTGCGGATAGACGGTTTGCGGTACGACAGGCGCTTCGCCTTGAACTCTTATGCTACCGCCGCCAATTGAGATAAACATAGTCCGCTGTATTAGGGCGTTATTTTTGAATCCTTCGCATATAAGAGTGTTGGGGTGTTCGGTCGCCGTGTGCTTGTCAAAGACTACCTCGTGGCGATAAGAGTCTAATACCTCGTGTATTATATGGTCGGTAAGGTGACCTTTGCCCGTCAACGCGAGCGAGCCGTAAAGAGTGACTCTAATAAAATCGTAGTTTTTGCCGTTATTCAGAAAGTATTCCACCGCTTTCTTTGGTCCGATAGTGTGGGAAGAAGAAGGACCGTTGCCGATTTTGAATAATTCTTGTATGCTTTCCATAAAAGGCTCCTTTGATTTGTCAAAGAAAGTATCGCACAAAAGGGGGATTTTGTCAATAGAAATAATAAAAAGCCCTATCTTTCCCGAAAAGTTGATAAAAGTCAGGTGCTTTCTATAATGTGAGAATTGCTCGCCTTTTTAGTCGACTCTACGTTTGGGTGGGAAACCTTTTACGACGCTATTCTTCTACGACAAGTTTTGCTTCACAATATTTTATAGATTTTTAATAAGTGATTGACTATTTTCCTTATTTATTATAAAATAGAAAAGTACGAAGTAAATCCGAGTGGATTCAATCGCATAAAAGTAAATATTATTTCAAAAAGGAGAATATTAAAATGGCAAAAATCGTAAATGTTCATGGAAGAGAAGTTCTTGACAGTCGTGGCAATCCTACCGTAGAAGTAGAAGTATTGCTCGAAAACGGTATCAAAGGTCGCGCGATCGTTCCTTCGGGCGCCTCTACCGGTGAAAGCGAAGCGTTGGAACTCCGCGACGGCGATAAGAAGAGATACCTCGGTAAAGGTACCTTGAAAGCGGTCGAAAACGTAAACAACATCTTGGCTCCCGCCGTTATCGGTATGGAAGTTACCGATCAAGTTAAGATCGACAAGAAGATGCTCGCTATCGACGGAACGCCTTTCAAAAAGAATTTGGGCGCAAACGCCATTTTGGGCGTATCTTTGGCTGTTGCTCACGCTGCCGCCGCGTCTTTGGGAATGCCCCTTTATCGTTATATCGGCGGAACCAATGCGAAAGTTATCCCCACTCCTTGTATGAACGTTATCAACGGCGGCGCTCATGCCGAATCTACCGTTGATTTCCAAGAGTTCTTCATCATCCCCGCCGGCTTCGACACCTTCCGTGAAGCGTTGAGAGCGGGCGTAGAGTGCTTCCACTCTTTGAAGAAAGTCGTTAAAGCCAAAGGTTACGAGACCGGCGTAGGCGACGAGGGCGGTTTTGCTCCTTCTTGCCGCAACGGTAACGAAGAACCTCTCGCTTTGATCGCGGAAGCGGTTGAAAAAGCGGGTTACAAGCTCGGCGAACAAATCTTCTTGGGTATGGACGTCGCTTCTTCCGAATTCTATAAAGACGGCGTTTACAAACTCGAAAAGAGCGGCGAAGGCACCAAGACCACCGATGAAATGATCGCTTTCCTCGAAAAGTTGGTTTCCGATTATCCTTCCATCATCACCATCGAAGACGGTCTTGCCGAATCCGACTGGGCAGGCTGGAAAAAACTTACCGAACGCTTGGGCAAGAAGATCCAACTCGTCGGCGACGACTTGTTCGTTACCAACCCCGACTTCGTTAAGAAGGGTATCGTCAACGACACCGCGAATTCCGTCCTTATCAAAGTTAACCAAATCGGTTCTTTGACCGAGACCTTGGACGCTATCCGTCTCGCTCAAACCAACGGTTATACCTGTATGGTTTCCCACCGTTCCGGTGAAACCGAAGACACCACTATCGCCGACTTGGCGGTTGCCGTCAACGCAGGTCAAATCAAGACCGGTTCTGCTTCTCGTACCGACCGTATGGCTAAATACAATCAATTGCTCCGCATCGAAGAGGAATTGGGTGACGAAGCCGAATATCTCGGTCTCAAAGCTTTCGCGAACAGAAAGTTCTAATTAGAACGTTAAAATAGTTTTGATAACAAAATTCGCGTCGTCCGAAAGGGCGACGCGTTTTTCGTGCTTCTATAATGCGAAAGTGTTTTTAGTGATTATTAAATGCTCAAAACTATCTTTTACTCTACCGAATAATTGTCGAAAGTGACTTTTAAGCCTATCATTTGATTAGCAAAGGATATCGTGCCTAAACCGTCTTCGTCAAGGTCTCTCGTTAAAATGAGGAAAGGTGAGGTCTTTTCGTAATAGCGTCCCGTATATACCGCGTCGTAAGTGACGTTGTCGGTGGATTTCAGAGTAACGAGCGAATAGGGCGCTAAAATAACTATCGTCAATTTCGTCAATCCGCTTATTTTCTCGGAAAGGTTATCGGGCAGTTTGTTGACGTGTAATTGTCTTCCGTCATCGTCTACGACCAACGTATAACGCGAGAGATAAGCCAAGAGATAATCGACGTAGGAAGCGTATTCTTTGCCTATCGTGGTTTGATCTATTTCGCCGTTTTCGCCCATATCCAAGAACAAGCCTACGTTATCGACGTATTTCTCGGAAGTGAAGCTCTCTAATCCCTCGATATTGATTCCCAAAGAATTGTAAAGCATAGAGAAGTTTTGACCGAAAGTGCCTTCGCCGAACCCAACCCCGGGGAATAGTTCTTCCGCGTACGCCTTCAACGCTTGATAGGCGTCCTGCGCACCTGCGAGTTTGAGTCCGGTAATATTGCCGTTTTCATCTTTGTAGACCTGATCTTCGATCGCGCCGACGACCGAGCCGTCTATCGAGCCCAAAACGGAATTGATAAGGGAACTGATGAGCGGGGACGTAAGATCGATACTTAAGCGTATTTCCATCGTGCCGTCCGTGTTGAGAGTCAAGGATTTTTCGGGCATATACTTTTCGGCAATGGTGGGTAACATTCCGCTTATGGCTTCCTGTATTTCCGCGCCGGCTTTGGAAAGTTCTACGTCGTAGAGAAGATAGGTTTCGGTTTCTTTAACGCGTACGCCGTTCGTAACCATGTTTTCAATGGGGCTCGAATGGGTTTTTGCGGTAAGGTTTTCTATTTCTTTGAAATAGAAATCGTCCACTTTTTCCATACTCGTCGCAGATTTTACTCCGCTAATGAACTTTTCCGCCGATCCGCCTTTTTGAACGTACTCGTCTTTATACATTCTCTCGAATTGACTTATACGGATATTTTTGTACTTTTCAAGCGACTTAACGCCTTCCGCAAGCCCCATCTCGATAAATCTTTCTTGATAAATCCTCGCTATCATCGCGTGGCCTTGATTCGAGGGGTGAACACCGTCGACGAAGATAAGAGCTTTGCCTTTTTCTTGATCCGCTTTGTAAACTTCGTCAAAACGCTTTGCGACGTCAACGAAGTAGATATTCTTTTCGTCGGAAGCAAAACTGCTCAAAATCGTGGACATACTTCCCAATATGTCGTAGCCGAGAGCGCGGTATATCGCGACGCTTTCTTCGGTTTGGAAGTTGTAGCTATCGTCGAGAGCGGTAAGCGCTTCTACGAGATCTACCGCTATTATCTCGCTCTCGTCGTCAACCGGATCGTAGGTGTTTTGCAAGAATATTTTAGCGTTGGGATTGTACTCGCGAAGTTTAGCTAATATGGCGGTAATATTTCTTTTTGCTCTCGTTTTGACCATTTCAAAAGTTTTCAATCCGTCGCCGGGTTTAAGAGTATAAAGCTCGCCGTTTATATCGTCTATCGTCGAATACTTGTTGTAAAGATAGCAGGATTTTACTCTTTCGTCGTTAACGAAGTTTTCGCCCAATAATTCTTTCGCGACTATCTCGTAGAGCATACAGGGGAAGTTGTGCCATAATAAGTCGTTGCCCGTTATGGATATGCAAATGATATCGGCGGTTTTGATATGAGAGATAGGCATATTCGCGTCGCTCTCTTCGGTGGAAATGAATTGCAGCATTTCACCGGATTGCTGGCCGGATATCGCGCGATTCTCGTATTCGAAGCCGTTGATTTGCCCGAGAATACCGTAGTACGCGTTATTGACTCTTTCTTCTTCGGGGCTTACGCCGATGATACCCTCCGCGATTGAGTCGCCCAAAAACACGATCTTTTTATTGGAATAGTCTATCGTTTGATCCTCGCCGGATTTGTCGTTCGACGGGATTTGCGCGCAGGCTGCGCAAAGGGTAAGGCATAAAACCAAAGTTGCTATGGATAATATCAAAAACAGCCTTTTCATATCTATCTCCTTTATATTTTAAGGGAATTATTTATAAAAATTATATATTACTATTAGCTCCTTGTCAATACTCGTTTTAGAAAAATAGGGTTTACTCTTCGATAAAAAAAGATATATCGCCGTTTTCTCGACGCGTTTCAATGATAGAAGAGGATTTTGCCCGCGTTTTACGCTTTGATTCGTTAGAAAAGAAAAAATGTTTTAATTTTTGTTGATATAAATATTTACAAAATTTATCTTTTGTTATATAATAACAATATTGTAAAGGATATCAAATCCGAAAATTATTTCACAGGAGGAACTGTATGAAGAAGAAATACGTATACCTTTTTACTGAAGGCAATGCGAAAATGCGTGAATTACTCGGCGGTAAGGGCGCTAACTTGGCTGAAATGACCAACCTCGGCTTGCCCGTACCTCAAGGTTTCACTATCAGCACCGAAGCGTGTACTCAATACTATGAAGACGGCAGAAAGATCAACGACGATATTCAAGCCGAAATCATGGAGTACGTCGCCAAGATGGAGCAGATCACCGGCAAGAAGTTCGGCGATAAAGAAAATCCTCTTTTGGTTTCCGTTCGTTCGGGCGCAAGAGCGTCTATGCCCGGTATGATGGACACCATTCTCAATCTCGGTCTCAACGAAGACGTAGTCAACGTTATGGCTAAAAAATCCAATAATCCGAGATGGGCGTGGGACTGCTACAGAAGATTTATCCAAATGTTCTCCGACGTCGTTATGGAAGTCGGTAAAAAGTATTTCGAGGCTCTCATCGACAAGATGAAAGAAGCGAAGGGCGTTAAGTTCGACGTAGATCTTTCCGCAGACGACCTCAAAGCTTTGGCTAACCAATTCAAAGCCGAATATAAGAAACAACTCGGCGCGGATTTCCCCGACGATCCCAAGGTTCAACTCTTCGAGGCTATCAAAGCCGTTTTCAGAAGCTGGGACAACCCCCGTGCAAACATCTATCGTATGGATCACAATATCCCTTACAGCTGGGGTACTGCGGTCAACGTACAAATGATGGCTTTCGGTAACATGGGCGATGATTGCGGCACCGGCGTCGCGTTCACTCGTAACCCCTCTACCGGCGTTAAGGGTTTGATGGGCGAATTCCTTATGAACGCGCAAGGCGAAGACGTCGTTGCGGGCGTTCGTACTCCTATGCCCATTTCTCAAATGAAGGAAGTTCTTCCCGAAGTCTACGATCAATTCCTCAACGTTTGCAAGATTTTGGAAGACCACTATCGCGATATGCAAGATATGGAATTCACCATCGAAAGAAAGAAACTCTATATGTTGCAAACCCGTAACGGCAAACGTACCGCCGCCGCCGCTATCAAGATCGCTTGCGACCTTATCGACGAAGGCATGATCACCGAGCAAGAAGCTTTGATGCAAATCGACGCTCAATCCCTCGATATGCTCTTGCACCCTCAATTCGACGTTGACGACCTCAAAGCCGCGAACGCGAAGAACGTTATCGGCGAAGGTATCGCCGCCTCTCCCGGAGCCGCCGCAGGTAAGATCGTATTCACCGCAGAAGAAGCCGTAAGACTCGGCAAAGAAAAGAAGAAAGTTATCTTGGTAAGACTTGAGACTTCCCCCGAAGATATCGAAGGTATGAAGTTCGCTCAAGGCATCCTCACCGTTCGCGGCGGACAAACTTCTCACGCTGCAGTCGTTGCTCGCGGTATGGGTACTTGCTGCGTTTCCGGTTGCGAAGCTATCAAGATGAACGAAGAAGCTAAAGAATTTACCCTTAAAGGTCAAACTTTCCACGAAGGCGACGAAATTTCTTTGGACGGCTCCACCGGTAAGATCTACAACCGTATAATCAAGACCGTTCCCGCCGATCCCAACAGCGGTTACTTCGGCAGAATTATGAAGTTGGCGGATAAGTACAGAGCGTTGGAAGTCAGAACCAATGCCGACACCGTTAAGGACGCTAAGAAAGCCGCCGAACTCGGCGCTCAAGGTATCGGTCTTTGCCGTACCGAGCATATGTTCTTCGGACCCGGCAGAATCGAGCCTTTCCGCGAGATGATCTGCTCCGAATCCGTAGAAGAGAGAAAGAAAGCCCTCGATAAGATCGAGCCTATGCAACAAGCCGACTTCGAAGGTCTTATGGAAGCATTGGAAGGACAACCCGTCACCATTCGTTTCTTGGATCCGCCTCTTCACGAGTTCGTTCCCAATAACGAGATCGATATGGAAATCCTCGCTCAATCTCAAGACAAGACCGTCGCTTATATCAAGCAAGTTTGCGCGTCTTTGCACGAGTTCAACCCCATGATGGGTCACCGTGGCTGCCGTTTGGCGGTTACCTATCCCGAGATCGCGGTTATGCAAACCAAAGCCGTTATCAAGGCCGCTATCGCAGTTCAAGCGCGTCACGCCGACTGGAACGTAGTTCCCGAGATAATGATCCCCTTGGTAGGCGATATCAACGAGTTGAAATATTGCAAGAAGACCGTTGTTGAGACCGCCGACGCTCTCATCAAAGAAGCGAACAGCAATTTGAAGTACACCGTAGGTACTATGATCGAGATACCTCGCGCCGCATTGACCGCCGACGATATCGCGAAAGAAGCTCAATTCTTCTGCTTCGGTACCAACGACCTTACTCAAATGACCTTCGGTTTCAGCCGTGACGACGCCGCTAAGTTCCTCGCCGATTACTACAAGAAGAAGATCTACGAATCCGATCCTTTCGTAAGACTCGACACCATCGGCGTTGGTAAACTTATGAAGATGGCGGTTACTTTGGGTAGAGAAGTTCGTCCTAACTTGCACTGCGGTATTTGCGGTGAACACGGTGGCGAACCCACTTCTATCGAATTCTGCCACGACATCGGTTTGGATTACGTTTCTTGTTCGCCTTTCAGAGTGCCTATCGCGCGTCTTGCCGCCGCTCAAGCGAATATCAAGAATCCTCGTAAATAATCGAGGCTAACCTGAATTTATCTTTTACCCGCCAATTAAAGAGAGAATTCTTTCTTTGAAAACGGGTAAACGCCAAAACGGGCTGTTTGGATAATCTTTCCGAACAGCCTTTTTTATATATAAAAATTCATAGAAAAGTATTATTCAACTATCTAAACCTATAAGATGAGTATTGCGACGAGTAAGCGTAAAGAGTGTTATATTTATTGATATTATTTACTATATCTATTTTTTATATATAAAACACAGAGCAACGGGGGTTCAAAATTGATCGCTGTTTTGATTTGAGAAGAAAAAAGCAAAGACAGAAGTTGGTTTGTTGCAGGATAACGTTTGCAATAGTAATTATGAAAGCCTAAAAAATCCTTGACATCGAAGGCGATAAGGATTATAATGAAGAAAATCGAATATCCGTTACGGGACACGCCGTTGGAAAGGCTGCTTAGAGAGAGCGCAGTGGCTGGGATCGCGCAGTAAGCGTCCGATAGGTACCACCCGATAAACGCGGACGTTCGTCGCGTTAAGACTAATGAAGAGGCGCAAGCAAGCGGGATGGAACCGCGGATAATATCCGTTCCCGCACGAGCGCTTTTTTGTTTATATGAGAAATATTTAGATACGGTTCGACCGTAAAGGAGTATAAAATGATTTTAACTTTGAGAGACGAGAAGAAAGAATTCGACGCGCCCGTCAGTATCGAAGATATCGCGAAGGGCATAAGCGAAGGTTTGGGTAGAGCCGCTATATGCGGTATGGTCGACGGTAAGCTCGTAGATTTGAGTTACGTCGTAGACCATGACGCCGACGTCAGAATAATCACTATGCACGACGAAGAGGCGAAGAGAGTTTACAACCACACTTGCGCGCACGTACTTGCGCAAGCGGTAAAAGCAATATTCCCCACCGCAAAATTGGCGATTGGCCCCGCTATTGAAAACGGGTTCTATTACGATTTTGATTTTAAGACCGCGCCCACTGCCGACGATCTCGACAAGATAGAAGCGGAAATGAAGAAGATAATCAAAGCAAATCTTCCTATGAAGCGCGAAGAAGTTTCTCGCGAAGAAGCCCTTAAATTAATGGGCGGTTTTGACGAGACCTACAAAGTCGAACTCATTTCGGATATTCCCGAAGGCGAGGCTATCTCTCTATATCGTCAAGGCGACTTCGTTGACCTTTGCGCCGGCCCTCACCTTAAAAGCACGGGCATAATAAAGGCGTTTAAATTGATTAGCATCACGGGCGCTTATTGGCGCGGAAACGAGAAAAATAAGATGCTTACTCGTATTTACGGCATCGCATTCGACAAGAAAGCCGACCTCGAAGCCTATCTTACCAAACTCGAAGAAGCCAAAAAACGCGACCATAATAAACTCGGTAGAGAACTCGGCTACTTTATGACGAGCGATATAATCGGTCAAGGTTTGCCCCTTCTTATGCCTAAGGGCGCGAAGATTGTTCAAATCCTTCAACGTTTCGTAGAGGACGAAGAGGAAAGACGCGGCTATATGCTCACCAAAACGCCTTATATGGCGAAGAGCGACCTCTATAAAATAAGCGGACACTGGGACCATTATAGGGATAAAATGTTCATTTTGGGCGATCCCGACGACGAGCAAGAGGCTATGGCTTTACGTCCTATGACCTGTCCTTTCCAATATCAAATCTATAACAACGGTTTGAAGAGTTACAGAGATCTTCCCGTACGTTTTGCCGAAACCGCGACCTTGTTCCGTAAAGAAGCGAGCGGCGAAATGCACGGTTTGATAAGAGTACGTCAATTCACGTTGGCGGACGGACATACCATTTGTACCGCCGATCAAATAGACAGCGAATTCAAGAGAGCGTTAGAGATGAGCTATTACTTCCTCGACTGCGTAGGTTTGAGAGAGGACGTTACGTTTAGATTCAGCAAGTGGGACCCCAATAACACCGAGAAGTATATCAACGATCCCGAAGCGTGGGAAGCCACTCAAAATATGATGAGAAACATTCTCGATAATCTCGGTTTGAAGTACGTCGAAGCGGACGACGAAGCGGCGTTCTACGGACCTAAACTCGACGTTCAGGCGAAAAACGTTCACGGTAAAGAAGATACCATTATAACCATACAGATCGACTTTGCATCCGCCGCGAGATTCGGTATGACCTATATCGACGAAAACGGTCAAAAAGCTACTCCTTATATCATTCACCGCAGCTCTATCGGTTGCTACGAGAGAACGCTCGCTATGCTTATCGAAAAGTATGCCGGCGCGATGCCCGTATGGCTCAGCCCCGTTCAAGCGAAAGTCATCTCTTTGACAGAAAGAAACGTGGACGCCGTTAAAGAACTCACCGAAAAATTGCAAAGAGCGGGTGTAAGAGCGGAAATGGATATCCGTAACGAGAAAGTGCAACGCAAAGTCCGCGACGCACAAGTGGAAAAGATACCTTATATGCTCGTATTGGGCGATAGAGATATCGAAAAAGGCGTGGTATCCGTAAGAGACGGAAGAGCGGAAAACAGCGTGACCGAAATGACCGCCGACGACTTCATCGCGCTTATCCGTAAAAAATTCGACGAGAAGAAGTAAAAATTATTTTAAAAAACGTTTGACAAACGCGGTAAGTAATGGTAATATAGTAACGAAGTAGAAGTTTCTCACCTCGAGTATTCCGTTACTCCCGCGTTCTTACAAACAATATCCGCGCCGACGTTAGTCTGCGTTTGTTATTCTTGTATCGAGAGGCTTCTGCCACTCGATATTTTATTTTGGAGGATAGACTTATAAAAGACTTTATCATTAACGATCAAATTCGTGAAAAGGAAGTTATGGTGATCGACGGCGCGACCGGCAACAACTTCGGCGTATTGCCTATACAAGAAGCGTTACGGATAGCCGACGATATGGGTTTGGATCTCGTATTACTCCAACCCGCCAAAGACGATCGTAAAGCGCTTTGCAAAATTCTCGATTATCCCAAGTTCCGTTACGACGCGGAGAAGAAAGAGAAGCAAAGCCGTAAGAATCAAGTCATTATAAAAATCAAAGAAGTTCAACTTTCCATTTCCATCGACGTTGGGGATTTGAAAGTAAAAGCCAAAAAGGCTAACGAATTTCTTGCCGACGGGGACAAAGTGAAGGTTGTTATCCGTATGCACGGAAGACAAAATAAACGTCCCGAAAACGGTATCAAGATCATGAACGAGTTCTTCGCATTGATGGAGAACGCGGTGATGGAGCAAGCGCCCGTAGTAGAGGGCAACAATATCAGAATGACTCTTGCTCCGCAAAATAAAAAATAATTCGGAGGTAATATTATGCCAAAAATGAAATCGCACTCCGGTGCAGGCAAACGTTTTCGCGTTACTAAAAACGGGAAAATCAAAAGAGCAAAGATGGGTAAAAACCATATTCTAACCAAGAAAGAAACTAAGAGAAAACGCGGCTTGAGAGCAGGCGGTTACGTGGACAAATCTTTCGAGAAGACTCTCGGAAATATGTTGCCCAAGCAATAAGGAGGTAGAATATGAGAGTTAAGAGAGCGGTCAACGCAGTTAAAAAACGCAGAAAAATATTTAAGCTTGCAAAGGGTTACTGGGGTTCCAAGAAGAACTTATACAGAGTTTCTCGTGAAGCCGTCATGAAATCCATGAGCTACGCATACGTCGGCAGAAAGGCGAAGAAGAGAGATTTCCGTCGCCTTTGGATCGCGCGTATCAACGCTCAAGCCCGCGTAAGCGGTATTTCTTACAGCCAAATGATGTACGGTTTGAAACTTGCCGGTATCGACCTCAATCGTAAGGTCCTCGCCGATATCGCCGTCAACGATCAAGAAGCGTTCGCAGTTTTGGCAGGCAAAGCCAAAGACGCTATCGCGGCTAACAAGTAATAATCAACGTTGCCGGCAAGTGTTTACTTGTCGGCGATTTTTATAAGCGAAGTATGATCATAGAAAGTAACGCCAATCCAAAAGTAAAATACTTGCGATCTTTGTACTCTAAAAAAGGTCGCAGGGAAGCAAAGCGTTTTATCGTGGAAGGCGTTAACAGCGTCAAGGATATACCCGATAACGTCAAGGTAGAGTATATCTTCGCAAATCCCGACAATGAAGGTAAAGCTTTGTCGATAGCCGAAAGGTTTTCCGCCGAAGTCGTGGTTTTGAAAGACGAACTCTTCGCAAGAGTGGGCGATACGGTAACTCCGTCGGGACTTATCGCGGTCGTAGAGTACCCCGAATACTCGATTAAGGACTTTTCCAAAGTGCTTATTATGGACGGAATCTCGGACGCGGGTAACGCGGGGACTATAATTCGCACGGCTGCGGCTTGCGGCTTCGACGCGGTTTTCGCGTTCGATTCGGTAGACCTTTATTCGCCGAAATGCGTTCGTTCCACTATGAGCGGCTTGTTCAGAATACCCTGTTTCGAGTTGAGTTACGAAGAGTTTTCCTTTACGGGTGACGTTTACTTATTGGATATGCACGGCGAGGATATTTTCTCTATCGCGCCGCGTGCGCCTTATGCGGTAATCGTAGGCTCGGAAGCGAAAGGCGCTTCGGCATTTTTCAAAGAAAGAGCGAATAAAATCGTCAGTATTCCGATGACTAACGGCGTAGAGTCTTTGAACGCGGCAGTCAGCGCTTCGCTTGCAATGTATCTTTTTCAATATAGGAGGTAGTTATGTCCGGTCATAGCAAATGGGCTAATATTAAGAATAAGAAAGCGAAGGGCGACGCCCAACGCAGCAATACCTTTACTAAAATCGGTAGAGAGATCGCTATCGCCGTTAAGCAAGGCGGATCGAATCCCGACTCTAACTCGAGATTAAGAGACGTTATCGCGAAAGCAAAAGCCGCGAATATGCCTAACGACAATATCAAGAGAAGCATCCAAAAGGCTTCGGGCGAACTCGGAAACGTCAATTACGAAGAAGTTACTTACGAAGGATACGGCGCCGGTGGCGTAGCCGTTATCGTCGAATGTCTTACCGACAATAAGACCCGTACCGTAGGCGACGTTCGTCACTATTTCGATAAGTGCGGCGGACAACTCGGCAACAACGGTTGCGTATCCTTTATGTTCAATAAACAAGGCGTTATCGTTATAGATTCGCAAGGCTTGGAAGAGGACGACCTTATGATGATGGCTTTGGAAGCAGGCGCGGACGACGTTATCACCGAAGAAGGCGTTTACGAAGTTATCACTACTCCCGCGGGATATTCCCAAACGAGAGAGGCGCTCGAAAACGCCGGTCTAAATATCATTTCGAGCGGCGTAGAACTCATTCCTCAAAACACCGTTACGCCCGATGATGAAACGGCGAAGAAAGTCATAAGGCTTATCGATATGTTAGAGGATAACGACGACGTTCAAAACGTTTATCACAACGCTAATCTTCCCGAAGAAGAGGAAGAAGAGTAATTTAGATGTATTCTTATATCAAGGGTACCGTCGAAGATATAAGCGAAGGCTTGGTAGTGGTGGAATGCGCCGGTCTCGGTTACGAGATATCGGTCTCGACCACTACTTTGTCATACCTTAGACTCGGCGCGGAAACTAAATTGTTTTTATATCAACTCGTTAGAGAGGACGATATATCCCTTTACGGCTTTGCGACAGCCGCCGAGAAGAGTATGTTTTTGAAACTCACGTCGGTTTCGGGCGTGGGGCCTAAACTCGCCCTTGCGGTATTGTCCGGTATAAACGTTTCGAGTTTGACGAACGCTATCGTTTGCGGGGACGTTAAAACTCTCGCAAAGATAAAAGGCATAGGCAAAAAGACCGCCGAAAGAATAGTACTCGAACTTAAAGAAAACGTTGACGACGAACTATTATCGGTCGGTACGCCCGTTAATTCCACCGTTGACGCGGTAGTTAATAACGCGCTCGTAGCTCTTGAAAATATGGGACTTCCTCGCTCGCAAGCATATGAAGCCGTCCTGAAAGCAAGGGCGGAAACCGATAATCTTGCGGAAATTATAAGAACCGTTCTTAAAGGATTGAAAAAATGAGCGATATATTCCAAGATTCCGAAGACCTCGTATTAAGGCCGCAATCATTCGACAGCTACGTAGGTCAAGAGAAGATCAAGAATAATCTCAAGGTCTATATCCACGCCGCTAAAAAGCGCGGGGATTGTTTGGATCATATCCTTTTGTACGGTCCCCCCGGATTAGGTAAGACCACTTTGGCGAACATTGTCGCAAACGAAATGCGTGCGAATATCAAGGTCACCTCGGGTCCCGCGATATTAAAAGCGGTCGATCTTGCTTCCATATTGAGCAATCTCGAAGAAGGCGACGTTCTTTTTATCGACGAGATACACAGGCTTAATCCCGCGGTTGAAGAAATGCTATATCCCGCAATGGAAGACTATGCGATAGACGTGGTTTTCGGTCAAGGACCCTCCGCGCAAAGCGTGAGAATGACCATAAATAAATTCACGCTCATAGGCGCGACTACTAAAGCGGGTATGCTAACTTCGCCTTTAAGAGATAGATTCGGCATCGTTGAGAGGCTCGAACTCTATAATGAAGAAGAATTGACGAGGATAGTCACTCGTTCCGCGAAAGTGCTTGGAAAAGAGATAATGGATTCGGCTGCCGTCGAGATAGCGATGAGAAGCCGCGGTACGCCGAGAATAGCGAATAGGTTTTTGAAGAGAGTCAGAGATTTTTCCGACTTTGAGAATTCGTCGCTAATCACTTTAGACCACGCGAAAAAAGCGTTGACCGCTTTGGACGTTGACGGTATGGGGCTCGACTATTTAGATAGAAGAATACTCGAAAATATCATAGATAAATACAACGGCGGTCCCGTGGGATTAGATACTCTCGCTGCTTCGACTGGTGAAGACACTTCCACTATCGAGGACGTCTACGAGCCTTATTTATTGCAAATTGGCTTTATCGCCCGTACCGCAAGAGGTAGAGTGGCTCTCGCCGCCGCGTATAAACATTTATCAAAACCCATTCCCGCCGATAAGGAATGGTTGAGGCCTCAAGATGAAGACTAACGATTTTTACTACGATCTACCCAAAGAATTGATCGCACAGCATCCCGCCGAACCTCGCGACAGTTCGCGTCTTTTGGTTTACGATAGGGAGAAAGATTCTATCGAGCATCGCGTTTTCAGCGATATTTGCGACTATTTACGTTCGGGCGACGTGTTGGTTCTTAACGATACTCGCGTAATTCCCGCAAGACTCTTTGGGCATAGAGAAGGGCACGAAGGCAAAATAGAAGTTTTTCTTTTGAAGAGGATAGACCTTACTCATTGGGAATGTATGGTAAAACCGGGTAGAAAAATGTACCCGCCTACAAAGGTTATTTTCTCGGACGAATTGTCCTGCGTCGTTAAAGAGGTAAACGAAGAAAACGGTTTGAGAATAGTGGAATTCCAATTCGAAGGCGTGTTCGAAGACGTGCTGCAAAGGGTTGGAAACGTCCCCCTTCCGCCTTACATAACAGAGAAACTCGACGATCCCGAAAGATACCAAACCGTTTACAGTAAGGTGAACGGATCGGCGGCTGCGCCTACCGCAGGGTTGCATTTCACCCCCGAATTGCTCGAAAAGGTAAAAGAACTCGGCGTAACCGTCGTTGAAGTCTTATTGCACGTAGGTTTAGGCACCTTCCGTCCCGTGAAGTGCGAGAGGGTGGAAGATCACGAAATGCACTCGGAATACTACAACGTCCCCAAAGAAAGCGCGGATATAATCAACAAAGCGCTCGAAGAGGGAAGGCGCGTCATTTGCGTAGGCACTACTTCGGTGAGAACGCTTGAAAGCGCGTTCCGTGACGGTAAAGTGCAAGCGGGCGACGGAAATACTTCGATATTTATCTATCCGGGGTACACTTTCAAGGCGGTTAAGGGTTTGATAACCAACTTCCATCTGCCCGAAAGCACCTTGATAATGCTCGTATCCGCGTTCGCAGGTAGGGAAAACGTATTAAAGGTTTATAATACAGCCGTGAAAGAAAAGTATAGATTTTTCAGTTTCGGCGACGCGTGTTTGTTTATATAATAGAGGTTAAAATGAGCGGATTTAAATATGAAATATTAAAAGTCGACGCAAAGACCGGCGCGAGAGTGGGTAGACTCACTACCCCGCACAGCGTTATCGAAACGCCTGTCTTTATGCCCGTAGGAACTTTGGCTACAGTCAAGGCGCTTTCCCCCGAAGAACTCAAAGAACTCGGCGCGCAAATTATCTTGGCTAACACCTATCACTTGTATTTGAGACCGGGTACCGAGATAATTCAAAAAGCGGGCGGAGTACACCCTTTTATGAATTGGGATAGAAGTTTGTTGACCGATAGCGGCGGCTTCCAGATTTTCAGTTTGTCGAAGCTTCGCAAGATCACCGACGAAGGCTGTACTTTCAGCTCGGTAGTGGACGGAAGTAAGCATTTTATGACGCCCGAAGACGCTATGGCGGTACAAAATATACTCGGATCGGATATTATGATGGCGTTTGACGAGTGTACCGAGCCTAACTGCGGTTACGAAAAAGCCAAAGACGCGATGGAAAGAACGTTGAAGTGGTTGGATAGATGCTATAAAGTCAGCCAAGACGATTCTAAACAAATGCTGTTCCCCATAATTCAGGGCAACGTTTTCAAAGATTTACGCGTCGAATCGGCTAAAAGAACGGCGGAATACGCGCGTTGCGGCATTGCGATAGGCGGTCTTTCGGTAGGCGAACCTAAACCCGTTATGTACGAAATGCTCGAAACTATGTTGCCGTACTATCCCGAAGGTCAACCCCGTTACTTAATGGGCGTAGGAAGCGTGGACTGCATAGTCGAAGGCGTGTTCAGAGGAATCGATATGTTCGACTGCGTACTTCCTACTCGTATCGCGAGGAACGGAACGGCTATGACTTTCCGCGGAAATATCAATTTGAGAAACGCTCGTTTTAAGGATGATTTCCGTCCTATCGACGCAGAATGCGATTGTTATTGTTGCAGAAATTACAGTAGGGCGTATGTAAGGCACCTCGTTATAGCGGACGAGATATTCGGCGGAAGGTTGGTATCTATTCACAATATAAGGACGCTTATGCGCTTGACCGAAAAACTTAAAGAAGCCATATACGCCGATAAACTCACCGAATTCCACGACGCTTTTATGGCGGAATGGAAGGATAAAGCCGACGTTGATTGACGATTTTTCACGGCTTTTACTGAAATATAGAATAACGCTTGCTAAATAAGCGCAAACATGGTACAATAATTATAATAAATATTAGGAGACTGATTTATGTTTAATTTGATAAGCGAAACCACAATGGGCAACTGGGTAGTTTGGGTCATCTTCGGCGTTATGATCGTCGGTATGATTTTGCTCACCGTTCTCCCCAACAAAAAGAGACAAAAAGAATATCAACAAATGCAAGATAACCTTCGCGTAGGCACCAAGGTTATGACCATCGGTCGTTTGATCGGCGTTATCACCAAGGTTTACAGCGACGGTACCATCGAGCTTGACGTTGGCACCCCCGGCGCACCCGTAGTTATCACCATCAACCGCGAAGCGATCGCAGTTAACTTGACCGCCCAAGCGCAAGCCGCCGCCCAAAAGGCAGCCGCCGCTAACCAACCCAAAGCGGAAGCTAAGGCCGAAGAAGTCGTTGAAGCTAAAGAAGGCGAAGAAACTTCCGAAGCCGCGACCGAAGAAGTCAAGGAAGTAAAGAAAGACCAAGACGACGCGATCTAATCGCCGAGTTTTGAAAAGGGATCGTTAAATCTTCGTACCGAAAATCGAATTCGTAATTTCGCTTACGTCGAAATAAACTATCGAGCGAGCGTAACGAGTTGAGTTTATCTTTCGGGTAAAACGAAAGTATTTAGCGATCCTTTTTTCGTATAAAAAGGCATAATCAACCTCTTGTCCGCATAGATTATAAGGCGTTAAGGAGGTAATTATGGATAGATCGAATATAAAAACGAGCGTGTTGAATATATTAAAAGGGCTTTTGTTCAGTTTGGTTTTTTCGGTAGTTGCGGTATTGATACTCGCTATTATCGCTAAATATGCGCCGATGAGCGACGGAGTAGTGACCGCGATAAATCAAGTAATAAAAGTAGTCGCTTTATTCTTCGGCATATTGATAGGATTCAAACGCCAAAAACTCGGAGTAGTCGCAGGGCTTATCGTAGGATTGTGCTATACCCTTTTATCTTTTGCGATATTCTCACTCGTTTCGGGCGAACTCGATTTCAAAGAGTTGAGCGTATTCGATTTTCTCATCGGTCTCGGCGCAGGCGCCGCTTCGGGAATACTTGCGGTAAACCTAAAAGGCTTAAAGAGAAAAACAGCTTGAACGAATTTACGGCGCGGCTTCTTATTTCCTCGGCGAAGTTAATATAAAGTTAGACGCTTATAAGTATAATTTTTGTAAAAACGCTTGAAATTTTCTTCGCTTACATATATAATATAGTTATCAAAACAAATGGAGGCTATTTATGAAGCACATCACCACCGTTTCAAGACCCGAAAGAAAAAGTTCCGTAGTTGGTTGCGGCGAATGCCAATCCAGTTGCCAATCCGCTTGCAAGACCAGTTGCACCGTAGGCAATCAAACTTGCAAACAAGAAGAACGTATCAATCGTAAAGAAAACAAGGACAAATAATTTTGACGCATTCATTCAAATACGATTACGAAGGCAAAACCTATTATTATGTCTTCCATCCTTTTAGCAGCAGTCTCTATTCGGTAGATAATGCTGCTTTTCTTGTTATCAAAAACAGATACGAAACTCTTACCGAAGAGGAAAAGAAAGAGTACGAGCTTTTGTCGAAAGAAGATATTGCGTCCGTGCTTGAAGAGGTAGAAGAACTCGAAAAGGAAAACCTTTTGAAAACCGACGTTAAGTCGCCGTTCAGAAAGTCGAGTATAGTAAAGGCGCTTTGCTTGCATATTTGCCACGATTGTAATTTGCGTTGCGAGTATTGTTTTGCAAAAGAAGGTACTTATAATACCGCTCGCGACTATATGACTTTGGACGTAGGTAAAGCGGCGGTGGATTTTCTTATAGAAAAATCGGGTAATCGTCATTCGCTCGAAATCGACTTTTTCGGCGGTGAGCCTTTACTCAACTTCGACGTGGTAAAGGATATAGTCGCCTACGCGAGAGGGCGGGAAAAGGAAACCGGCAAAGAGTTCAGCTTCACTATGACGACCAACTGTCTCTTACTCTCGGACGACGCGATAGATTTCCTTAATAGAGAAATGGATAACGTCGTTTTGAGTATAGACGGCCGTAAAGACGTACACAACGCGGTGAGAAAATCGCGTAACGGTAAAGAGTGTTACGACGTTATTATGAATAACGCAAAGAAGTTCCGCGCGGTAAGAGAGGACAAGAGATACTACGTCAGAGGTACGTTTACCTCTAAAAATATCGACTTTTGCGAGGACGTATTGACGCTTGCCGAAGATTTCGATCAAATATCCGTCGAGCCCGTCGTATTACCCGAAGGTCATCCCTTGGCGATTCGTAAAGACCAGTTGCCCGCTATTCTTGAGGAATACGAGAAGCTTTCGCGCGCGTTCATAAAGAAGAGAGAAGAGGGCAAGCCTTTCAATTTCTTCCATTTTATGATAGACCTCGATTCCACTCCTTGTTTGAGTAAGCGTTTGTCGGGATGCGGCGTAGGTTGCGAGTATCTTGCGATAAGCCCCGTCGGCGATATCTATCCGTGTCATCAATTCGTAGGCGGCGACAAGAAGTACTTTATGGGGAACGTTTTAGAAAAGACTTTCGTACCCGAAGTGCAGGAATACTTCCGTGACAATACGGTTTACAGTAAAGAAGGTTGCGAGAATTGTTTCGCCAAGTATTATTGTTCGGGGGGTTGCACCGCTTCCGCTATTAACTTCGAAGGCGATATCCGCAAACCCTATCAAGCGGCTTGCGATATGATGAGAAAACGCCTTGAAGTGTCGCTTGCGATACATTCCATTTGCAAGGAAAAAGGCATTTGAGCGTCTCTTGATCGGCTTTCAACTTGTAAAAATGACGGAGCGCTTTGTTTTGCGTTCCGTTTTTCGTAAAGGTCTGCTATTTCCCGCTCGTAAGACGGAAGTAACTGAAAAAATATGATTTTTTTGCGTTTGTCACGCGAAAAAGTGAGTGTTTTTTATTGACTATATCGTAAGATAAATATATAATATTATAAGTATTATAATAATACAGTATGTTTTAGGAGGCTATGTTGTGAAAAAATCAACGGCAATCGTGGTTTTAGCCATTTTTTCCGCTTTGATAGTTTTAGGCGTCGTCTTCGCTTTCGTGTCTTTGGACAAAGGCGAACTTGGCGTTTACGACTACGTTGCGTATCCTAAGAACATCTCCTTGGGGCTCGACCTCGTAGGAGGCGTTTATGCTGTTTTCGAGCCCAAAGCAGCGGATACCGAAGATTTGGCTAACAGAATGGAAGGAACAGCCGACGCGTTGGAGAGATTACTCTTCGATAAAGGCTACACCGAAGCAATCGTAGAATTGGAAGACAATGGTACTCGTATAAGAGTAGAAGTCCCCGACGTGGACGATCCCGAAGAAATATTCAACCTTATCGGTCGTCCCGCGTCTATTGAGTTCAGAGCGGAAGGCAAAGACGAGAAGATCACCACCGCCGCTTACGTAACCGGTAAAGACTTGGAAAGCGCTTACGTTTCTCGCGACAACGACAACCAATTCGTAGTCGCTTTGAGATTTAACGACGAAGGTACGACCAAGTTTGCCAATGCTACCTCGGAAAGACTCAATAAGGCTTTGAATATATGGATAAACGGCGAATGGTACTTAGGACCTACCGTTAACTCGGTAATCTCCAACGGACAAGCCATAATCACCGGTAACTATTCCTATGAAGACGCTTATAAACTCGCTACCCAAATTCAAGCGGGCGCGTTCGACGTTGAACTTACCCTCGTCGAGAGCAACACCATCACCGCGAGCTTGGGCGCTAACTCTTTGAAAACTTCTATTATCGCAGGTCTCGTCGGTCTCGCTCTCGTTATCGTCTTTATGATAGTGTTCTATAAGATGCTCGGCGTCAGCGCAAGTTTGGCTCTCTTGATTTACACGACTTTCTATATCTTCTTCCTTGCGATATTCCCTTGGGTACAATTGACTTTGTCCGGTATCGCCGGTATCATCCTTTCGATAGGTATGGCGGTCGACGCGAACATAGTCGTATTCTCGCGTATAAGAGACGAATATAAGAATACAACCCGCTTGGTCGATATCGGCGGTGACGCAAACGCGCAAAGGCTTAGCGTTCACTCGGCTATCAAGCAAGGTTTCAAAAAAGCAACCCCCGCTATTTTGGACGGTAACATTACTACCTTGTTAGGTTGTATCATAATGCTTTTCGTCGGCGGTTCGTCTATAAAGAGTTTCGCGATAACTTTGATGATCGGTGTTATTATCTCCATCATCACCGCAATGTTCGTAACTCGCGTACTCGTTTACAGTATGTACTGCTTGTGCCAAAACAAAAAGAATGCTGCGGGATTATTCAATTTATCTAATGCTTACGTAGCAGAAGGAGCGGACCATGAATAAGATCAATGATAAACTCGACGCTTTAAGCGGTAAATTGTACGTAGCAAATAAAACTAAGGTGTGGATGCTCGTTCCCGCGATCATGGTTCTCGTTACTATAATAATGTTCTCCATTTTCGCAGCTGTGAACAAGGATTTTTCTAAGGGCGTCAACCTCGGTCTCGACTTTACCGGCGGTAGCTCGGTAACCGTCAGTTTCAATAACGATCTCACCGAAGAACAATTTAAAGATTACGGTACGCGAATCGTTAAAGTAATCCAAGACGTAGCGGGCGAACACGGCGAAAGCTATGACGTAAGCGAACCTCAACGTACCGGTTCGGGCGTTGATACCGCTATCTACGTTAAGTACCAAAACGGCAATTCGGATATCAAGACCGTTAACCAAGAGATAAGCAACGGCATCGTCGCCGAATTCTCGTCTATCAGCATCACCGCTGAAGATAATATCAGTATTCAATCCATAAGCGCGTCCGCGGCAAAGAAGCTTGCCAAAGAAGCCATCATCGCGGTATTGATCACTTGGGCTGTCATTCTCGTTTACGTAATGATAAGATTCGAGATTTGGTCGGGTATCGCCGCAGTCGTCGGTTTGATCTTCGACGTATTGACGATGGTATGCTGCACGATCATATTCCACATTCAAGTTAACACCGTTTTCATCGCAGCCCTCATTACGATAGTCGCGTACTCTATCAATAACACGATAGTCGTATTCGATAGAGTAAGAGAGCGTATGAAATTACGCGGCGAGAGTTTGAATAAGGATAACGTTGCAAGCGAAGTCGATATTGCGGTTCAAGATTCTTTGAACAGATCTATCGCGACCACGATCACGACTATGATCACCGTCTTGTTGTTGACTATCATCGGCGTTGACAGCATTAGACAATTCACTCTTCCCGTTATGTTCGGTTTGATTTCGGGTGTGTTTACTTCCTTGTTTATCGCGCCCAGCCTTTACGTTACTATGCGTAAAGCTCGCTTCGCTTATATCGAGAAGAAGAACGCTTATAAACTTGAAAACGAATACGATACCGAAACTCCGAGAGCGGAAAGAAAGAAACGTAACGTTAAAGCAAACGTCAGCAAAAAGTATAAGAGAGTTAAGAAATAATTCTTTCTATAATAAAAGGGTCGTCGGTTTCGACGACCCTTTTTTCTTGCCATTTTGACACTATTGTTAAATATAATAAGGACGCAATTCGTTCGAATTGAACTTAAAATTGTTGTATAATATGTAAATCTATATGAATAGTAAATTATTTTCGTTTAGTCTTTATTTCTCACGCCGTAGAATAAATATTGCTGCGCGATACCCGATAGATCGCCGTAAACCGAGAGCAAATAGTTGCGTATCGTCTTTTGATCGTCTTCTTTCCCGGTAAGCTCTTTATATACCTTCTTTATCCAGGTATCGACCGGGAAAACGTCTTGCTTCCCGTAAGCAAAAAGCAAAATACAGTCGGCAACTTTTGGCCCTACGCCTTTTATTTTCATTAGTTCTTTTGCCGCCGAAGGAGTATCTAACGAGTAGGGGGAATAGACGTCGAACTCTTTATTCGCTACTTTCGTAGCGGCGTCGAGTAGGTATACGTCGCGATATCCTGCGCCTAAATTCTTATAAAACTCAACGCTTTGACTTGCCATCGCTTCTGGCGTAGGAAACGCATAATAATCCCCTTTATTTTCGCCGAGCGCAGTACAAAGTCGCTCAATTATGCCCTTAATACGAGGGATATGGTTATTTGCGCTTATGATAAAGGATATCAGGGTTTCGTATGGATCTTGTTTGAGAATATGAATGCCTTTACCTTTTACTAAACCTTGCCTAATTAAAGGTTTGTCGATAATGCTTTCCGCTTGCGTTTTATAGTCGGTGGATAAATCGAAATAATCGTAAAAGTAGTCGACGTCGCCTATTATCTCGGTATTGACCCCTTCTGTAATCGTAGCGCATTTATCTTTTGAATATACTTTGAAAATTCCGTTATCCTCTTTGAAACGAAAAACCTGCCCGCAATAGAGGGTAGAGCGAATATCGAAATATTCATCTTGTATTAGTATTCTGTCTTTTTCTTTCTTTATCATTAGTTTATTGTCCAATCAACGTTTAAGCCGTATTTGTTTAGAAAATCGTTCGCCTTTTTGAAATGACCGTTACCGAAAAAACCGTTGAAAGCGGATAGCGGGCTTGGGTGAGGCGATTGTAGCACGAGGTGCTTGGGATTGGTTATAAGTTTCGCTTTGCTTCTTGCGTTAGCGCCCCAAAGTAAATATACCACGGGCGCGTCTTTTTGATTTATGAGCTTTATCGTTTCGTCGGTAAATTGTTCCCAGCCTTTACCCGCGTGCGAGTTTGCCGTTGGGGCTCTTACCGTCAAAACCGTATTCAAAAGAAATACGCCTTGTTTCGTCCAGTCGACGAGGTATCCGTGAGAGGGGATTTGAAAACCTATCTCGTCGTGTAGTTCTTTATATATGTTTTTAAGGGAAGGCGGTATATCCACGCCTTTCTTGACCGAAAATGCGAGACCGTGCGCTTGGTTTGGGTTGTGATAGGGATCTTGCCCGAGAATAACCACTTTTACGTCTGAGTAAGAGGTGTATTTGTACGCGTTGAAGATATCGTACATATCGGGATAAACCGTATAACGCCTGTATTCGTCCGCTAAAAAGACGCGCAACTTTTGATAGTAATCTTTTTGCAGTTCTTCTTTTAATAATTCGTTCCAATCGTTACCGAAATCTATCATTTGTTTGGTTTCCTTCCTAAAAATTGATATAATCTACATTCTATCCGTCCGTTGAATAGTTTACGGTTTTTGTCGGCTTTCCTGCCGAACGCTTTCTCTAAATCTTGGAAAGAGGTAATCAAATATAACGACCAATCCTGTAAATTAGAGTAGGTGACCGAGAGAGATTTCATCAACTCAAAAACCTCTTTTTCGTTAGAGAGCCTTTCGCCGTAAGGCGGATTCGTGCATATCACGCCGTACGCTTTGCGTGAAGAGAAGTCCTTTTGGTCGGCGCATTGAAAATGAATCAAATCTCTTACGCCCGCTTGTTCTGCGTGACGTATGCTTTGTTGTATCGCTCGTTTATCTATATCAAATCCGAAAATTCTCGGCTTGATATCCCGCCTAACCATCTCGTCGGCTTCTTCTTGGGCTTTATCGCGTACGTTAGGGAAACTTTGCCAAAATTCGTAATCGAATTTTCTATTCATTCCCGGCGCGCGACGGGTAGCGTAAAGGGCGGCTTCGATAGGGAAAGTGCCAGAGCCGCAGAAGAGGTCGGCGAAATCTTTATCCTGATTATATACGGATAGCTGTATTATAGCCGCCGCGAGCGTTTCTTTGATGGAGGCTTCGCCAACGATGTCACGATAACCCCTCTTATGTAATCCGTCGCCCGAAGTGTCGAGGTAAATAGAGCAAACGTCGTTGATTATTGCAAAGTTTATCTTGTATCTTTCAGCGCTTTCGCTGAAAGTTCTTACGTTGTACTTTTTAGTAAGTTTTACGATAATAGCTTTTTTTATTATAGACTGACAAGCGGATACACCGAAAAGCGTACTGTCGACGCATTTCCCGTTTACTATGAACTGACCGTCGATAGAGAGATAGTCGCCCCATTCGATTTTGTTGACGTTGTCAAAGAGCGTGTCGAAATCTTTACATTCGAATTCCGCGAGTTTAATCATAACTCTATCGGCTGAACGTAAAAACATATTGCATCTGGCAACGTCCAAAGCGGAACCCGAAAACTCAAACGTTCCGTTTACCGCGGGCACGTCGCCGTAGCCGAGTTTATATAATTCGCGTTTTACCACGCTTTCAATGCCGAAAGCCGAAGTAACGATTATTTTGTAGTCGTTCATAGTATATAATAAAAAGGCTGTGAAAAATGATAATTATCCTATTGGGTACGATCATTATTCACAGCGATTAGTTAAACTAAATTGTTATTATTGCTTCAAGAAATCGTCTACGTTGCTTACGCCGGTTACAAGGTTGAATTTCAACGTATGTTTGGTGGATTCGTTGCCGAATACGACTTCGTAATCGCCTTCCATATTCAATCTATCGACAGAATAGACTTTATGCGTGTTTTTCTTGAAGAATTTTTTGAGAAGTTCTATCTTTTCGTCGCTGAAATCGCCAACGTTATCCGAAACGAAGAGAACGTCGCCGAACAAGTTGTTGATAAAGCCAAGTAATCTCTTTTGTTCTTCGGTGTACTTGATATTGATATCTCTCAAGAAGAATACGTCGGGATCGTTGACGAACGCTTTACCGTTAAGATGACGGCGGAACATACTGTTCGTGATGGCGTTTTGCGCGTTTACGATCTCTTGCGAGAAGCGAGTGTCGTTGATGATGCCGCCCTTGTAGTTGGGGGATACGTCGCAACCGATACGGCATGCGTCGACTACGCCGAAGCAGGGAGCGAGAGGAACGCCGCAACCCAAAATGAGTTTATCGCCTACGCATTCGCGTAAAAACTCGATCGCTTCGTACATGATTTCCGAACGAGTTTTGTTGTTTCTCGGGAACATTGCTTGAGAGTAGAGGAAGTCGAGTTTGACCATATCGAAATCCCATTCGTCAAGGGTGCGTTTGAATATGCCTTTGATATGTTCTCTGACTTCGGGATTATAGATATCCAAAGTGTACCAACCGCCGTCTACGTTGAATACGCTGAACAAGGGCTTGCCGTCTTTGTGAATCAACCAATCTTTATGATTCTTGAAAATGCTGGATTTTTTACTCGCGTTGAAAGGAGCGATCCATAAACCCGCTTTATAACCTTTTTCGTGTATCTTGTCGACAACTGGTCTTAAACCGTTGGGGAACTTTTCATTGGTAGGCCAGTCGCCCGTGGTGATTTGATAACCGTCGTCGATTTGGAAAATGCTAACTTCGTCTTTCGCTCTATCCAATCCGTCGAGGTCGCGAAGCATAGTGGGCTCGTCGATATTGCGGAAGTAGTTATACCAAGAAGTATAACCGCTCATATGATCGATACGGCAGGGGGGCAATTTGAGCGCGTCGAAATAAGCGTCGAATACCTCGTCGTAAGAACCTCTCTTGATGACGATATCGTAAGCGACTACGGGTTTGCCCGCTTCGATGGTCTTGCCTTCTACTTCCTTGTAGATGTAGAAGAGTTTATCGTTCATCTTGACGTTGAAAATAGTGTACGCAAATCTATCCGACAAAGAGCCGAGAAGCTCGAATTTATCGCCGTTTTTGAAATAGGTGTAAGTGTAACCGTGGAAGTTACCTTTGCCTTCGTCTTCCGGCCACCAGTTGACGTCTCCGGGGGGCGTCATAAGTTTATGCGCCAAAGGAAGCCACTTGTAAAGCGAGCAAAGCTTCTTATTTTGATCTTCGGCGGTAACTTCTTTAGAAGGCGTCCAAGCTTGATAACCGTTAACGTAGAATTTTTCATTTGCGCCGTACAATCTGTCGGTGTAAATATACATTTTAACGAGTTCCATATCCACCTTGGGATTGATGGTGATCTTGATTTTATCGTCGGTAATTTCTTTATCTATATAATAGTGTACGCAACGTTCTTTTTCCGTTCCGTAAAGAACGCCGTCGACAGTATAACTGATGTAAAACTTATAGTTAGACATAAAAACCTCCAGCTTTATGATATTTATAATTTATTATACAACAAAAAGATTATAAAAACAATATTTATTTTAATATAATTATATTAAAAGCGTAAAATAAATCGCAAAAAGCGGACGATATCACTTCTTTTTGATTTTTACGGGTATTTTCGTAATAGAACAAGCCGCCTTTACGAAAGAGACTAAAATAGGCGTGACGACGGGTAGAGACGGGATAGTCCCGCCGGCTACCGAATTGTATCCGCAAAACACTACGAAATCGGGTAGAGTTTTCGTCGTCATTTTTACCGTGTTACCTCTAAAAGAAAAGATGAATTCCTTCGTTGAAATGGTGTTCAAAGGTCTCGTTACGACGTGCAATTTTCCTTTTTCAAAGTAAGAATAAGACCATACGTCGTACGTCCATTGAAGGTACTTTATCGGGGTGACTCTCGGCTTGCCGTCTAAACCTGAAGAGAACTTGACGTTGACTTCGCCTTCCCGCCAAGATATTTCGACTTCCTCTTCCGTAAAATTAAATCGTAGGTCGTCTATGCTATCAGAAGGACGGGAGGGATAGCTTGAATGTATCGAGTTGGCGATAAGTCCGTTGGTAAATCCGGTAAACGCTTTCGTGATAGAAGAAATTTTGCCTTTGCGTTTATATTCGCCTACCGCGTTTTTCACGACGCTTACGTCTATGGGGCGGGAAATGGCGCGTAACTTCCTATCTCTTTCGATAAGATAAGCGTCGAGTGCGTCGAAATCTTGGCTTTCGTTGAAAAGGTTTTTAACGAGTACGTCTTGAATTGTGACGGCAATAAGGTTGTCGCTCGGATGCATCGAGGTTACAGTGACGACCGTGTTCTTTTCGGGAATGACGACCGAGAATTGACCGAACAAACCCTCCAATCTATACGTTTCGCCGTCTTGCCAAAAATAGTAACCGAAGCCGTCCGCGTGATAGGTTTTAGAGGGCGTTATTTGTTTTTTTGTGGCTTTTTCGAGATAGTCGCGGGGTATTATTTGAACTCCGTTTTTCATTCCGCCCGCCGCTACGCACTCGCCTATCGTGGCAAGGTCGGAACAAGTCATAAACGCGCCCGAGCCGCCCACGCATACGCCTAATGCGTTTTTATCCCAAAACGGCTTTTTGATGCTCAGCGGTTTGAAAAGTTTTTCGTCGAGGTAATCGTCAAGAGGTTTTCCGACGACTTTCGTAACGAGCGCGGCGATGATATGCGAATCGTTGTTAGAATACTTGAACGCCTTTTTTGAAGCGAATCCCGCTTTCATAAAGAGGGCGGCGTGATCGGCGGTCATATCCTGTAAAAAGGAAAACTTTTTGCCGCTATTCATCTTTAAGAGATCTTCGACCGTCAACTCTTCTATCGCTTTGTTCGGCTTGTGCGGATAGTCTTTGAAATAAGGATATATCTTCGTATCGAGGGAAAGTAGCCCGTCTTCTATCGCAAAACCTACGGCTAACGATACGAGAGTTTTCGTGCAAGAAAACATATTTTGCGGCGTATCTTTACCGTAAGGATAGCAGTATTCTTCGTAAACTCTTTCGCCGTTTACGGTTATGATAAGCCCGTGATTTTCCCCGCCGATTTCCTCAAAACGTTTGTAAAAATCAAGTATAGCGCGAGAACTAATTCCGCTTTGTAACAATTTGTCTTTATCCACTTTACACCTCTCGTTTGTTTTTATATGTTAATACTAGTTTTTTAGATGGTTTTCAGTAGTTTTAGATAGGGCTTTTTAACCGAATAATCCTTGCCGAGCGTAAGCCCGAGCATAGATAACTCTTCGTATAACGAGCGTAGTTTTTCTTCGGGGGATAGCCCTTTCATCGAGTCGTTTTCTTCGAATTCGATAAAGACGCCTAATTCGTCTACGAATTGAACGGCGAACTCGATATCGCCTTTTTTATATACTTCGCTGTTGTTTCTCAACGAACACCAATTGTTAAGCCCCGCTCTTGTGAAAAGAGCCTTCGCTTTATCGATGTCGTCGATTATTATAGTCGTCTTTTCCTCTTCCAAAACTAAACCTTTATCGTTTACCGTTTTATCTTTGTATATTATCTCAGCGATATCCGCGGGCGATTCTCTTCTCAAAAGGAAAGATGAAGCAAGTATATCCGCGTAGGGAAGACCTTTGAGCGTTTCGAGGTCGATACGAGAAAAATACTCGTCCTCAAGCATGAAAGATTTTATCAAGACGAATCCTCTATCGACGAGTATTTCGCGTATTTTATTCGCATTGTCGAATACTTCTACGGTAATTTCGGTTTTCTTCATAATTCACCTTCTTAATTATAATACAAATCAAGTGAAATTTAAAGAGTAAAATGAAAAAAGGTCGTTAAGAATTTTCCTAACGACCGTGAGTTAAATTCGAGTATAATAAAGACGAATAAGCTCTTAAATCTTTTGAACGGTGAAATCGTCGTAAGGGTAAATATAGCGCGTGATAGGCGGGATAGAGTTATATACGCGGTCTATTTTTATAGTCCCTAAACCGCTTTTGAAACCCGAAAACTCGCCTTTGACGAGGACGCTTTCCATACTTGTACTTACAGCGAGAAGGCAAACTCTCGCCCCCGCTTTTAATCCGTCGAAGTCGGCTTTATAAGGCGCTTTTGAGAATACTATCGTATTCGACCCCGTTTCTTGCGCTTGTACGCAGGGGACAACGACAGGGAATCCCTCTTCGTCTATAAACGAGAAAAACTTCGGGTTGCCCAAACCGTTGACGAGTTTCTTCGCGTAAGGGCGGAGAATAACTTGTTTTTGCGTTTTCTTGAACGGTTTAGCAAGTACGCAGCGGATTTCGTTTTTAGCGATTTTAGGAATCTCTAAAACCCGCTTTTCGGATATATCGTTGAGGTCAAAATAGTGAACGCGGCTAATTCCAAAGTAGGTGTTGAAACGCCACATTTGCATATTGTTATACTTGACGAATTCTTCGCCCTCGGTTTTAACGTCTTTCCAGGTCATTTTGCCCGTCCAGAAATTCATATCCATTCCCATTATGATAAAACCGCACTTGTTGCGAATCTTCATAAAGTCCTTGCTTAAACCTTTGGTGAATTGCCCTACCACCATCTCGTTTTCGTCTTTCGCCATAATGGTAGTTAAAAGCGTCAAATGAGGGTCGCCTTGATCGTCTATCGTGCCGACTACGCCCAACTTTTCGCTTTTTTCGAAAAACTTATATTCTTCTTCGGTTATCTTTCTCATAACTGACTCCTTATTTCAATTTGGTTGCGCCTGTGCGATAGACCTCGTCTAACCCTTCGGCTTTTGCTATCATTACCAATTCGTCCATTCTTTCCGCCGTCATTAATTCGGTTTTAGAGTAGAACCAATCCTGATATAGCCTTTCGTATTTGTCCCTGCAAAGATTGTTGAACGCGCACATTTCCCAGCGTTCGTATTTGCCTTTAATAAATCGGGCGATTCCTCTTATATTTTCGTCGGTATCTGTCGCGCCGGGAATTATAGGCGTGCGTATCCAAATATGTTTATCCGTTCCTTTTACCTTTTCGGCGAGGTAGTTGAAGTTTTCTTTGATAATATCGTTTCTTACCCCGGTGAATTTTTCGTGTTCGTCGGGATCAATCAACTTCATATCGTAAAGGAATATGTCCGCGTAAGGAAAAACCAAGTCGATGTTCTCTTTCGTAGTCATTCCGCAAGTATCGACCGCAGTACCTATTCCGCGTTCTTTGAGTTTTTTGAGTAGTTCCGCCGCTTCTTTCGCTTGCGCGAGTATCTCACCGCCCGATAGAGTAACGCCGCCGTCTTTGCCGAAATAAGCGGCGTCTTTGACGAGCTCCTTGAATATTTCGTCTACGCTCGTTTCCCTTCCTTTTAATTCCAACGCGACAGTAGGACATTCGTCGACGCACTTACCGCAAGCGACGCAAACCTCTCTGTTGATTTTTATGCCGTCTTCCTCGGCGGATAAGGCTTTTCTCGGGCACGTATCTACGCAGGTTTTACAGCCTATACAACGAACGGCAATCCATTCGATAAGCGGCTTGAACGAAATGCTTTCGGGATTATGGCACCAACGGCATTTTAAGGGGCAGCCTTTAACGAATAGAGTCGTCCTTAATCCCGGACCGTCTTCGGTAGACATCCTTTGATAGTTAAGAATTCTCATGATCAAAATCCCTTATGACTTTCTCTCGCGATGATTTCGTTTTGAAGTTCGCGGCCTATACTCGTGAAGTAGGCGTTATAACCCGTAACGCGAACGAGCAAATGGCGGTATTCGGAAGGATGCTCTTGAGCGTCTCTCAAAACCGCGGGATCGAGAATGTTAATTTGTAAAGCGGTTCCTCCGTTTTCGATATATCCGCGTAAGAAAGCTTTGAATTTTTCTTTATGGGCGGGATCTTTAACTACCGACGTGTTGAAGGTTATCGTGTGGCTTGCGCCGTTAGGCAGACAGTTACGGTATTCGCCCCAATCGCCTTTTTCGGCTTTTCCGCCGAGAGCCTTGCCTACCGAATTACTGTTAGAGGTGGGGCCGTTTATATCGGCGCCGTTGGAGGGGCAAATTGCATTTGAGAGGAATTTATTTTCGCTTCTTCCGTCCGCGCTTGCTTTGAGAATATAGCCCGAACCGATCCAATAGTTCCAAGAGAGCATACCGGGGCGGCATCTTCTATTCGTGTCGGTCGTCTTGTATTTCCAAGTTTCGTCCGCCCAGAATTCCATAAAATCTTTTGCCAAAGCGTCCGCTTCATCGTCGTCGCGACCGTATTTAGGCGCGCGATTTATTGCCATCGCTTGAAGTTTCTCGTAGCCTTGCCAGTTGGCTTTCAAAGCGTTGACGAGTTCTTCGAGCGTACATATCTTTTTATCGTAAACGAGATACTTGACCGCCAATAAACTGTCTACCGTGGTGGCGAAAGTAACGCCTTCTACGGTAACGAAACCGAGTTGAGCGCCGCCTTGCGTTATATCGAGCCCGCTTTCCGCGCATCCGTTGACGAGGCAAGAGAGGTAAGGAGTGGGATTGTATTTTGCTCTTATCGTCTCGGTATAGTCGTAATGCTTGATCATACGTTTCAATACGTATTGAAGTTGCTTTTTGACTGCGGCGTAGAATTTGTCGAACGTGTCGAAATCTTTTAGCTCGCCGGTTTGTTCGCTTACTTGCTCTATCTCGCTCCATTTTTCTTTCATAGGATCGTAGAAAGGCATAAAGTCTTTACCGTTTCCGTAGGTCAATTCCATCGCTTTCAAAAGGTTGGCGTTGATATCGACTGTACCCGATCTATCGTTACCGGGCATCGTGTTTTCAAGACAACCTACGCTTACGTACTCGAATACGTTATCTTCGTTAATGAGGTTTTCGACGCCCGCTTTTTTAGCCTCGCGCATCATACCCGCCATCGATCTTTCGTCGAAATCAAGCAGGAAAGGCGCGCCTTGGCTTCTTGAAACCATATCTACGACTCGATCGAGAAGCTCGTCGGGGGTGTTGCGGTGAAGTCTTACGTTGGGCTTAGGTTCCAAAATAGGGGACATATCGTCGATGACGTCTAAGAACAAATAGGTGAGGTCGTTAGTCATATCGACGCCGCCTTTTCCCATACCCGAAAGGTTGAACAATTGACCGAAACCCGCGGTTATACCTTGGTTGCTACCCACTCTTATTTGCGCGTCGTAAGCGGTGTTGCAATGTACCCAGAAGCAACCGAGGATCTCTTTCATAAACTCACGGCTCATTCCGTCTTTTACCGATTTTTCATAGTAGGGCAAGAGGTATTGGTCGACTCTGCCGAAAGAAACTCCGGGGCCGGGGTATTTCTCGTCGAACATTACGAGCATATGAGTCATCCATAGGGATTGTATCGCTTGATAGAAGTTTTGAGCGCCATTCCAAGGTACGACTTTCATATTTTCCGCCATAACGAGAAGTTCTTGCTTCCTTGCGGGATCGCTTTCTTTCGCGGCGCGTTTTTCGCATTCTTCGGCGTACTTCGCGGCGAGGTCGCGGGGTATTTCGCAAGCGGTCATCATAGCGCGGGTGTTTGCGCCTTTTATACCTTTCTTGTCGGCTTCCGACATTTTATCGAGGCGAGATTTGAGATCTTCGTAAACCGCTTTGAATCCGTTTTTGACTATTTTTGCGTAATCGGGTACCAAGTGTCCCGAAGTCGCGCCCGCGTTGCCGTAGCCGTGTTCCATTAAGAAAACGATCTCTTTACGAGCGTTTAAGATCATTTTTTCACGTTCTTTGGCTTCTTTCTTCGTTAAACACATCGAATACATAGAGTTGAAACGCGCGCCGCAGAGAAGATCGCCGGGAAGTATTTCTTTGGGAATTTGATTGACTATGACTTCTTTTTCGTACAAAGCCTTCCTTTCGACTATGGATAACTTGAAGAAATCCTTGCGGATATCTTCGGCGGGCAGTATTTTACCCGTCGCTACGAAGCCGGTGGTGAAAGGTTGGAAAAAAGACTTGGTTTCGGGAACTATGTAATAAGTCAATTCGTCGTAGCATCTGTCCCATTCTTTACCGTTTGTGAACACGTTATGTTCGTTGTTCCAGGCTCTATCCGTTCCTTCGAAGAAGTAGTCGCGCAGCCATTTTACGCGAGGGGATAGATTCTTCGGCTCTTTTACAGCGTCTTTGTATTTCGACATAATGATCTCCTTTTATATATTATTTATTTGTTTTAATAAAGTAATTTCTTTGTTTAAGAGCATTTTCGCTATTTTTCAGCGAATTAAGCTAGATTTTCAAACATTGCATACCAAAACGACATTTCGTTTTATCATAGAAACAGTATAACATATATATAACGATAGGTCAATATGCCATTTATCAAAAAATACGGTAGTAAAACTTACAATAGGGCTTTTGATGATTTATTTATGATTGAAGCCGCCAAACATTGACGGCTTCAAATACTACTTAATCATTGGGTTCTATTGTGATGGGTGGTTCTATTCTATTCATTTCTTTGATAAGAAATACTTTTTCCTCTATAATGCTCACAGTGTAACTTGCCACCATTCCAAATCCAAACATAAGTATAATCGTATTCATCTCGAACGTGACCGAATCTGTTTTATAGAGTATATACCATATACCATAATAGACGAAGTTTATCAAACAAGTATTAATAAAGTTGTATTTTGTTTTTCCCAATCCTACGAATATATTATCAGGAATTTGTTGGAAAGCGTAAGGAATATAAAAAGGAAACGCAATGATAACTATTTGGAATATTCTTTGATAGTTTTCCAATCTCTCGACGTGTTGAAAAAACGGTTTCCAAAGAGGTATGGAAATAGCCCATAATAAAACGATAAACAGTGTTATAAAATAATAATTGGATTGCTTTAATCTCAAATACCCGTCTTTACAGTCTTTCCTTATAACTTCGCTCAATGCGTTTATCGGTATCAAAAGCCAACCCCAAATAAAATTATTGCTCACCCAATAGTTCCCGGATTCGGATACAAGATTGACCATCTTAACAATCATTAAAGCGTATACGATATTCGCGATAAACTGTTGTACGCCCGAGAAAACGCCGACTCTTGCCCAATTCTTAATAATGGCAACGTCTTCTTTCTTGAAGCGAGCCACTTTAATATGTTTTTGCAAAAATAGAATTAAAAGCCCTACGAGCGATAGAATAATATTTATTGATATATTACTTACGGCTACGCCTACAACGCCAAATTTAGGGATGATTAAAAAATCACTTATTATCGTTACTATCGTTTTAGCAGCCAAAAACATATATACGTTTTTGCTTTTCCCTATTACTACAAAAACGACGTTCACAAAACTGACGACTATACCTATTATAAACGCAATCGTCGATAATGATAAATACATGTTTATAAGAGATATATCCACTTCGGCGGGATTCATAAAAGAAATTAATCGAGCCGAATAGATCAAAACGACGATTGAGAAAATGGTATAGAGAAAAACTGCTATCAAAAAGGTTTTGAAAACGCTTTCGCCAAACCGTTCCTTATCCTTATTTAATACCATATTGAGAATAGAGTAGAGAGGAATTATCAAAAAAGCTTGAATGGTTTCATCTATTAGATCGAACCATTCTATTTGACCTATTACGTCTATTCCCGAAGTCGAAACGTTCGTAGAGATAACGAAAGTTTCTATCGTTTGTATTATAGCAGGAACTAACGCTAATAAAACGAGCGATACGAATAGTTTCCAATCAAATAATTTTAACTCAAACAATTTAGTTCTTATCTTTTGCATTTTTGCCCCCCCTCATTACTAATATAAAATAATGATTGTTATTAATGATAAAAGTCTCGAGAAACCGAGACTTTTTTGGAGCGAAAGACGGGAATCGAACCCGCGGGAATCGGCTTGGGAAGCCGACGCTCTACCATTGAGCGACTTTCGCATATTCTATTTATTGATATTATATTACTAAATATAGGGTTTGTCAAGATATCTTTTAGTCGTTTTTTGAAAGATCGCTATAATAGCGTATAATTGATAGTTTGCAATTTTTAGTTTATTATAGATAATACAAAAAAATTTATGTGCTTATTATTTAACGTTCTTTGATTAAGTGGTCGTTTTAGTGATAATGGTTATTTCAGTAATAAATGGTCTTTCAGTAATAAATGGTCTTTTAGTGATAAATGGTGTTTTAATAATAAAGGCTTTTTTAATAATATATATTGTTTTAATAATAAAGATTGTTTTTGTTATAAAGGTCGTATTACTGTAATTATGATCGTTTGTTGAAATAATTGTCGTTCGCTAATATTATGACTACTTGTTGGGAAAATTTGAATAATGAAGTATCGATTAATTAGTCAATAACGATAATTTACTAAAATAAAAATAGATATATTCGGGTTTGTAGTGTGATAACGGTAAGAATTGATTTTTGAAGAAGAGCATTTTAATAATTGATTTTTATCGCTATTTAGATTACAATAGGCGTAAGAGGTAACTTATGGATATTATTAAAACTTTGGCTGATGAATTCAAAATCAACGAAGCCTACGCTTCGAATATCGTTAAACTACTCGACGACGGAAATACCGTGCCGTTTATCGCTCGTTATCGTAAAGAAATGACCGGCTCTTGCGACGATCAAGTATTGCGTGAAATGAACGACAGGCTCGTTTATTTGCGAAACCTTGAAGCGAGAAAGACGGAAGTCGCGGCTTCTATCGAAGAGCAAGGCAAGATGACCGACGAAATCAAGTCGTCCCTTGAAAAAGCCGTCAAGATGGCGGAAGTTGAAGATATTTACGCGCCTTACAAACCCAAGAAAAAGACCAAAGCTTCTATCGCTATAGAGAAAGGCTTATCTCCTTTGGCAGATGTTATAATGAAATGCGACAAAACCGACGTATTGAGTATGGCGGAAACCTTTATAAACGAAGAAAAGGGCGTTTCGAGCGCAGAAGAAGCCTTGATGGGCGCGAGAGATATAATATCCGAGCGTATATCCGACGACGCAGAATTAAGAAAGGCGTTAAGAGCCTACTTTGCCGAAAAAGCTTTCGTACGTTCTAAAGCCAAATCGGACGATTTCGACAAGACTTACGAAATGTACGCGGACTATAAAGAACAAGCAAAACTAATGCCTTCCCATCGAATCCTCGCCGTAAACCGCGGTGAAAACGAAAAGCAACTAACCGTAAAAGTCGAAGTCGACGAAAACGAGGTGTTGTCTTTGATCGAGGACAAATACTTGTTAGCAAATAACGGCAGCGCGCGTATAGTGCAACTCGCCATCGAAAACAGTTATAAAACGCTTTTATTCCCGTCGTTAGAAAGAGAACTTCGCCGCGATCTTACGGACAGAGCGAGCGAACAGGCGATAAAGACTTTCGAACTCAATTTGAAGCAGTTGTTATTGCAACCCCCTCTTCACGACAGGGTGATAATGGCTCTCGATCCGGGTTACAGAAACGGTTGTAAAGTCGCGGTAATTAACGAGAGAGGCGACGTTTTGGCTAAAGGCGTAGTATATCCCACGCCGCCTTTAAGCAAGGTAGAAGACAGCGAAAAGCGTCTTGTCGCGGCTATAAGATCGTTTAAGGTCAACGTCATCGCCATCGGTAACGGAACTGCGAGCAAAGAGACCGAGATCTTTACCGCAAATATGATTAAAAAGTACGATCTTAAAGTGGAATACGCAATGGTAAACGAAGCGGGCGCGAGCGTTTATTCGGCGTCCAAACTTGCAGCGGAAGAATTCCCCGATTACGACGTTTCCATTCGTTCGGCGGTATCTATTGCGAGAAGGCTACAAGATCCTTTGGCCGAGCTTATCAAAATAGACGTTAAGTCGATAGGAGTCGGCGAGTATCAACACGATATGCCTGAAAAGAGGCTTACCGAGGTTTTAGAAGGCGTAGTTGAGGATTGCGTTAATAGCGTAGGCGTGGATCTTAACACGGCGTCTAAAAGCCTTTTGTCCTACGTCGCCGGTCTTAACAAATCCATAGCGGAAAACGTAGTCGCATACAGGCAAGAGAAGCCGTTTACCTCGCGTAAAGAACTTTTGAAAGTGGCAAAACTCGGGCCTAAAGCGTACGAACAATGCGCGGGATTTTTGCGTATAAGGAACGGTAAAGACGTCCTCGACAACACGGGCGTACACCCCGAAAGTTATCCTGCCGTCGCCGCTTTGCTTCGTAAGTTCAACTATACCGATTTGGATGTCAAAAACGGCAAAATAGGCGATCTTCCCACGAAAATAAAGCAAGAAGGAATGGATAAAGTGGCTAACGAATGCGGTATAGGCGTATATACGCTAAACGACATTATAACCGAGCTTCTTAAACCCGGCCGCGATATAAGAGATAGTTTACCCAAGCCCATTTTACGAAAAGACCTTTTGTCTATCGAGGATCTCGAAATCGGTATGGAACTTATCGGTACGGTAAGAAATATAGTGGATTTCGGCGCGTTCGTAGATATAGGCGTACACCAAGACGGACTCGTCCATATATCTCAACTTACCGATAGATTTATCAAATCCGCTTCCGAAGTGGTGAAGGTCGGCGATATCGTAAACGTTACGGTCATAGGCGTTGATAAGGTCAAAAACAAGATTTCGCTTTCAATGAGAAAGGACGGCGGAAAGACTCAAAAATCGACTCGTCCCAATGATAAACGTGATGAAAGAAAGCCGGAAAGAGAGGACACCTACGAAGACGCGATGGCTAAACTCAAAAAGAAGTTTGGCGGTAAATAGCTATAAAAGCAAATTCTAAAAAAGCGAAGCCTTGACTTCGCTTTTTATATAAACTATTATTGATTTTGATCGTCGGATTCTAATTCGGAAACGTCATTTTTAGGGCTCGTCTTTTTCTTAAAGCGGAAAACTTTCGCTTTTTGTAGCTCGCGATAGGTTATTATCGTAAGGAAGCAGTTTATCGACGCCATAGCAAATTGGAAGGGAAGTCTTAACCAAAGATATGCCCAAAACGTTGATTTTCCGTTTGAATAGACAAGCCAAAGGTTAAAAGTGTTCAAAAAACTCGTACAAAAGAGCAAAGAAACCACGAAACCGATAATTATTTTGAAGTAGTATTTGATATCGAATGAAAGGAAAATCAATCCGCCTATCGCGCCCCAAAGCCCCGATGAAACGCCTATTAAAGGCATATATGCGCCTTGGGGAAGTATGAGCCACCCTAATAGGTCGCCCAAAAAACCCACTAAAAAACCGCTGACGGGACCGAGCATAATTCCCGCTAAAAACGTGGGAACTACCGAAAGAGAAAACGCCAAATACTTGACGGGATAAAAAGTTATAACGTTGAATAAGGTTGCCAACGCGACGAGTACACCCGTATAAGCTATCCTTGCCGTCGCACGCATAGCAATTTCACGTTGCGACGTGGTTTTTTCACCAAAAAGCTTTTTATAATTAACCACAAAACGCGAGGATTTAAGTTTATCCTTAAATGTTTTTTTAGTTGCTACTTTCTCTTCCATTCTTTTATTATATCATAAAGCGGCCGAAAAAGAAATAATAAGCGCGACATTTTACGTTTTTTTACTTATCGCGGAAAACTTGTTTCTTTTGAAAACGTATATTTCTTTGCTTGCACCGGTAACCAAAAGTATCAAGCCGTAACCTATCGCCGCAACGGGCGCGCAAATCAAAAGAACGTAAAACGAGTTTAACTCGCTTAATAGATTTGAAAGTAACTTCAAAGTAACGGCGAGGATTATCGAAAGCGCGGAAATCTTCAAAACGGGTTTAAGGAATTCAAGTTTTGTCGTTTTATATTTTGCTAAAAATATGGTAGAGATTAGGAAAGACAGCGCGTGGAAAGCGGTTTGAGATATAGCGAGCGCGTATATGCCGACGTATTTGGGTAAAAAGTACAATCCTAATATCATTATAGCAAGAGAGATAAAGTTGACAATAAACGAAGTACGCTCTTTCTTTATCGAATTTAGAGTCGTAGTGGTTATTTGGCTCAAAGTTAAAGGGATAACCATAGCGGACGAGATCGCGGTAAATATCCCCGCTTTCGCGTCGTCAAACAAGAATTCGCCTATTTGCTTGCCGAGAGAGGAATAAACTACGAAGAAAAACGCGCTGATTATGAAAGCGACGGTTAAACTTTTATCGAGTTTTCTCGCTATTCCCGAAAGATCTTCTTTTGCGTTTCTTTCGGCAATTTCGGGCAAAAGTACGATGGATAATGATGAGGTTATCGCGATTGGCGCGAAGAGAAGCGGGTACGCCATACCCGTAGCTCTACCGAATTCGGCGGTGGCTTCCTCGGGGGTAAGACCGAACGTAACGAGACGATTCGGTAGTAGTACCGCGGTGAGCAACGTAGTTATCGCGGTAAGAATTCTTATAGCGGTGATAGGTACGCTACCCGTGAGAATGTCTTTGAAGCCCGTAGGCTTTTTTATTTTTCCTTTATAAGCGAAATAAAAGCCCACTATTATCAAAAAGCATATGACGTCGGCTATTGTAAAAGCGATAGGAAGAGCGAGATTTTTATCTACCTCTACGAATAAAAACATAACGACGAGTATTATCAAAACGTTTAATATCTCTTCTATGAGTTCGGTAGTAGAATAGGCTACGTATCTCTTTTTGCCCATAAAGTACGCCCTTATTACGTTATAGATACACGTCGAAAAAGTGGCTGGTATCATTATCATTATGAGCTTTTCCGCTCTCGCGTCGCTTAAAATCGTAAGAATTTGGGTTTTGAGGGCGAGAAATCCGATTACGCAAACGGCGTTCACTGCTAACGCGATTATTATTCCGGAAGTGACAAGAGAATATTCTGCGTTTTTATCTAATAAGAACTTGCTTTCTGCGACCTTGCGAGAAATAGTCAGGGGAAGTCCAGATCCGCTAAACATAGTGAGAAAACCGAAGAATGCGACCGCTACGCCGAACAATCCTAAACTTTCCGCGCCTAAAGAACGCGATAAGAATATTTTGAAACTGAAAGACAATACTCTCGTAACTACCGAAAATACGGTAACCATAATAGCTGTTTTTTTAGTAGAAGCCATTTTTACCTCACAAGGCAAATATATGTAATAATAAGCATATATATACCTTATGATCGTCAAATTGAAAAAAGGGGAAACCTTGGCTTATATCGCTAAAAGCGCAGGGTTGAGCGAAAAGGAAATAGAAGATTATAACGGATTCGAGCCGAGTGAAAACGAGTATTTCGTTTTGCCGAATATCAAAAGAAAATACGTCGTAAAAGCATACGAAAGCCCTTTGAGCGTTTCCCGAAAGACCGGGTTAAGCGTAGAGAAAATAAACGAAAGGTGCGGCGTGTTTACGGCGGGGAAGACTTTTTATTATTGATAGAAAAAGGCCGTTTGAGGTGATCTCAAACAGCCTTGTTTTTAATTATTTGAAGATATCTAAATAATTATATACTATTAATCAATATAATCATTCCATATCTAATTGCGATTAGTCTTTGAACTCGTCGGATTTCTTCTCGGCGGGCTTGCCGTCTTCATCGCTCTTTCTCGCGTAGTCAACGTCTTTAGCGGACGCCTTGATCGCTTTCTTGGGAAGATGTTTGCGGAGGAGATATACCACGATAACGACTATCAAGAGACCCGCTATAACAATGGAAGTGATGTACAACCAAAGCAATTCGCTGGAAGTCTTGTTGCCTTCGTCGGTAGAAGTGTTGTCGTCGGTATCGGTATCAGCGTCGTCGTTCTTAGCGTCGTCCGCTCTGATGATACGGTTGTTCTTCAAGAACTCGTCGGCGGTTTCCGCATTGACGTATTGACCTTTTTCGTCTACAACCGCGTTGCCTTGCGCGTCTACTTCGTATCTCATAGCATAAGCCGCGTTGAATTCGGCGGCGTCCTCGAGTTTTTCAACGGTAACGTTATCGAAGAACGCGTAACCTTGTACTTTATCGTCCGAGGTACCTAAAGAGAGGTAGAGATACACGCTCGAAGTAGAGGTAGATTCGGCGGTCTTCACGTAGAAGGTGAATAATTGCCACTTGTTCTCGGTTGCCGTGTAGGTCTTGTTGCCGCTCGCATCTTTATCTTCGTTATACTCGGTATTGACGGGTATTTCGTACTTGACCGCGTCGGATCCGGTTTCAACTCTTACGGTAGCGTATTTGCCTTTCTCTATACCTTTGGTACGAGCGTAAACGCTTACTTTGTAGTAGGAATTCTTCTCGAAAGTGATGCTCGAAGTGTTCTTGTAGTTCGCATAACTTGCGACTTGGTTATTGATTACCAATACGCCGTCGCCAACGGTCGCGTCGACCATACCGTTGCTGTTGAAGATCTCGTCTTTGGTCATCGTGCTGCCTTCGATAGCGACCATTTCGCTCTTTTCTTCTTCGCCGTCAAGAACGGTCTTTTCTTCAACGAGTTTGAATATGCTTTCGTCGCCGTAAGTTTGGGTAAAGATACCCGCGTATTGAGTCTTATCGGTCGTAGCGATACCCGAACTTATCTTTTCGCCGCTACCGGTCCAGTTCTTTGCCGAGCTGGTCTTGGTGCTGTCGCTTTCGGAAGAGAAGGTGTCGGTGAGGTAACTTGCGGTAACGCCTTCGTTTGCAACGATAGCCTCGTAATTGGATTTTTCGACTTCATAATAAGTGAAGCTGTCGAGGAAGAGCATGCCGGAATACTTGGGTTCGCTACCTTCTTCGTATTCGGTAACGCTATCTACAGAGTAGTTGCCTACGTAGATATTGATAGTAGCCGAAGTGGAAGAAATGGTACCTGTTTGGAAAGCAAAGACAATTTCTTGCCATCCGTCGTTTACCGATTGCTTGATCTTTTGATAGATGGGTTTAGAGTTATTGTTCGCGCTTACCGAGATCTCGCCTACGATGCCGCCGACGCTTCTTGCGTAAGCCTTGATAACGTAGTACTTGTTGGAACTCAACGAAACGGTAGAACTCGTCTTATAAGCGAGTTGCGATTCGATGGGGGAAGTCGCGGGTACGTTTATAACGAGAAGGTTGGGCGCGCCGAAGTCTACGGGTTTGCCGTTATCAATGCCGTTATCCCATTCGTTATAGAATACGTAGTTCGCGCCGAATTCGTCAGCGATAAAATCGGTGGAATTGATATTGACTATACCGCTCTTAACGTCGTCGGGCAATGAACCCTTAGTCCAGTTGGAAGGAGCGAGATAATCGGTTTGATAACCGGTGCCGACGGTGTTTTCGTCGCCGGTGTCGAATTGTTTGTCGTCATAGGTGTAGCCGTTGAACGAACCGTTGGAAACGGTGCCCAAAGAAGAGGTCAAAGAAGCGGTCTTGATTCTGTCGCCGGTGGAAACAGCGTTGTACTCTTCATAGGTAACTTGTTCGAGGTTTACGTTAGCGATAAACAAAGCGCCTTTAATGAAACTGGAAGGATCGTAAGCGTTACCGGAACCCAATTCGATCTTCAAAGACAAAACTTTGTCGTCGTCCGCGCCGTTGACGGATACGAAGTTGCTACCTTTGATATAGAAGACGTACTCGGCGTAGCCGTTTGTGGTCTCGTTCTCGTAGGAAGCGGTGTTGACGTTGGTGAAGGAAGACAAGGTAGCGTCGTCGTTACTCTTGTTGACCAAAGTAATGGTCGCGCCTTTGCCGCTCTCGATACCCGCGGTCTTTACCCATATAGCCAAGCGATAGTGTAAATTCTTGACGATGTTGATATCGTTGTCCAATGTCATCGTGTATGCGGAAGCAACGGTGTTGTTGATCATGAGAACTGGGTTCAACGCGTCGGTAGGAGCCGAAGGATTTTCTTCAACGCCGTACTTCTCGAGCCACCATTTCTTCAAAGCTTCTTCCTTTTCGTCGTCGGTCTTGCCTTCTACCGCTGCGTTTGCTTGTTGTTCGGCGGCGGTGGTGTCGAATACTCTAACCAAAACGTCGCTATTCGATATATCGTCGCCTTCGACTACCGAAACGTTACCTTTAACGTCGGAAGAGAACGCGAAGTTCCAACCGTCGGGATAGTTGTCGAGACCTACCACGTCGAAGTTGGGGTTGATGATGTCGGTGTTCTCGGTAAGGCTCGCGCCGTTCAAAGAAGCAACGTCTACAACGCAGGTGTAAGTGGGGTTGTGTTGATTTACGTCTTTATAATCGTCGATGACGGCTTGACGAGTCGCGGAAGTGAAAGTACCCTTCTTAACTAAACGGACGTTATCGAAGTAAGCGGTACCGCAAGCGAGTTCGTTGCCGGTTCTGCCGCCTTGACCTAACCACATTTCGAGGTTTACAGTCTTGTTTCTGTATTCGTGACCTACGATAGCAAAGGTGTATTCCACCCAAGCGCCGTTGGTGTCGATGTTTTTGATGACCGCGTCGTTGTTGAGACCGGTAACTTTGAGCCAAGCGCCCGAGTTAACGATATCTTCGGCTTCCGCTTCTTCTTCGCCGCCGTTAGCGTTGGGATCTTTGTATTCGGGATCGGTGAGATTGGTCTTTACCCAAACTTTCAATTCATAGTAAGAACCCAATTCTATGGTCATCTTATACTTGTTGGAATAGCCGACCGCGGTATAAGCGTTCTTCTCGGCTTCCTTGGAAGTGATATGGGAAATAGCGGGGAAGGACGTTATCATTAAAACGTTGCGATCTGCGGATAAGTCTTCATAACCCTCTACGTCTTTGTAGGTATCGTAAGGAGTGCCGGGGTTGACGTTGTTTTCGTCTTCCTTGTCGCCGACGATCTCTTTCCAATCGTCGAAGCTGTCGACGTTGACTACGCCCGCCTTGACGTAAGTGGTGATGGCGGAATTGTTGTCGTCGTCTTTACCGATGCTCTTAGACCATACTTCGGAATCGGTGGGGTTGGAATAACCGCTGTTATTGACGAAGTCGCCGTCCGAGAGAAGCATAGAATACTTGGCTTGCAAGGTCGAATTGGTGACGGTGAAAGTATTGTATTCGTCTTGGGTTATCTTGGTGGCAACCACGTTATCGAAGAATACCACGCCGATAGAGTTAACGTTGTTAGCGTCGCCCAAAGAAAGCTTGACGTTGACGGTTTGATCTTCCACCAAAGAGCTTTGAATATAGAAAGTAACCGTTTGCCAACCTTCGGTGGAAGGAGCGAAAGGACCGAACTTGTGATACGCCGCGCCGGTGAAAGTGACGAACGCGCCGCCTTCCGCGCCTTGCGAGTTACCTATGGACTTGAAGTCCACGGTGACTTTGTAGTAAGCGCCGACAGCCGCGGTGAACTTGTTCGTAGCGGTGTAAGCGTTCGCTTCGCTATTGTATATCATAAACAAAGCGTCGTCCTTGTCTTCCGCGTTCGCTTTGCCGGGATCAGCGATGCCCGCCCAAGCGGAGTTGGCGTTTTCGGTCGTGTAGAGGCTTCCGGTATGGATAACGCCCGCTACGGTTTGAGCCGAAGAGTTAGAGGAACTAACGGTCCAGGTACCCGCGGTATAAGGCGCGGAAGTGCCCGAAGTCGTTGCGAAATCGCCGTTTGTAATCAGCACGGTAGCGGTTTCGGTCTCGGTTTCCGTTTCGGAAGAAGAACTATCCGTCGTTTGCTCGGTCTCCGCGTTTTTACAAGCGAAGAGGCACAAGGTCAAAGCGAAGGAAAGAACTAAAACCAAAGCGATCAATGATAAGGTCTTGATGTGTTTTTTGTTCATTTTACCACCTTCTTAATAGATTACTGTGTTTGCTCTTATTCCTTTTATTGGAATAAACTTTATAAATTATAATATATTACTCCAAAATAATCAACAAAATTGATTTAGTTTTTCGATATAAGTTTTCACATTTTTTGAAAATATCGAATAATTTTCGTTAAAATCCTCATTCTAAAGTGAGATGTTGACCGAGAGAGAGAAGAAAAACGTCAAAATGATGGTTTTGGGCGCGTTCGTGGGATTGGCTAACGGGCTATTCGGGGGAGGCGGCGGAATGCTCGCCGTACCTTTATTTCAATGGTCGGGACTGTCGGGGAAGAAGAGCCACGCGACTTGTATCGCGCTTATCCTTCCGTTATGCCTTGCGACTGTGGCGACGTATACTATATTCGGCGGCTCGTCCCTAAACTTCGGTAAAGTGGAAGTCGGCGTATTGGTCGGCGGAGTTATCGGCGCGGTTTTGCTCAAAAAACTACCGTCTAAAATAATATCGTTCGTTTTTTACTCGCTGATGATATTCGCGGGGATAAAACTCGTTTTGAAATGAAATATATACTTGCGGGGTTGTTAGGCGGAATACTCGGCGGAATGGGAATGGGCGGCGGAACCGTTCTCGTTCCTTTGCTGACTTTGTGGCTTGCGGTCGATCAAAGGGAAGCGCAATGGCTGAACGTAGCGGCGTTTATCCCTATGTCGGTTATTGCTATAATCATTCACGCAAAAAACGGTTTGATAGAGCGTAAACCGTTGATATGCGTTCTTATAGGCGCTCTGCCTTTTTCGATAGCGTCGGCGTTTCTCGCCTATTCCGTCCCATCCGAAAAACTTGGAAAGGCGTTCGGTGTTTTCCTCGTTATGCTCGGCGCGTTTCAAATAGTCCAAACCTTGAAAAAACCGAAAACGTATATACCCCGTATTCCTTTTGACGAATAAGAAATATCGAGAAACGCATACTAAAACCATGAAAGCGGTTATTCTTGCGGGCGGTAGAGGCTCGAGACTTATGCCTTTGACTAAAAACCTACCAAAACCTTTGATACCAATAGTCGATAAACCGATAATAGATTACATTATCGAAGGGATAAAGAAAGCCGGGATAGACGAAGTAATAGTGACTTTGGGCTATCTCGGCAACAAGATTAGAAACTATCTCGGCAATGGAAAAAGGTACGGAATAAAAATAAGATATTCATACGAAACTTTTCCTTTGGGCACTGCGGGAGGCGTTAAAAACGCGGCGAAATATCTTGACGATGATTTTATCGTTATGAGCGGGGACGCTTATACCGATTTAGACGTTAAAGACCTTATTGAGAATGCGAAAGGACTTGTCACGATCGCCGCGCATTACGAGGCGGACGCTTCCCGCTTCGGCGTTATGAAAGTAGGCGAAAATGGGCTTATAACCGAATTTGAAGAGAAACCCGAAAACCCGAAATCCCACCTCGTCAATATGGGGATTTACGTGTTTAAAAGAGAGATACTATCTTATATCCCGAACGGTTTCTACGACTTTTCAAAAGACCTTTTCCCTCGTTTGATAGGGGATATCTACGCATACGAAAGCGACTGCTTTTGGTCGGATATCGGCACCCTCCCGTCCTACTATTCGACCAACTATCACGTTGTTTGCGAAAATGCGAATTGAATATGTAAAAGCATATATTTAATCGTGTAATATTCGTACTGATCGACGTGCCTCTTTACTTTTTGCTTACGTTTGTGATAAAATGATAAAAAAGGAAGGGTCGCGTCGTGGAAATTATGATTTGGTTAATTATAATGATACCTCTATCCTCGTTATTTACCGGAATCGGGATTTTCGCTTGGAAAAGAAAAAAGCCTATGTGGTTTTGGGCGGGCAGCGAGGTGAAACCCGAGACGATTAAGGATATTCCCGCATATAACCGAGCTAACGGAATAATGTGGATCGTTTATTCGTTGATCTTTTGGGCGGCTTCCGTTTTAGGTATATTCAAAATATCCGTCGCTGGTTTGGTCGTAGGTATCGGCTCGATCGCCGGAATACCATTTTTGATAATCGCGTATAAAAAGATTTTGCGGAAGTATAGAGTTAAGATTTAAGAGAAGACCTTAAAAGCAATGTTTTTGCATAATTAGGCGTTGTTTTATTAAAAGTTAATTACCGAAATCGTTACAAGCGATATGCTCGTTTGCTAACTCAATTGGTGTAAATAATCATTTTTTACTCGGTTATACCTTATTTTTGATTTATCGACGAGAAAATTGCGTTTTTTCTCTTGTGTTTTTTTAGATTTTAATTTATAATTATTAATTATATAAAATTGTTAAATTATGGCTAAAAAGAAAGAACAACCGGAAAAGAAGAACGCGGGTAAGAAAAACCCCAATCGTTCGGATAATAAAGGAACATCGAGTAAATCCGCAAACCCACCGAAACGCGATTCGAAATCGACTTCGAAGACCCCCGCCGCAAAAAAGAGTTCGGGGACCTCTTCTATTGATAAAAAACGCGCTAATAGCAATCCCGTGAAAAAGAAAACCGACTCTACTAATCCTAAGAACAAAACCGCTAACGGAAAGAAAGAGGTTGAAGAGTCAAAGGGCGCGGTCGACTATTCTAAACCCGAGATAGCGAAACCTATCGTTAAGGCTTTTCCTCGCGATTCCAAACCCGTCAAAAAGAACTACGGGAAGATGAGCGAAAACGTTAAAAAGTCGCTTAAAGAAAAGAGGAAAAACACTGTAAAGAGCGGGCTCGAAGTCGTATTTTTGGGCGGCGTTGGCGAGATAGGTAAGAATATGACCGCGCTAATATGCGACGACGAGATTCTTATAATCGACGCGGGTATCACATTCCCCGACGAGACCACCCCCGGCGTTGACGCGATTATTCCCGATTTCACGTATTTGAAAGAGAGGGAAGAAGATATCGTTGGTATCGTGGTAACGCACGGTCATGAAGACCATATCGGCGCGCTGCCTTATTTCCTCAAAGATTTTTCCGTCCCCGTTTACGCAAGCGACGTTACTTTGGCGTTACTTTCCGCAAAATTAGAAGATAGGAATATAGTTCCCGAAACTCATACCGTTTCGGACGGCGACCAAGTGAAGATAGGTAACTTCACGGTTGATTTTTTCCACGTTTGTCACTCGGTTTCGGGCGCATTCGCCATCTCTATAGATACCAAATACGGCACTGTGTTCCATACCGGCGACTTCAAGATAGACTTTACACCCGTAGATCATCAATATACCGATCTTCAAAGGCTCGGCGAACTCGGTAATAAAGGGGTTACTCTAATGCTCGGCGAAAGCACTAACGTCGAGAGAGAGGGCTATACCGCTTCCGAAATCGCCGTAGGCGAGACTTTGGATAGGATATTCGCCGTCAACGAAGGCCGACGTATTATTATCGCAACCTTCGCTTCGAATATAAACAGACTTCAACAAATAATCGACGTTGCGACCAAGTACGGCAGACATATCGCGTTTGCGGGTAGAAGTATGCTGAAAAGCTGGGAAATCGGCAAGAAGTTAGAGATACTTAAAACCTTACCCGACGACGTGGTGGAACTCGATAGAGCGGTCAAAATGCCCGACAATAAAGTGTGTATCGTCGTTACGGGATCGCAAGGCGAGCCTATGAGCGCGTTGACGAGAATGGCTACCGGCGAATACAACAAGGTTTCGGTCGGTTCAAACGACACTATCGTTATGTCGGCAAGCCCTATCCCCGGTAACGAAAGGTCGGTCTATAACGTAATCAATAACCTTTATAAACTCGGCGCGAAAGTTTGCTATCATACTTTAAGGGATATCCACGTTTCGGGACACGCTCATAGAGAAGAACTCAAATTGATGATGAGCGTAATAAAACCCGAATACTTTATGCCCGTTCACGGCGAATATCGTCACCAAGTCAAGCATAAAGAGCTCGCCGTAAGTTTGGGCGTTAAAGAAGAGAATATCCTCATCCCCGAGGTGGGTTGGAGGGTAGCCGTAACGAAGGACGGATTAAAACGCCGTCCCGACGTCCCCTCGGGTAACTCTTACGTAGAGGGCGACGAGGTGGGCGACAATATGGAAAACGTTATTTCGGATAGAAGAATGTTATCTGCCGAAGGTCTTATTATTCTATTGCTTTGTTTCGACGAGAAAGGCAAACTCGCCGCGCCGCCCGACGTTTTGACGAGGGGTATATCCGCGCCCGAAAGCTTTATAGAAGAGGTTAAAGAAGAGATAATAAACACCTTCGATAATAAAAAATACTATCCCGAAATACGCGGGGCGTTGAAGGTCAAGATCGCGAGATCGGTGAGAGCATTAACTCGCAAAGAACTGAAAAACGCGCCTATGGTGATACCCATTTTCGTGGAAAAATGAGGGACGTTATCGCCGAGCAAAAGGCTCTCGCGTTAGAGAAGTTCATACCCATAATGGACGACGAGGGTTCTGCGCTTCTCGTTGAAACGGTAAGGAATGAACAACCCGAAAAAATACTCGAAATCGGTACTGCGATAGGTTACAGCGGAACGCTTATGCTTACCGCTTCCCCTAAAGCGACGCTCGTCACGGTGGATATCGACGAAGAGCGGCTTAGTTACGCCGAAGAGTTTTTCGAGGCGGCGGGGCTTAGTAAGAGAGTAAGGATAATAAAAGAAGACGCTTGTTATCTTTTGACTTTACTTGAAGAAAAATTCGACTTCGTCCTTTTGGACGGCCCGAAAGCGCACTATTCCTCTATGCTCGACTACTTGTTGAAGTTGACTACCGAAGACGCGACGATATTCGTGGACGACGTGGGATATTTGGGGCTCGTCGACAACGGCGAATACCCGAAACATAAGCATAGGACGATAGTTACGAATATGCGTAAATTCATCGAGCGGGTGGAATCCGACGCCACGCTCGTAAGCGAAAGATACGGACAAGGAGTGATGATAATAAAAAAATGCAAAAACCCGAATTGTTAGCGCCGGCAGGCAGCAAAGAAAAATTGATCACCGCGTTTCACTTCGGAGCAGACGCTTGTTACTTAGGCGGCAAGGATTTTTCTTTACGCTCTTTCGCTGATAATTTCGATAGAGAAGGGCTTCTCGAAGCGGTAAATTACGCGCACTCTTTGGGCAAAAAGATATACGTCACAGTAAATATTTTCCCGTCAAATCGCGATTTCCCCGCCTTGAAAGACTACGTTAAGTATCTCGGCGAGATAAAAGCGGACGGAATGCTCGTCACCGATCCGGGAGTTATAGAATTGGCGAAGACGGTTTCCCCCGAGCTTCCCATACATATCAGCACGCAAGCGAACGTCACCAACGCTTACACCGCCGCGTTTTGGCATAAGATGGGCGCGGAAAGAGTGGTGCTTGCGAGGGAACTATCATTGACCGAAGTAAAAGAGATAAAGGATCATTGTTCCGACTTGCAAATAGAGTGCTTCGTTCACGGCGCTATGTGCATCAGTTACAGCGGCCGTTGCTTGTTGTCGAGTTATCTTACCGATCGTGACAGCAACCGCGGCGAATGCGTTCAGGCTTGCCGTTGGCAGTATAAAATGAGAGAGGTTTCCCGCGAAAACTCACTTGAATTGCAAGAGGATTCAAGAGGCGCGTACGTCTTGAACAGTTACGATATGAATATGCTTTCGCACCTCGACGACCTTATTAAAGCGGGCGTGGATTCTTTCAAGATAGAAGGAAGAATGAAGACGGTCTACTACGTCGCTAACGTAATAAACGCGTATAGACGCGCTCTTGACGGGGGCGATATAGTCGAACTAGATAAAGAACTGTATAAATGCAAAAACCGCGGTTATTTCACCGGCTTTTACTACGGTAAAGAAAACGCGGGCGTGGCGTACAGTAAGGAACAAAGCGGCGACGGTTATTCTTTCGTCGCGGTGGTTTTAGAAAAAAAAGAGGACGGCGGCTATCTTATCGAGATGAGGAATCGTTTCAAAATAGGCGACGAGTTGGAAATACTTTCTTCGGGCGGCGATTTTAATAAGACGTTCAAAGTCAAAAAGATAGTTACCGAGTCGGGCGAAGAAATTGAGGACGCTAAATTCGTCCAACAAAAACTGATAATTTACGGAGAGGAAGAGCGAGAACTCTTATCTTTAGACGTTTTGAGAAGGAAAGACGACTGATGGAATTGAAGTGGAACAGACACGTTTTGATCCTATACGACAAGCACGGGGACGAAAAGGTTGCCGCCGCCTTGAAAGCGCATTTCGAAAAGGAATTCGATCCTTGCGACGTGGTGATGATAGACAGCGAATCTTATTCGGTTAGTCTTGTTTTCAAATTACGTCAATTATTGTATAAGATCAGCTATAAATATTTCCGTCATTACCTCGCGTTCACTTCTAAAGAAAAGGAAAAGAAAGAAGAAAAGAGGGTGCAGGAACTCGTTAAGACGGGTGGCGAAGGCGAAAACAAAAAGGCAAAACCCTTTACGATAAAGCGTATTTTAAATATTATGCGCCGTTTCGAGCCCGTTATGGTGCTTTGCACCACCCCCGAAGCGTTAGATTTGACCCTTATCGCCAAAAACGACCTCGCGATGGACTATCGCACGGTAGGCGTGATATCTCAATTCGCATTGGACGCGTCCTTCGTTCGTCCCAAGGTGGACGGCTACTTCGTGGAAAATCCCGAAGTTAAAAAACGCCTTATGAATTCGGGTGTTATCGAGGAACGTATCGCGGTGGTAGGTTATCCCACCACATTCTCGGCGGAGTCTTTCGATAGGCAACTCAAACGCAAGGCGTTGGGTCTTACCGGCAATCTTCCTTTGGTAGTGGTAAACGGCGGCGATTACGATACGTACACCTTAAAGCGCGACGTTATCAAGTTGATGGAAAAGAAAAACGACTATTATCTTATGATAATAGCGAAAGATAAGAAACTGCGCAAATACTACACCAAACTTCCCGAGTTTTCGGCGGGTAGCGGTCTTATGAACGACGTATTGTCCGACGATATTTTAGACGCTGCGGATATACTCGTTACCGTCCCCGACACGAGCGCGATATTCGGCGCGTTTATGAGGGGCGTTCCCGTCATATTGGCGGACGGCGTGACCTCTTTGGAAAACCAGATAAAGAGTTACCTCGTTAAAAGGGCTCTCGTTATCCCATCGCGTACCCCCGACGAAACCCTTTACGGCGTTTACGAGATATTGGACGAGCCGTTTAGAAAAAACGAATTCAAGTATCGCGGGCAGGTTTACGTTCGTTTGAGCGTTAACGATATACACAATATTACGCCTCAAATAGAAAATGACGGCGTAGCAAAACTAACGAATAAAACAAATTAATTTAAGGAGTAAATTATGAGAACATTTGCCACAATCGAATTAGAAGACGATCGCAAAATCCGTTGCGAACTTTTCCCCGATTACGCGCCTATCACCTGCGCTAACTTCGTCAAACTCGCAAACGAGGGCTTTTACGAAGGTTTGATCTTCCATAGAGTCATTCCCGGTTTTATGATCCAAGGCGGCGGTCTTACCCCCGATATGCAAAGCAAAGCCGGCGCGGAGACCATTAAGGGCGAATTCAAGACCAACGGTATCAACAACCCCATCTCTCACGTTTTGGGAACTTTGTCTATGGCTCGTACTCAAGTCAACGACAGCGCAAGCTCGCAATTCTTTATTTGCGTCAAAGATTGCAAATTCTTGGATAAACAATACGCGGCTTTCGGTAGAGTAGTAGACGAAGAGAGTATGCGTAACGCCATCGCCATCTCGAAAGTCGAGACCAGAAGCGTGGGTTACTACGACGACGTTCCCGTCCGCGATATCGTTATTAGAAGAGTTTATATCCAAACCTTCGAGGAATAATGCTCGAGATACTATCCGTACAAAGAAGATCCCCTTTTCATCGCGCAGGCGTCAAAAAAGGGGAATACATAATCGCTTTCGACGGACATAAGTATCAAGATCAGTTGGATATCGCGTATTATTCTTCGCTTTCTTCTTTCGACGTTACCATACGCAATAAAAAAGGGAAAGAGCGTATCGTCAGGATAGAGAAGGACGAGGACGAGGATCTCGGCATCGAATATCCTTACGAGGATTTCGATATCAAGGTTTGTAAGAACAAATGCCTATTTTGCTTCGTTGAGCAGTGCAAAAAGGGTATGCGACCTTCTCTTTACGTTAAAGACGACGACTATCGCCTCTCTTTTACTTGCGGTAGTTACGTTACTTTGTCTAACGTGACGGAAGACGATCTCGAAAGAATAGAGCGGTTGAAACTTTCGCCTCTATACATCTCGGTACACTGTTACGACAAAGAGATAAAGAAAAAACTTTGCGCCAATCCCAACAGCGCGAAAGTTTTCGACTATATGCAAAGGCTTGCGAAAGCGGGCATAGTTTTTCAAACTCAAATCGTAATGGCGGAAGGTTTGAATAGCGACGACGTCCTCGTTGAAACAATAAACGAACTCTATAAACTATTCCCTCACGTCGAGACTGTGGCGGTCGTTCCCGTAGGACTTACCGGGCATAGAGAAGGGCTTTATCCTCTCAAACCCGTTAGCCGCGAATGCGCGGCGCGTACCCTTGACTTCTGCGAGAGTTTCGCCGAAGAATGCCTTAAAAAACACGGAACGCGTTTCGTATGGTGTTCGGACGAGATGTACGTATTAGCGGGTAGACCTATCCCAAAGTACGTCTATTACGAAAACTTCGTTCAAATAGAAAACGGGGTTGGTATGGTTGCCGAGTTTATCGAGGAAGCGGACGAAGAATTAAAGGAAGCGACCTCTTTGCGAGGGGGCTTTACTTGCGTTACGGGCGTTGCGTTTTCGCCAACTCTTACCGCTCTTGCCGATCGCCTTAAAAAAGAGAGAGGGATAGATTTAGAGGTAATGACCATCAAAAACGAATGGTTTGGCGAGACCGTTACCGTAGCGGGGTTATTGACCGCCTCGGATATGATCCCCGCTCTCAAAAAACGAAAATACGCCGACGTTATAATTCCTTCTACCACTTTGAAGGAATTCGAGGACGTTTTCCTTGACGGCGTAACGATGGAAGAATTCAAGAAAGAGATATCCGCCAGAGTTTACGTTTCGCACGGCGGAAAATCCCTAATAGAAATATTGGAAGGTAAATATGACTAAAATCGTAGCGGTCGTTGGAAGACCGAACGTGGGCAAATCCACGTTTTTCAATCAACTTGCAGGTAGAAGAATAAGCATCACGTACGATAAACCGGGCGTAACGAGAGATAGAATATACGCCGACGTAGAGTGGTGCGGCTCTTTCTTTACCGTCATCGATACGGGCGGTATAGAATTAAAGAGCGAAGACGCTATGTGGAAGCACATTCGCGAACAAGCGAATCTCGCCGTTGAGATAGCCGATTCGATAATCTTTATTTGCGACGGAAAAGAGGGTATAATGCCCGACGATTACGCCATTGCCGAGATATTGAGAAGCACGGGTAAACCCATAGTTTTGGCGGTCAATAAACTCGATAATCCGTGGGATAGCCCCTACGACTTTTATCAACTTGGGCTCGGCGAGCCTTTTGCCGTTAGCGCCGAACACGGCACGGGGATAGGGGACGTTTTGGACGAAGTGGTGAAGGATTTGGGCGATTGCAGCGAGACCGATAGCGTGGAAGCCGGCTTGAAAATCGCGGTAGTAGGCAAACCTAACGCGGGTAAAAGCAGCCTCGTAAATAAAATGATAGGCTACGATAGGTCGATAGTAAGCAATATCGCGGGTACGACTCGCGACACTATAGACAGCAAATTCGAGGTTAACGGCAAGAGATATACGATAATCGACACCGCGGGTATAAGAAAGAAAAGCAGCGTGGACGACGACGTGGAGTACTATTCGGTCGTTAGAGCGTTCGCTTCCATTCGCCGAGCGGACGTAACTTTACTTGTGATAGACAGCGAAAGCGGCATTTCCGAGCAAGACGTTAAGATCGCGGGGTATATCCACGAACAAGGTAAGCCTTCGGTTATCGTTATGAATAAATGGGATCTCGTGGAAAAAGATACCGGGACTATGAACAAGTTCGACGCCAAACTCAAAGAGACTTTGAAATTTATGGATTATTTCAAGTCGGTTTACGTCAGCGCGTTGACGGGCAAGAGATTGGAAAAGATTCTCACGGTCGCAGAAGAAGTCTTCGGTAACGCTTCCCGCCGCGTACCTACGGGCATATTAAACGACGTTATAAGCGATATCGTTTCGGTAAACGAGCCTCCTTCGAAAAACGGAAGAAAACTCAAATTATTCTATGTTACTCAACCTACCGCTTTACCGCCTACCTTCGTGTTTTTCGTAAACGACGCGAAACTACTTCATTTCTCATATATGAGGTATCTTGAAAACGGCTTGCGCAACGCGTTCGATTTCTCGGGCACGCCTATAAAACTCGAATTCAAGAACAAGAGCGACGGCGCGGTTGATCCGAAATAATATATAATTATTCAAAATAATATATAAAAATACAAAAAATAATCGCGTAAGACCCTTTCGATTTGACTTTGGTCTTACCGTAATACTATAATTATAAAATATAACGTTACAAATAGAGGTGTAAAAATGGACTTTAACGTTTCGGTTGAAGAATTACAAACGAGATTTACCAACTTGAAAAAGAAGTACGCGCAACTGCAAAGAGAGAAGTTTTCTCTTGATATTTCGAGGGGAAAACCCTGCGCCGAGCAACTCGATATCGCAATGCCTTTGCTTACCACGATAAACGGCTACGAATTCGATAAACCCGACTATCGTAATTACGGGTTTATGGACGGTATCCCCGAATTGAAGAAAGTGTTTGCCGACGTGTTTCAAGTATCACCCGATAACGTCTTTTTGGGCGGTTGTTCCAGCCTTAACCTTATGTACGACGTATTATCTAAGGCTTGGTGTTTCGGCGTTCTCGGAGGTACGCCTTGGTGTAAACTTCCCAAAGTGAAGTTTATATGCCCCGTCCCCGGCTACGACAGGCATTTTTCCATTCTCGAACAATTCGGTATTGAAATGATAAGCGTACCCATGAAGGACGACGGCCCGGATATGGACCTTATAGAAGACCTCGTTGCAAACGATATTTACGTGAAAGGAATCTTCTGCGTTCCGCGTTTCAGCAACCCTACGGGTATAGTGTTCTCGGACGAAGTCGTAAGACGCTTGGCGACTATGAAGACCGCCGCGGTAGATTTCAGGATCTTTTGGGATAACGCGTATTGCGTTCACGCTTTATATCCCGACGCTCCCGCGCTCGCCAATATTTTCACCATTCCCGACGCGGTAGTCGATAGAGTATATATGTTTGCTTCCACGAGCAAGATAACCTTCTCGTCGGGCGGTACTTGCTGTATGGTGACGAGCGATAAAAACTACGCTTCTTTGAAGAAGATGTTCTCTATCCAAACCATAAATTTCGACAAAATTAACCAACTCGAACACGCTTTGTTCCTTAAAGACGCCTCGAACGTAGCGGCTATTATGGAAAAACACGCCCAAATACTTCGCCCTAAATTCGAAGCGGTGTTGTCGGTATTCGAGCAAGGTTTCGCGGGGAACAAATACGTCAGCTGGACTAAACCCAAGGGCGGTTATTTCATTACTTTGACGGTTATGAACGGTACCGCTAAAAAGGTGGTCGAAATGTGTAAAAGAGTAGGGTTGACGTTGACCGACGCAGGCGCGACTCATCCTTTACATATAGACGATCTCGATTCTACGATAAGAATCGCGCCTTCTTACGCGACCCTTGAAGATATCATTCAAGCGTGTAAAGTTTTGGTAACGGTGGTAGACTTCGCGATTTGCGAACAACTTTTGAGCTAACGTAATAGGTTAATTTGGGTGTTTAATTCGTTTTTTAAATATTGAAAAAGTTATTATAATTATAATAGATAATAATAGGGTTGTGGATTGATCTTCTAAACGACGTAAATCGGGTTGATAACAATTCACAGCCTTTTTTGTTCTATCTTCATAAGTCCTTGCATATCGTTAAATAGAATTATGGAGGACGCTAATGGAAAATAAGGATATTTATTACGATATTGCAACCCGAACGGACGGCGAAATATATCTCGGCGTAGTAGGCCCCGTGAGGACGGGGAAGTCCACTTTTATAAAGAAGTTTATGGAAGCGGTCGTTTTGCCTAATATAGAAAACAAAAACGTTTTATCGCGCGCCATCGACGAGATGCCCCAATCGGCGGACGGTAAAACTATAATGACTACCCAACCTAAATTCGTGCCCGCATCCGCGGTGGAAGTAAATTTCGGCTTAGTTAAGGCGAAAGTTCGTCTTATCGACTGCGTCGGTTATTTCGTTGAAGGGGCGTTGGGCGCAAACGAAGAGGGTAGAGAAAGAATGGTGAAAACGCCGTGGCAAGACGAGGAAATACCTTTTGCGCTTGCCGCCGATATAGGTACGACCAAGGTAATCGAAGATCATTCCACGGTAGGCATACTTTTAACGTCCGACGGTAGCTTCGGTGAAATAAAGCGTTCGGATATGATAGAAGCGGAAGAAAAAGCCGCTAACAAGCTGAAAGAACTTAATAAGCCTTTCGTCATCGTTTTGAATACCGCCTCGCCCGAAAGCCAAGACGTGATCGCGTTATCGAACGCTTTGAGCGAGAAGTACGGCGTAAAAACCATACCTTTGAACGTAAGCGAGATGAAGGAAAGCGACGTTTCCGTTCTTATTTCCGCTATACTCAAAGAATTCCCGGTAAAGCGTTTGGACGTGGTTATTCCCGAATGGATGAGAGCGTTCGACTCGAACGACGAATTGATTCTTTCCACCGCTAAATCATTGAAGTCGGCTACCGAAAAAATAGTAAAAATGAGCGACGTTGAGAGTATGAGCCAAAACTTCCGAAACGAAGATTACGAAGAATGCGTCGTTCAAAGCGCGGATATGGCGGACGGCTCTGCGGTTGTCGAATTGAGACCTAAAAAGGAATTGTTTTACGCTGAACTCGGTAAGATTTGCGGGCAAGAGATAGTCGACGATTATAAATTGACCGCCTATTTGAAGAGAGCGTCCCGCGACGCCGAGAGTTATCTTAAACTCAAAAAGGCGCTCGACGAAGTGGAAGAAAACGGCTACGGCGTAGTCGCGCCCACCCTTGACGAAATGGATCTCGAAGAACCGGAGATCGTCAAAGCAGGCGGTAAATTCGGCGTAAGACTTAAAGCAAGCGCCCCTTCGTTGCATATAATGAAAGTTGACGTAAAGACCGAAGTTAATCCTATCGTAGGTAGCGAGCAACAAAGCGAAGAACTCGTCAAATATTTGCTTAAAGAGTTCGAAAACGACAAGAAGAGCATTTGGCAAACCAATATGTTCGGTAAGTCTTTAGAGAGCCTCGTAAACGAAGGATTGAGCAATAAGTTGAACGCGTTGCCCGAAGAAGCGCGAGCGAAAATGCGTAAAACGCTTGGTAGAATAATCAACGAAGGCAAAGGCGGAATGATTTGCATACTACTTTAATAGGCTTTTAGAAACGATTTTCCGCAATATCGTTAAAAAAGAGGAAAAACCTACGAAATAAGGGGCGTTATTATTTGCTTTTAAGTGTATTGGCGGGGTATAATTAGTTAATAAAAATCAAAGAAGGTAACAGTATGGAATACAAAAGAGTGCTTTCAATACAAGACGTATCTTGCTTCGGACAATGCTCTCAAACGGTCGCTTTGCCTATAATATCCGCTATGGGCGTGGAAACCGCGATAATACCGAGCGCAGTATTGTCCACGCATACTTATAAATTCGACGGATTTACGTTCAAGGATCTCACCGACGAGATACCCGCTATCGCGGCGCACTGGAAAAAGAAGGGCGTCAACTTCGACGGCGTTTATACGGGATATATCGGTAACGTCAAACAGTTCGAAATGATAGAGGGTATTATCGACGATTGCAAGGCTAACGGCGGTATAATCATCATAGATCCCGTTATGGCGGATAACGGCATATTTTACCCCTTGTTCGACCAAAAATACGCGGATAGAAACGCTGAATTTTGCCGTAAAGCGGACGTTATTTTGCCTAACATCACCGAGGCTTGTTTCCTCGTCGGTTACGAATATAAGACCGAGTACGACGAAACGTATATTTTAGGGCTTCTTAAAAAACTCGCGACTTTAGGTGTAAAAGAGATAGTATTGACGGGCGTAACTTTTGAAAAGGGTAAATTGGGCGTAGCGGTCTACGACGCTTTGAAAGACGAAGTGAAATACTACTTCGGCGAGCATATCGACAAATCCTATCACGGTACGGGCGACGTTTATTCGGCTACCGTAGTAGGCGGTATAATGAAAGGTCTATCAGTTTACGAGTCCGCCGCGCTTGCCGTCGATTACACCGTAAGATGTATTAAAGCGACGTATAACGACGACGCGCACTGGTACGGCGTCGAATTCGAAAAAGAGATACCTTATCTCGTTAAGAGGTTGTACGAGTAATTGAATTTTTAAAAATTGAATTCATAACTAACGAGAATCAAAGCGGGCGGTTTCGTCCGCTTTTTTACGCGTGTTTTTGAATATTTTTGCGTTATTTTTTTTAAATTTGGTATTGAAAAGTATAATTATAAATGATATAATTAAATAAAAATAATTAGGGAGGAATTTTTATGACCGATTATAGCAAGTTTATCAGCGAAAAACGCCGTTCCGTACCCACGCCCGACAGCCTCGTGACCAGCGATGGAAAAGCAGTGTTCGGTACTTTCGATAAAGAATTCAAGGAGATGGATCTCGTTAAACTCAATAAGCCCACCAAAGCCCCCAACTGTATGAATAAGTTGAAATTGACGCTTTGGGAAGCCGCCGAAGTCAACCTCAAAAACGGCATTCTCTTATTTGCCGTTTCGGATATGGCGATATTCGGTAAGATAATCGTCGTCTTCTTCGACAAGCGCACCAAACAAGTCTACACTTGGGACGAATCCATTCCTTCCAAAGCCGCAGTTATCTGCCCCAATCTTTTGAACGGTTCTATCACCGAGGGCACTTCGGAAACCAATCACGCTAAATTCGTAAACGATTTCCAAGACGGAAAAGCGCGTATCAGCGCGGAATTGAAAGGCAAATGTATCGTCAATAACGATTTGAAGAACAAGCGCGAAGACTGTTCTTTGATTTTCGATTTCGACCTTACCCGTCTTTCCAAGCCCTGCGTAGTTTCCATTCCTTTCCCCTATTCGGATAATCGTCCTCTTTATTCTCAAAAGGACTTCTTCAAAGCCGTAGGTAAACTCGTCATTAACGGCGAGGAAATGCTCACCGACGAGTATTCTACCGCTATCATCGACGACCACAGAGGTTTCTATCCTCGTAAAGCTCACTACGACTGGGTTACCACTATGGGCAAATGCAACGTAGACGGCGTAGAGAAGTATCTCGCTTTCAACCTTACGAGAAACCAATCCATCAACCAAGAGGATTATAACGAAAACCTCATTTGGTTCGAGGGCGACACGAGCCTGCTTCCGCCCGTAACCTTTACCCGCAGCGTTGAGACCAAAGACTTCGAGTTCGGTAAAGAATGCGTTTGGACTGTAAAAGACGAACACGACATGGTCAACTTGAAATTCAAAGTCTACAATATCAACGCGATGGTAATGCACGCTTTGGTCGTAAACATCGACTACTATATCACCTTCGGCGAACTCGAAGGATATTTGCGCGACGAAGCGGGTAACAAGTACACGCTTGACGGAATGATCGGTATAGGCGAGGATAAGTCCTTGTTGTTGTAATGAAAAAAGCAATTGCCGTCGTTCTCGTAACGACGTTGGTTTTGACGTTATTATTAGGATTGGTTGGATGTACGAAAACGATTAACATCGATCCGAAGCATCTCTCTTCGATATGGATGAGAAAGATATCGGACGATACGTTGCTTTCGTCCATCTCCATTCCCGGAACGCATGATAGCGGCGCTTATAAAAGCGGACTTATCCACAATTTAGGGCGAGATCAAGAGTTGACTATCACTCAACAGCTCGAGGTAGGCGTAAGATTTTTGGATATAAGGTTGGACGCTCAAAAGGGCGGATTAACGGTTTATCACGGATTTTTGAACGAGCATCTCTCTTTTGACGACGTGCTACTTGATTGTTTTGCATTCCTTGATAAAAACCCGACCGAGACCATTATAATCTGCATCAAACAAGAACGCAAAAACAGTATAACCGACAAGGTACACGCTTATATTGAAAAGGACGCGAGTAAATGGTTCTTGGAAAATCGCGTACCCACTCTCGGGGAAGTAAGAGGTAAACTCGTTTTATTCCGTCGCTTTGCGGATAACGTTGACTTCGGTTTGAACCTCTACGACGGTTTCCCCGAAAATACTTCGGGCGACTTTAATAACGGCGTTAAGTGCCACGTTCAAGACTATTACAATTACGGCTCCAAAAAGAATATGGACGCCGAGTGGGTAGCGGTAGAGGAATGTTTGGATTATTCTAAATCGTCCGCTGAAAACGAATACGTTATCAACTTCACTTCGGGGTTCTACTACGTATTGGGATTTATCCCGCAAATCAAGAAGACCGCCCAATACGTTCACCCTCGTTTCATAGCTTACGCTACCGAACACGCAGCGGACTGTTACGGAATAGTGCTGTTTGATTTCGTAAGCGAAAACCTTGCTTACGCGGTTTACACCACTAACCAATCGGTCAATTTGGAGTAATGGTTATTTGAATAGTCAATTGTTTATTAAAAAGCCTCTTCGTTTTGAAGAGGCCTTTTGTTTGTCTTGTTATTAGTTAGTTATTATTTGATTATATATTTGATTTATATATTGCGATATATAATAGAATTATAAAGCAATTACGGTTAAACGATAATTATTCTATCGGCTCGAAGTCGGCGGCGCCGTGCTTGCAAAGAGGGCAAACGATATCTTCGGGAAGTTCGTCGCCTTCGTAAACGTAGCCGCAAACCTTACAAACGTAACCTTTCTTGCCTTCGGTCTTAGGCTTCGGTTTGACGTTGTCTTGATAGTAGGTATAGGTCATAGTGGGAAGGGTATTCATAACTCTCGCTTCGGTTACCGCGCAAATGAACATACCGTGAGTATCGAGATCGACGTATTGTTCCACTTTCAAAGACATAAACGCGTTGATGTAGTGGGGTAGGAATACGAGACCGTTATCGCTGTGTAAAGGTTCGCAATTCTCGAATTTGTTGACCGCTCTTCCGCTTTGGAAACCGAAGTTTTCAAAAACGCTGAAAGGCGCGTCGGTGGAAAGACAGTTGACGTTCATTGTACCTGTTTGCTTGATAACGTGGTGAGAATAGTTTTGCTTATTGATACAAACCGCGATCCTGTTGGGGGTGTTGGTGACTTGCGTAACCGTGTTGACGATAAGCCCGTTATCCTTTTCACCGTCGTTGCAGGTGACAACGTACAAGCCGTAACCGATCTTGAAGAGGGCGGTGAGGTCGTTTTTGTTGGCGGTGGAGTCGCGTTGCTCGTTGTAATCTTGGCAAAGTTCGGCTGCGAGCTTTTCGATCTCTTCCTTGTTTTGCTCGTTGACGGCGGATTTGATTTTGACGCTCGTAGAAGCGTAACGCAAATTCTTGCATTTTTCAAGCATTCCGCGCATTGTCTTTTCTGCAAGAGGCGCCCAAGAACCGTTCTCGATAAAAGCGACGGTACGATTTTGATAGTTGCGCTCGGTAAGGTGGTTGATAAACTCTCTCATAAAGGGGAAGATATCCGCATTATAAGTGGTGGTAGCCAAAACTATTCTTCCGTAACGGAAGGCGTCTTCTACCGCTTCCGCCATATCGTCGCGGGCGAGATCGGTAACTACTACCTTCGGGCAGCCTTTTTCTTTGAGTTTTTCCGCCAAAAGTTCGACGGCTTTCTTCGTGTTGCCGTAAACCGAAGTGTAGGCGATCATAATACCTTCGCTTTCTACTCCGTAGGAAGACCAAATATTATAAAGGTTCAAATAATAGCCGAGGTTCTCTGAAAGAATGGGACCGTGAAGAGGGCAGATGGTCTCGATATCGAGAGTGGCCGCTTTCTTCAAAACGTTTTGAACTTGTTGACCGTATTTACCGACTATGCCGAAATAGTATCTGCGCGCTTCGCAAGCCCAGTCTTCTTCAACGTCCAACGCGCCGAATTTGCCGAAACCGTCCGCGCTGAACAAAACCTTCGCGTATGAGTCGTAAGTCATGACGACTTCGGGCCAGTGTACCATAGGGGCGGTGACGAAATTCAAAACGTGTTTACCTAAATTAAGGGTAGAGCCTTCGCCGACTTCGATACGACGATTCGCGTAATCGGTGCCGAAGAAGTTCTTCATCATAGCAAAGGATTTAACGTTGGAAACGACGATAGCCTTAGGGTATAATTCCATGAACTTCGCAATGTTTGCTGAATGGTCGGGTTCCATATGTTGAACGACGAGATAATCGGGTTTGCGACCTTTCAAGCCTTTTGAAAGGTTATCCAGCCATTCGTGGGTGAAATTCTTATCTACTGTATCCATGACCGCGATTTTTTCGTCTACGATAAGGTAACTATTGTACGCCATACCGTTGGGGACGATATATTGACCTTCGAAAAGATCTACCTTATGGTCGTTAACGCCTACGTAAATGATTCCGTCTTTAATTTGCATAATTCTCTCCTTTGCGCAGTCGCGCATTCGAATTATAACATATAAAACCGTAAAATGATAGTATTTTTTGTAAATAATACAATATATATAATAAAAATCAAAATAAATAAAGAAGAAATCGCGTAAATAAAATATGCAATGAACGCGAAAGAGAGGGTATTTTGTCGATAGATTATAAAAACCATGACGAGAATAATTAAAAATATGGATTTTTTTCAAATAAAAATGTGTTATAACAGTTGACAATAGACTCTCGAAGATGTTATTATTTTAGAGCGATAAAACGCGAGTGTAGTTCAATGGCAGAATCCCAGCCTTCCAAGCTGGTTGTGTGGGTTCGATTCCCATCACTCGCTCCAATGATTCGGTCCAGTAGCTCAGCTGGATAGAGCAACGGCCTTCTAAGCCGTGGGTCGGGGGTTCGAATCCCTCCTGGATCACCAGCATGGTGGGATTAGCTCAGTTGGTAGAGCACCAGGTTGTGGCCCTGGTGGTCAAGGGTTCAAGTCCCTTATCTCACCCCAAAACTTAATAATACCGTGGGGGTATAGCCAAGCGGTAAGGCATCAGACTTTGACTCTGACACTCGTTGGTTCAAATCCAGCTACCCCTGCCATAAATGACCCACTAGCTCAGTCGGCAGAGCATTTGACTTTTAATCAAAGGGTCCGGGGTTCGAATCCCCGGTGGGTCACCAGAAAAAATCGTCGAAAGACGATTTTTTCAGTTATATTCGTTCCTTCAGTCTGCTAGAATTCTGCTTCGTAGTGTTAGAATATAGTAAAATTGATTAATAAAAAAGCTAAGGAACATTATTGCTATTTAAAGAATGACTATACTATTCTAAAACTCATTATAAAAGATTTTGAGATTGGCTATGTTATGTGATAAAAACGAACAAACGTTAGGTGAAATATTTAGAGTTGATTCTAATAATTATAAAAAGGTTATTATTAGAAATCTTGATTTGCCTACTAAAATAAAAGCGGCTTTATTTTATAATAATATAAACTACTTAAGTGACTTGTTGGAAATTAGTCCTCAAAAACTTTTAGAGTTTAGATTCATAGGAACAAAATCATTACAAAATATATATTTGTTTTTAAAAGATATATTGAAACAAGATATTGCAGAGAAATTAATTCCAGAGATTGAATTAGACAAAGATAAGAAACTTTTCTTAATGCTATATTATTATAGAAAGGCAAAATCCGAAAATTTAGATTCATTAGAACAAGCTTTATCTTCTAATAAGCATCTATTAGATTGTTATGAAAGTTCTTATCAAAAATTAGATAATGATTTTGTATTGTTGTGTTTAGAAAAGCCGAGAGAAATCAAATTATTGTTTACAGTATTTGAAGAGTTTAGTCGAAAGAATAAGATAATAGATGTTTTAAATAATATCCCTTTAGATAGAAAAAAGAGTGCTTGTCTAATTTATATCAAATTGTATACGAGAGATACGATAAAAAGAGAAAAACTATTGTCTTTCTATTCATCGGATAATTCAAATATCGATTCAATTTTGGATATAATTGACCTTTCAGTGTTCGACGATTATTCGTCCGCAATAGAATTTTTAAATTATTGTACATACGATTTAAACAGTCAGATAGAAAATATTTTTGAGAATTTATATAGAAAAAAATATATATGTGAAATAATACGTAAAAGATCAAATAATTATACTTTAAAAATGATAGGTGAAGAATTAGGGCTCTCAAGAGAAAGGGTTCGCCAACTAGAATCCGTCACTATAGAATTATTTACTCAATTAATAACTAAAGATAGTATTGTCGAGAAAATATTTGTAGAATTGAATGGAGTAGAATTATTAACTCTAGATTCTTTAAAAAGGATAATACACCATCACACTGAAGAAACATTTTATTTGTTAAAGAAATCAAGAATAGATGTTTGTTTTTATAATCCTGACTATGATTTATTTATTAAAAACGGAAGTGATATAATAAAGCGTTTAGAAGAATGTGTTAACAAAATGCCTAAATTATTAGAAAGTAGTGAAATAAGTAGTTGTGCTGTCGAGCTTTTTTCACGTAATCAGATTGATTTAAGATATTTATTTTTTGTTTTGAGTAGAGTCTATAGAAAGAAAGGAGAAATGTACTATAGAGGAAATTTAAGTATGATTGATCTTTATAGTTACATTTTGTATAGATATTTTGAAAACGGAATAAAAGCTTATGATTCTGAATCAATAGATGTTTTTAAAAAAATATTATTTTCACTTGTTGGAGATACTTATTTGCCACTTAATAATCATGCTTTTTCTTCTTATATTATGAGAGTAGGAACGATAAAAGGGCGTGGTGTTTACGTGTCGAAAAGAGAGAATAGGATATCAAAAAGTTTGCAGCGAGCAATAATCGAATCTATAGAAGAACAGGAGTCTTTAATAATTGATTTAAAGACGGTTTATTTGCAATTAACTGATAGACTACATAATGAAGGGATTGATAATAAGTTATTCTTTTATGGATTAGTATCTGAAATAATATATTTTAACAGTATTCCTTGGAAAGTTTTTAGGAATACTTTGGTTACTTATGTATGTAGTCGAGAAGAAATATCAAATCGCTTACATTTTAGAAAAAAATACATTGCTCTTCTTAACTATGATTTGATAAATAAAGCGGCGTATATCCATTCAGAAAGTTGGAAAGAGTCACATAAGGCATTTTGTACAAGGGAATTTGTTGAGTCGCATAACGTCGCTAGGCAGAAGGCATATATTCTCGATAAAATGCAGAACGGTAGTCGCTTTTTTATGCTTGTTGACGGCAAACCTGTAGGGATTGTTTCGGTAAATAAAAACATTATCGAAGATTTATATGTTTTACCGAGTGAACAGGGTAAAGGGTACGGAACTACGCTTTTGAAATACGCTATTTTGCATCTGGAATGGACTCCAACTTTATGGATACTCGAAAACAATTATAAAGCCGAAAGATTTTATCTCAAAAACGGGTTTTCGAAAACGGGAAACGTTTTAGTGCACGAAAATGGAATAAACGAAATCGAATATGCGTTAATGGATAAAGGTGATATTTAGGTTTTCACGGAAATTGAACGATTATTATATTAACTGTATAAAATATATCGTAAATCATAATAAAATATATAAATAAAGCGGTTATTTTCCTTGACAGTCTTATTGACTTATGGTAAAATCCTTTTATCCGCTTGGAATGGGTTTTAAGTGGCACTATGCCCACCTTAGCAGCGAGACCTGAAAAGGAGGTAGAAGTATGTACGCTATTATGGCAACCGGTGGTAAGCAATATTCCGTTAAGAAGGGCGACGTAGTTAACGTAGAGTTGTTAAACGCTAACGTAGACGACGTAGTTAAGTTCGACGTTCTCTTCGTCAACGACGACGGTAAGGTTCTTACGGGCGCAGAGGTTGAAAACGCGTGTGTTGAGGCTAAAGTTCTCGGCAATGGTAAAGGTAAGAAAGTTATCGTTTACAAGTACAAGTCCAAGAAGAACAGCCGCCGCAAACACGGTCATAGACAACCTTTTACGGCTGTAGAAATTCTTGATATTTGTCTGTAATGACCACAGTTAAGGTAATCAAAGAAAAGGAAAGAATCAAATCGATTGAATGCGACGGTCATACGGGATATGGCGTCGAGGGTGAAGATATCGTTTGCGCGGCGATAAGCTCGATAGTTCAAACGGCGGTATTAGGCGTTTTGAGCGTGGCGGGCGTTAACGCGGACTATAAGATAGACGAGAAGAGAGGTTGGTTGAAACTGACTATACCCGACCGTATAACCCCCGAGCAAGCGCACGACGTAGACGTAATATTAAAAACGTTGATGTTGGGTGTGGCCGACCTTCATGAGAGTTTTTCGGATTTTGTAGAATTGGAGGTAAAATGAAATGAACTTTATTAAGATTCAATTGTTCGCTCATAAAAAGGGTGTTGGATCTTCGAGAAACGGCAGAGACAGTAACGCTCAAAGATTAGGCGTTAAGAGAGCCGACGGTCAACACGTGTTGGCGGGTAACATTCTCGTAAGACAAAGAGGTACTAAATTCCATCCCGGCGTTAACGTAATGCGCGCCAAGGACGACACTTTATTTGCGACTGCGGACGGCGTTGTACGTTTCGAGACCAGAAACGATATCAAGACCGTTAATATCTACGTAGAGCAATAAGTTATTATTTGACGATAGCCGTTGGGGACGAAAGTCACCCGACGGTTTTTTTCTTTATTTATATATTTCCTTTTCTATATTAATTTTATTTTATCCTTATTCTCTCTTATACGATTTATTAAAGAGAGCCGATATCTTGCGTTTGTAGAGATACGTATTTAATTTTTGCATCAAATGCGAAAGTTTTTTTGACAAGTACGTTTTTTTGCCTTTTCAGTAAGCTTAAAATATGTTATAATTATCGTGATGAATGCGAATTACGATAATGCCGTTACGGAAACGGCGAAAAGAATTGGATTAAACGAAGCGATAGTAGAATATTTATTTAAGCGCGGGTATAGAGATTACGACTCGATACACGATTTTTTATCGCCCGATAGAAATTTTGTGGAAGCGTCTACTCTTAAGAACGTCGATAAGATCGTAGAGCGGATAGATATAGCCTTGAAAAACGAAGAGAGCATTCTCATTTTCGGCGATTACGACTGTGACGGAATATGCGCTACTTCCATTCTTCAACTGTTCTTCAATAAAATAGGCTCGAAAGCCGAGCATTTTATACCCCTTCGTCAAGACGGTTACGGGTTGTCTATACCCACTCTCGAAAAAGTGTTCAAAGACTACGCGCCCTCGCTTATTATCACCGTGGACTGCGGAATTTCGGCGGTTGCGGAAGTGGAGTATTGCAGGAATAACGGGATAGATATCATAGTTACCGATCACCACGAGCCGCACGCGATACTTCCCGAATGTTTGATATTAAACCCCAAACTGACCGAAGACTCGCCGCTTAGAGATATTTGCGGCGCTGCCGTCGCAATGAAGCTCGTCGAAGCGCTTTCGGATAGAGAAGAGGCTAACGAGTACCTCGATCTCGTCGCGTTGGCAACCGTAGCCGACGTCGTTCCCTTGGTGGGCGAGAATAGAAAACTCGTTTATCACGGCTTGAAAGAGCTGAACTCGTTGAAAAGAGAAGGGGTTAAACAACTCGCCATGTCGGCTGAATTGAAGAGCATAACGTCGGGCGATATAGGGTACAGACTCGCGCCGAGAATTAACGCGCTCGGTAGGTTGAACGACCAAACCGACGTGGTTCAACTTTTCTTGGAAAAGGACGCGTTTTTCGTGAAAACTCTTGTCGAAAAGATAGAAAAGGCGAATAGAGAAAGGCAAAACGTCACGAAAAATCTAATCGACCAATGTATGAAGAAGATCACCCCCGAGATGCTGGAAAACAACCGTATCCTCGTTCTTTCGGACGAGGAATGGGAAACCGGCGTATTGGGTTTGGTCGCTTCTCGTATTACGACCGCGTTTTACCGCCCTTGCGTGCTTTTAGGAAACGGCGGCGCGGCGTTGAAAGGCTCGGCGAGAAGTATTCCCGACGTGAATATTTTCAAGTGTATAGAAAAAGTCGGTTACATGACTTTGGGCTTCGGCGGTCACGCCGGGGCGGCGGGAATGAGTATAAATAAAGAAAAATTCCAAGCCTTTGCCGACAAACTCAACGAGGTTGTCAAAGAAAGTTACGACGATTCCTATTTCTTCCCCAAATACGAATACGATATAAAGCTCTCTCGCTCGCAAATCGGTTTGACTTTTTGCAAGCAACTTTCACTTTTGGAACCCTTCGGCGAAGGCAATCCAGCGCCTACGTTTGCGGTGGAAGGCGAGGACTGTAAGATGGCGCGTATAGGTTCGACCCCTCACGTCAAATGTCGTTTGAACTCGGAAACCGACGTTCTCGCGTTTTCCAAAGAGTTCGTTTTGAATTATAAAGAGTACGGCTTACCTTACGAAATGACGGTGGACGCGTCGTTAAAGGAATTCAATAATCGCGAATACGTGCAACTGTCGGTAAGTCAGGTACTTTTAAAGAACGCCGAAGCCTTTAAGGACAATTCAAAAGCTTTCGTCGAATACGCAAAAACGGCGGTTTACGTCGATAAAGGCGAAAAGATTGAAACCGTGAGCGAGTATCCTTTATACGATAATTCCTCATACGGTACTTTGTATTTGGCGTTTTCGGCAGAGACCGCGAAAAACTTCCTAACCTATTGCAAAGGTAAGTCGTTCGCGCCCCGTATTTCGGCGATCAATCTCGACGAAAATCCGATTTCCACGTTGTTACTGTATCCCGTAGACCTCGCTAACGCCGCGTACTATTCCCGCGTGGTGCTTTTGGACGCGCCGTTGTCGGCGGGTTATGTAAGGACTATCTATGCGAAAGCCCCCGCAGCGAAGGTCGTAACGGTTAAGAATATTCCGTTTAAGGATAAATTCAAAGCCCTTGAACTTAACGAAGAAAAAGTGCTTTATACGGCGAAAAAAATAGCCGAATTCTTAAGGTCGGGAAGGCGTGCAAAGGATATACAAGACCTCTATTTCGACCTTACGTCCTTCGGTTATAATCTCGCTTACGAGAGTTTTGCCCTGCATTTTTATATGCTTTTCGACGTAGGCTGGTTAAGAGTTGGGAACGAGTTTTCCTTGGCTTGCTACGGCGTCGAGCCCTCGCTTGATATTTCGAGATTGTTAACTATCTACTCGGCGTTGAAGGAGGATGATAAATAATGAAAGCGTTGTTGCAAAGAGTGCTGTCGGCGGAACTGAAAATAGACGGGGTAACCGTCGGTAAAATAGACAAAGGGCTACTCGTTTACCTTGGATTTACCGAGGGCGACGATAAGGGAAAAGTGGATTACGTTATGGACAGGATAGGCAAAATTCGCATATTCGAGGACGAGGCGGGCAAGATAAATCTCGACTTATTAGCGGTAGGCGGAAACGTTATGCTTGTCCCGAATTTTACGCTGTACGCGGAAACGAAAGCGAGCAGACGGCCTTCGTTTTCTAATGCGCTTCGCCCAGATCTCGCGAGCGAATTGTTCGACTACGCCCTCAAAACCTTCGATGAAAAATTCTTCCATGCAGAGCGCGGAGTATTCGGCGCGGATATGAAAATAACCTCGATAGCCGACGGACCTATAAACGTAATAATCGAAAAATGAAACTGTTATTGATAAACGGTCAATTCCTATCTCAAACTTCCTACTTGCTCGTCGAAGGTAAAAACGCTATCGCGTTCGATATGGGCGTACGATATTCGGTAATAAAAGAATATCTCGACGAAAACGATCTTACGCTCGAAGGGATATTCGTAACGCACGCGCATTTCGATCACGCCTTGGGCGTATGCGAAGCGCAGAGAAACGGCGTTAAAATCTACGCGTCGAAGTACGGCGAATTGATATCCAATAGCAATAAAGATCTCGGTCGATTTATGGGCGTTAAATTCGAGAAGTACGTTGCGGACGTCAAGCTCGAAGACGGCGAAGAGGTGGAAACTTCGCTTGGGAAAGTCAAGTGCGTATATACGCCGGGGCATACCGTGGACGGAATGACCTACGTTTTAGGCGACTATCTTTTCGGCGGGGACACACTGTGCGCGGAGTCTTACGGCAGGGTGGATTTCCCCACGGGAAATATGAAAGAAATGATATCTTCTCTTGGGAAAATCTTCGACAACTATCCCGAATATTACGTTTTGCACGGGCACGAAGACAACCCGTTTTACCGTTTGGCGACTGAGTACCAACCCAAAGTAAAAGTTAAAGACGATAGAGATACCTATCAATACGACTTATTGATAAAGAGAGACGTATAATGAGCGTTAAAATAAGCGTTGAGATAAACGAGCCAAAATTCAAAAACGATATCTACGATATGATACAAGCCTTCTATCCCGTTTTGGAATACGCGGAAGAGGGCGGCGAAAGAATGACCGTCGATTGCTTTGAGCGCGACGGGCGTTATATCGTTACCGTGGATTTTGCGGGGAAACGCCGCGAGGGCGGATTAGAAACTACCGATTTTCCAAGCGATCTTATCAAGATGCGCCTCTATAAAAGAAGCGCAAAAATAACAGTTTACGAGACGTTATCCGACTACACCGGAATCGCCCTTCCGTACGGCAGTTTGACGGGGATACGACCTACGAAATTATATTACGAATTACTTTCTGACGGGGTGAACGTAAAAGATGAAATGGTGGGGAAACTATACGTTTCCGAGCGTAAATTCGACCTTATCGAACGCATTATACAAACGCAAAAGGGTATCTATTCCTTCGGCGACGGCTACGACGCGTTCGCGAATATCCCCGTTTGTCCCACGCGTTGCGCCTATTGCTCTTTTATTTCCGAGACCTACGACCACGCGAAAAAACGCCTTGCCGACTATGCGGATAACCTCGCTCGCGATATATCCACTCAATTCGATTTTGGTTTAGGGCGCCGCCGCGCGATATACGTAGGAGGGGGTACGCCCACTTCGATAGACGACGGGGATTTGGACAAGATACTTCGCGCGTTCAAAGCGTGCGGGGAAGAATTCACCGTGGAAGCGGGTAGGCCCGAGACCTTTACCGAAAGTAAGGCGAAGATACTCAAAGAAAACGGCGTAACGAGAATATCGGTAAATCCGCAAACCTTTAAGCAATCTACTCTCGATCTTATCGGCAGAAAGCACTCGGTAGAGGATATTTTCAAAGCCTACGAACTCGCGAATAAGTACGGGTTCGACGTCAATATGGATCTTATCGCGATGTTACCCGACGAGTCGGTAGAGGACTTCAAAGCTTCGGTCGATAAGGCGATAGAACTTTCCCCCGCGAATATCACCGTGCATACGTTATCCGTCAAGCGCGGTTCGGTGTTCAATATGGACGGACTGAAAAGCGGCGCGCAAAACGACGCGTACAAGATGGTCGATTATTCCTTCGACGCTTTGATAAAAGCGGGGTATTCACCTTATTACACCTATCGTCAAAAAAACACTTTCGGGCGGCTCGAAAACGTAGGCTACGCGAAGAAGGGCAAGACTTGCGTCTACAACGTCGACATTATGGAAGAAACGCATACCGTTCACGCTTCGGGCGCGGGCGCGATATCCAAAACCGTCACCGTCGAAGATAACGAGGGCGTGAAAAACGTAAGGATAGAGCGGCTGTCCGAAATAAAGGAAATAAAGGGTTATAACGAACATATCGAGGAACTCATCGCTAAAAAGAGAATTTTTTTCGATAAACAAATAAAAATATAGATAAAAATAAATTTAATATTGTTTTTTTCGTTTGACAAAAACCGTATTATACTATAATATATAAGCGATACCCGCTTCTTAGATGGACAAGTCGCTGATGTTCTTCAAGGATACGGGCGAATATTTTTGGAGGTTTATTATGGAAAAAAGCGAAATTATCAAAAAGTATGCACGTTCTGAAAACGATACGGGATCTCCCGAAGTTCAAATCGCGTTGTTGACCGCGCGCATCGAGAACCTCAGCAAGCATCTCGAATCCCATCACAAAGACAATCACAGCCGTCGCGGTTTGTTGCAAATGATCGGTAAGCGTAAACAATTGCTCGCTTACTTGCAAAAAATCGATATCGAAAGATACAGAGCCATCATTGCTCAACTCGGCTTGCGTAAGTAATTTTATCGGAAGGGCGGAATTTTCCGCCTTTTTCGAATTCTAAATAGTTTCCGCCAAACAGTGAGGGCGGACAGGAGGTTTTTAATGGAAAGAAAGATTTACAAGACGACTATAGGCGGAAGAGAAGTTACCGTAGAAATAGGCGCCTACTGCGGACAAGCTAACGGATCTTGTTTGGTTCGTTGCGGCGACACGGTAGTACAAACCAACGCGACGATGTCGGAAGCCCCGAGACCCGGAATGGATTTCTTCCCTTTGGGCGTTGATTTCGAAGAAAAGATGTACAGCGTGGGTAAGATACCCGGCGGTTTCAAAAAGAGAGAAGGTAGGCCTTCGGATAAGGCTATATTGGTCAGCCGTTTGATCGACAGACCTATTAGACCTTTGTTCCCCAAGGGCTTCTATAACGACGTTGCGGTAGTCGCTACCGCTTTGTCGGTCGACACCGAGATACCCCCCGAAGTTTGGGGTATGATAGGTAGCTCCATCGCGTTGTCCATTTCCGATATACCTTTCGCGGGTCCTACGGGTAGCGTAGTGGTCGGTATGGTAGACGGCGAATACGTCATCAATCCCGATTCCGCTCAAAGAGAAAAGAGCAGAATGCACGTTTATCTCTCGGGTACCAAAGACGCTATAATGATGGTTGAAGCGGGCGCTTCCGAAGTTACCGAAGAAGAAATGCTCGGCGCTATACTTTTCGGTCACGAAGAGATCAAGAAGATCGTCGCTTGGATCGAGAGCATCGTAGCCGATTGCGGTAAACCCAAGAACACCGAGATCGAGTATTACAAAGTCGGCGAGGACGTTACCGAGGCCGTTAGAGCGTTCGCTTCCGAGAAAATGGATTACGTTCTCGAAGCTTTCGATAGAAAGGAAAGAGAAGCGAGAGAAAAAGTTCTCGACAAGGAAGTCGCGGCTGAATTCGCCGAGAAGTTCGAAGGCAGAGAAAGAGAGATCGGCGACGCTTTGTACGCTATGAAGAAAGAAAAAGTTCGTCGTAAGATACTCGACAAGGGTATCCGTCCCGACGGTAGAGGTCTCACCGAGATCCGTCCCATTTGGTGCGAAGTCGGCGTCTTGCCGAGAGTTCACGGTACCGGCGTTTTCACGAGAGGTCAAACTCAAGCGATGACCACCTGTACTTTGGGTAGCATCAGCGAAGTGCAAAAACTCGAAGGTTTGGACGAAGACCAATTCAAGAGATATATGCACCATTACAATATGCCCCCTTATTCCACGGGCGAAGCCAAGGCTTTGAAGAGCCCCGGCAGACGTGAAATAGGTCACGGCGCGTTAGCGGAAAGAGCGTTGGAACCCGTCCTTCCTTCCGAAAAGGATTTCCCCTATTGCATCCGTACGGTTTCCGAAATTTTGAGTTCTAACGGCAGCACCTCGCAAGCCAGCGTTTGCGGTTCGACTTTGGCTCTTATGGACGCGGGCGTTCCCATCAAGGCGCCTGTCGCGGGTATCGCAATGGGTCTTATGAAAGACGACAAGTCGGATAACCTCGTCGTTTTGACCGATATCCAAGGTCTTGAAGACTTCTTGGGCGATATGGACTTCAAGGTCGCGGGTACGAGCGAAGGTATCACCGCTATCCAAATGGATATCAAGATCAAAGGTATCGACGAGTTCATTTTGAGAAGAGCGTTGGAACAAGCGAGAGTAGGCAGATTGTTCATTTTGGGCAAGATGGCGGAAGTTATCAAAGAACCCAGAAAAGAACTTTCCAAGTGGGCTCCCAAGATCATCAGCTTCACTATCAATCCCGATAAGATCAGAGACGTTATCGGCAGCGGTGGTAAGAATATCAACGGTATCATCGACAAGACCGGCGTTAAGATCGACATTTCGGACGACGGCGAAGTATTCATCGCAGGCGTTGAACCCGAAAATATCGAATTGGCGAAGAAACTCGTTTTAGGTTACGCCAAAGATCCCGAAGTCGGCGATATCTACGAAGGTCCCGTTGCGCGTATCCTCGCGGGCGTGGGCGCGTTCGTCGAGATCCTTCCCAATAAAGACGGTATGATACACATTTCCAAGCTCAGCGAAAAGAGAGTTGAGAGAATCGAAGACGTCGTAAACATCGGCGATTTCGTAAAGGTTAAAGTTATCAAAATCGGACCTAAGGGCGTAGATCTTCGTTTGTTGGATATAATCTCCAAAGCGAACGGCTGATTAAACTAAACTAAAATAGGCTGCGAATAGTTTTAGTATCTCTAAATGTTTTTAAGAGATAAACGGGGCTATACTCGCAGCCTTTTTTGTATCAAAAATACCTAAAACGACTAAAACGTTTTTCGTTAGAGCGAAACGCTATAATTTTGCGTTTATTTCTTTATGCGTTTTCGGAAACAGGTAGGATTTTTAGGTTTTTCGATAAAATTCCTTCAATTATTTTAGGTAGGGCGTCCACTGTCGCCGAAGTTGGGTGCATAAGAATTATATCGCCTTCTTCGACTTTGTTTAACACGCGATCGGTTATCAAATCAACGTCTTGATCCCGCCAGTCGATCGTATCGATAGACCAAAGTACCATCGTTAAATTAAGATTGTTTACCGCTTTAACGCACGCGTCCCCGTAACTACCCGAAGGCGGGGCGAATAAATTGACTTTTTCCACGCCGCAAGAATTGAGTACTTCTATCGACTTCGTTATTTCGGTTAGGTTTTGGTCGTAGGATAGCTTGGCGTGATCGTAGTGATAATATCCGTGAGTGCCTATTTCAAAGCCACCTTCTACGAGTTTTTTAACTGCGCCCTCGTTTTTTGCAACCCAGCAACCCCCTAAAAAGAAGGTCGCGGAAACGCCGTAAGAAGATAATATATCAATAATTCGTTCGATTTCTTTCGTTCCTTGATATACGTTAAAAGTTAAAGAAACGGCGGTTTTTCCGCTCAAAATAGCGGAAGTTTTTTCCGCTTGTCGCTTTGGAGTAAGCGTTACGATAGCCGCCAAAGACGCCACCACTGCTATAATCGCTATAGAGGTACAGAAATTAGTTAGTTTTCGACTTTTTTTCATATCAAATTATATTATTCGAGCTATAAAACTATTACGGATTTTGTTTTTTCGCCTTTACTTTATATAAAAAATATTCTATAATATATAATGTATAATAATAGACGAGGCTGAAATGAACGAGATTATCACACTTAAAAGCGGATTGAGAGTTTCTTATGAAAATTTACCTTACGCCCATTCGGTTTGCATAGGCGTATTTTTCGGCGCGGGTTCAAGAAGAGAAACCGCCGAGATTAACGGCATTTCCCACTTATTGGAACACGTTTGTTTTAAGGGTACCGAAAAGAGAAGCGCCTTTCAAATCGTTTGCGACGTGGACGCGCTTGGCGCAAACGTCAACGCGTACACCACCAAAGAAATGACCGCTTATTATATTCAATCCATTTGCGAATACGTGGACAAAGCGGCGGAGATACTATCCGATTTAGTTCTTCATCACACCATTCCCGAGGACGAACTCGAACGCGAAAAAGAGGTCGTTATCGAAGAGATAAATATGTGCGAAGACGATCCCGACGATCTATCTTCCGACCTCGTTGCGAAAGCGTATTGGGGGGATTCCCCTCTTTCCCGCCCCATTTTAGGCACTGCCGAAAACGTAAGGCGTTTCACAAGAGAGGACATTTTCGATTACGAACGCCGCTATTACGTTTCGGGTAACTGCGTTATATCTATTACGGGTAATATATCGAGAGAGGACGCTTTGAACCTCGTAGAAAAGTATTTCAACGTACGCGAAGGCAAGGTTGAGCCTTACGTCGAGGAAGAGCCGTCGAGCCCGAAATTGATAAGCGTCGTTAAAGAAAACGAACAGGCGAATATCAATCTCGCGTTCAGGGGTTTGGGGTTTTCCGCTTCAGACGATCTCGCTTCCATCATTCTATCGTCGGTATTCGGCGGAAGTATGAGCAGCGTTTTGTTCCAGATACTTCGCGAACAAATGGGGCTCGCATATTCGGTAAGCGCGTACGACAGCGCGTATATAGGTAAGACCACGGGCGTATTCAATATTTACATCGGCACTTCCAACGAAAAAGCCGAGGTCGCGATCAAAAAGATTTTAGATATTATTAAAGACTATCGCGAAAACGGTTTTTCCGAAGAGGAATTCCAAAGGGGTTACAGCCAACTGAAAGGCGCGTACGTTATGGGGTTCGACTCCCCTCTAACTTTGATGAGAGTAAACGCAAAGTACGCTCTTGCGGGGCTTACCTTCAACGTTGACGAGATAATGAAGAAGATGGAAAAGGTAACGCTTGCGGACGTAAACAGACTGTTTGATTTCTATACCGAAAATCCGCCCGCTATGGGCTACGTTGGGAAGAAACCCGACTTCGATATAGAACGCGTGTTATATGGGGATAGAGATGAATAATTACGATAGAATGCATAGGGGTATCGATAAGCCGCCCCAAGAAGAACAGCCCAAAAAGCCGAAAACCAAGGGTAGATTCGTAGCCGCCGCGATATTCATAGCGGTAAGCGCCGCGGTGCTTTTGATTTGTTTCAAGGTGTTTGGGGAAGCCGCCGCGAAAGCGTTGTACGGCGTATTCGGCGTTGCGATGATAGCGTACGCGATAATAGGCGTTATAGTGGGCACTCTCTTATTATTGGGATTTAAGCCGAAGAGATTGTCTTTGAGAAATTCGATTTATCTCGCCGTGCTTTGTATATTGATAGTGCTGTTTATGCAAATCATCTCAACGGTAAACGCTTTTAACGACCTCGGCGAAGAAAACTCTTACGGCGCGTATCTATCGGCGTGTTATTCGACCGGTAATAACAACGCGGGCGGCGCCGCTTTCGGCGTGTTCGCGTATCCTTTCTTAAAATGGTTCGGCTCGGTAACGAGTTTATGTATAATCGCGGTATTCTTCTTCGGCGTGCTTTTCCTCTATTTCAAATCCTTCTTTTTTGAAGTGCAGGAAAACAAAACTCTTCCGCAAGCCGAGGAAGACTATACGGATATGTACGTAGAAGAACTCGACGATAAAACGTTTAAGAAAAAGAGCAAAGAAAAACTAAACTTTTCTTTTGACGACGAAAAGGAAGAGGAAGAGTACGAAGAGACCGAAGCAAGATATGCGGAAGATCAATACGCAAGGCTTTTGGACGATGATAGAGAGGACGAAGAAATGCGCCGTTTCGCTCAACGTACGTTGTTTGACGACGACGTTCTTATCCCCGAAAAACCGCCTAAAAAGTCCGAAACGCCTTTGAAGACCGGGGAAAGGACATCGGAAAAATTCAAATTCGGTCAGGATATAAGAAATCGCGATATGTACGATCAAGGTAGATTCGAGAGATTTCTCAAAGGCGACGAGACCGAACAAGCGGAAGATACTCTTTTCGGTATGAGCGAGCATAAAACCGATACGGATAGAAAACTTCCCACAGATAAGACCGAGATCGAGTCCATATTGTTCGGCGAAGAAACGCCGTCGAGATATGATTTCAATTATTCCACGCCGCAAAACCCCGTCCCCGAAAGGTTTGTTCCCAAAAAGATAAAAGAAGAGGACGTTATCGACTATTCCGCCGCGGTTACTATGAAGTCGGGCGGCTTATTGGATATTGAAGAAGAGCAAGAAGACGATAACTACTTCAAAGAGGTCGTAAGAATTCAACCCGAGAATAACGATACTTCTATAGAGCCTACAAAAGAGGAAACGAGCGGAAAGATAGACGCTCATGATTTCCGCGCCGAGAGTTATACCCGCGTTATAACCCCCGAAAAAGCGAGCGAGATGACGCCCGTAGAGCATAAGGCGGTGGAAGATTACGTCGAAGACAGCAAAGTTCAGCCCTATTATAAACCCGTTCAATTCGATCCGCTTCCCGAAGTTAAGCCTTATTACGCGGCAAAAGAAGAAAAAGCAGAAGAAACTACAAACGACGAGATACCTCGCGGCGTTCCCGAAGAAGCGGATAAATATGAAAAGTTCGACATTAATATAAAAGATAACGAGGACGAATTCGACCTCTATAACGAATTGATCGATAATAGCGAAAAAGAAGAAGAAGTTAGCGAAACCTTCGTTGAAAATCCCGAAGAAGAATTGTTCGGCGACGAATACTTGAAAGAGATGAAAGAGCATACCGAAAGAGTTTTCGGCGGATCTTCCATCGACGAAAGAGAAGCGCAAGAAACCCTTTTCGGAGTAGAGCGCGAAGAGGTAGAAAGAGAGGAATCTATGAATTTGCAAGAGGATTATGATGAAGAGAAGGCAACCTATCAACCTTTCCCCGTACGCGACGAAGACGCGCAGGAAGCGACCGATTATTCGAGTTTCGGCACCGTAGTAGATCGCGAAATACCCGAAGAGCCGCAAATACCCATAAATCCCGTTAATCTCGTTACGACTCAGCCTAAACCCGCCGTTCCGCAAAAGAAGAAAGAGGCAAAACCCGAAAGAAGTCCTTACGTCGCGCCCCCACTCAGCATTTTAAGGGACTATCCCCCGCCTCAAGAGTATTACGACCACGAGGGTATGTGCAGAAGGATAGAGGCGGCGTTCAAATCCTACAATATCGATTGTAAAGTGATTTCCTACGTTAAAGGTCCCACTTTCACGCAATACGCGATCAACTTGGGCGACGGCGTGCATTTTGCAAAAGTTCTAACTCTCGATAAAGATATGAAGCGTAAATTGCAGCTCGCTTCCCCCGTAAACTTCGTGGAATCCGTCAAAGGTAAGGACGCGATAGGTCTCGAAATACAAAACGAGACTCGTTCGAAAGTCGAATTGAAACGCTTTATCAACAATAGCTGTTTCCGCATAAATAAGAAGTTATACTTCATTCTCGGCGTAAACATTTACGGCGAACCCCATTTTGTCGACATTCTCGACGCGCCGCATATGCTCATTGCGGGTACTACGGGTAGCGGTAAGAGTATTTGTATAAATACGATTTTGACGTGTATCCTTTATAACTACACCCCCGATTACGTTAGGTTGCTGCTCGTCGACCCCAAATCCGTCGAGTTGTCTAACTTCAACGAAATGCCTCATAATATGCTCGGTCGTTCGATAACCGATTGCCCGACCTGTATTCGTGCGCTCGACTATATCATCAACGAGATGGAAAGAAGATACGATATAATGAATCAGGCGCAATACAAACAACTGCGCAATTATAACGATTATCTTATTTCGATAGGGCAAAAACCTTTACCGTATATCGTCGTAGTAATCGACGAGTACGCCGACCTTATCTTGCATAGCAAGAAGACCGCGCCCGAACTTGATAAACGCATAAGGGTTTTGACGGCTAAATCGAGAGCGGCGGGCATACACCTAATACTCGCGACTCAAAGACCCTCTACCGACGTTATAACCGGCGTTATCAAAAACAACGTCGCTACGCGTATATGCTTCACGATGGGCGACCAAACGGGTAGTAAAGTCGTTCTCGATCGTGGCGGAGCAGAGAAACTCTACGGTAAAGGCGATATGCTCTTTATAGACAAAGATCACCAAACGCCCGTGAGATTTCAAGCGCCTTTTCTCGACGACGACGAGGTGGTCGAGATAACCGACAATATAAGACGTAACAACGATATGGATATCGACGAGGACTTCTACAAGTATCTTTTCGAGGTCAAGCAACCCGAATTTACCACGATTGTAGAGCCTTCCGGGGGCGCGGCTATCTCTAATAACGATCAAAACGGCGATAACGGGCTCGATCCTCTCTTTTGGGAATGCGTCGAATACGCGGTAAAAGAAGGCGTCGTGAGTATTAGCAAATTGCAAAGAGTTTACAATTTAGGATTCCAGCGCGGTGGCAGGATAGTTGACGAAATGGAAAAGAGAGGCTTTATCGAAGAGCCTACCGCCGGTTCGAGCAAACCTCGCCGCGTATTGATAGATATGGAAGAATTGGAATATTTGAGAAACTGTGAAGATGAAGAATAAGATCAACGTTGGAGTAATAAGTTTAGGTTGCGATAAAAACCGCGTGGAAAGCGAGTATATGCTTTCGTTGCTTTCCCGCGAGTTCGATCTCGTCGACGATTTAAGCCTTGCGGACGTCGTTATAATAAACACTTGCGCTTTTATAGAGAGCGCGGTAAAAGAAAGTATCGACGCAATTTTCGAGGCTTCTTCTTACGGCGCGAAGATAATCGTTACGGGCTGTTTCAATATGAGATATAAAAAATTGGGCGAAGAGGAAGAATTCCCCGAGGTGTCCGCTTTTGTGGACAATCAGCACTATACAAACATATGCGAAATAGTCTATAATGTATTTGAAGGAGGTAAGATAAGACTTAAAAATAAAGGCGTTACCGAGCCGATGAGTAGCACGAGAATTTTGACGACGCCAATGCATTACGCGAATTTGAGAATAGCGGACGGATGCGATAACTGTTGTTCCTACTGCATTATTCCAAAGATTCGCGGTGGCTATCGAGCAGTACCGCCCGAAAAGCTCGTTAAAGAGGCAAGATACCTTATCGAGAATTACGGCACTCGCGAGTTTATCCTCGTCGCGCAGGACGTATCCCGCTACAAATACGGCGATAAAGACCTCGTCGATCTTATCGACGATCTCGAAGGAGCGGGCGTAAAGAAAATGCGTTTGATGTACTGTTATCCCGAGGCTGTCACCGACGACCTTATCACGAGGATGTTTGAAGACGATAAGGTACTTCCTTATATCGATTTGCCGCTTCAGCATATCGACGACGAGGTTTTGAAGGCGATGAATAGAAAAAGCACCGAGGCGGGCGTAAGGTCTTTACTTGAAAAGTTGAAGAAAAGAGATATCACCGTGCGATCCACGTTTATAAGCGGATTCCCCGGCGAGACTATCGAGCAACATAATAAGTTGGTATCCTTTATAAAAGAGGGATATATCGACTACGCGGGCTTTTTCCCTTATTTTAGGGAAGAGGGCACGAAAGCCTATTCGATGGACGGGCAGATACCTCAAAGAGAAAAGAAGAGAAGGGTGAGCGAATTGCTCGCCGCCGAGACAGAAGTAATCAAGAACGCAAACGCGAAACTCGTCGGCAAAACTTTGAAGGTCACTTTCGACTATATCGACTATGATAAGGATTTGTTCGTCGGGCATACCGATAGAACGCATCCCGAAAACGATTCGAAAGTTTACTTCAAATCCAAGTATCCCGTCGAGATGGGCACGACCTACGACGTTCTCGTAAAGCGTACCGTAGGGCTCGATCTCAAGGGAGAAACGCTATGACTACGGCTACTAAAATAACGCTTGCGCGTATCGCTTTAATACCCGTATTTATCGTAACGTTCTTGGTGGAATTCCCCTATCACTACCTTATTTCGGGGCTTGTTTATATTCTCTCGGCGTCGACCGATTGGGTAGACGGCGCGATAGCGCGGAAAACGGGAACCGTGACCAATCTCGGCAGAATTCTCGACCCCGTCGCGGATAAAGCGTTGTCCATAAGCGCGATGATACTCTTCATAGGCGGCAAGGTGTTCTACTTCGAGATAGCGTTTATCGTTATGATATCCATAATGATATTCAGAGAGCTTTCGATAAGCATTATGAGGTTGTACGTCCTCTATCACGGCAAAACGTTGGCGGCTGACGCGCTTGGAAAAATAAAGACCATTTTCCTTAATATCGCGGTGCCCGTGCTTGTAATCGACAAGCAGTTCGAGTATCTCGAAACCTTCAACGCCGTATGGAAATGGATAGGTTGTTCGCTGTTCTTCATCGCGTTCGTGATGACCGTCGTATCCGGCATAAATTATTTGGTGAAGAATAAGCAAGTCGTAAACGAATGTAGAGAAAAAGACAAGAACGTCGAGGAAAATAACGATGATAATTAAGTGCATATCCGAAGACGCCTCGCTCGAAAACCAATTGATCGAAATGGGCTACGAGGTAAAAAGAGAGGCTAACGATTACCGAATAATCGGGGACGAAAACGCGTTGAATATGGTTGAAGATAGAGGCATCGTCTATTCGAAAGACGGCGAAGAACTCTCGACGGTAGTCGTAGAACTCTTAAAAAAGAGAGGGAACACTCTCGCGGTATCCGAAAGTTTGACGGGCGGAATGTTGAGCGCGGAAATAGTGAACGTAAGCGGCAGCTCGGCGGTATTCGTCGAAGGGATAGTAAGCTATTCCAACGAGGCGAAAATGAATAGGTTGGGGGTTAAGGAAGCAACCCTTGACACCCTCGGGGCGGTAAGCGCGGAAGTCGCCTATCAAATGGCTAATGGTTTGCTAAAAGGTGCAGACTACTCGCTCTCGACCACCGGAATTGCGGGTCCTACGGGGGACGGAGTATGCAACGAAATAGGGCGGACTTACATAGGGTTCGGCTCTAAAAACGAAATAAGAGTAAAGACGTTCGTATTTGCGGGCGATAGAAAAGAAGTACGGAAAAGAGCGGTAAATCAAGCCCTCGCGACGCTGTACGAAAATATTAAATGAGATAAAAATAGAAGAAATTCGGAGGAATAAAAACAATGGCAGAAAAGAAAGCGAAAGCAGTTGAAGAAGTTGAAGTCGACAAAGAAAAATCGTTGGAAAACACCGTTGCGCAGATCGAAAAGACTTTCGGTAAAGGCGCTATAATGAAACTTGACGATTCCTTTATCACCGACGTTGAAGTGATACCTACGGGTTGTTTGACCCTCGACACCGCTTTAGGAATAGGCGGTATGCCGAGAGGTAGAATTATCGAGGTTTACGGCCCCGAAAGTTCGGGTAAAACCACCGTATGTTTGCACGTCATAGCGGAAGCGCAACGCCTCGGCGGAACCGCTGCGTTTATCGACGCGGAACACGCTATCGATCCTCGTTACGCAAAGGCTCTCGGCGTTAAGCTCGACCAATTATTCGTTTCGCAACCCGATAACGGCGAACAAGCGTTGGATATCGTGGAAGCGTTGGTTCGTTCGGGCGCGATAGATATTATCGTCGTAGACTCGGTCGCGGCTTTGACCCCCAAAGCGGAAATCGAAGGGGATATGGAATCCAATAACGTAGGTTTGCAAGCGCGTTTGATGTCCAAGGCGTTAAGAAAACTCACCGGTATTATCAGCAAAACCCGTACTTGCTTGATATTCATCAACCAATTGAGAGAAAAGGTCGGTATTATGTTCGGTAATCCCGAGACCACCACGGGCGGTAAGGGCTTGAAATTCTATTCGAGTATTCGTTTGGACGTTCGTAAAAAAGACGCCATCAAAGACGGCTCGGATATTATCGGTAACAGAACTTGTATCAAGGTCGTTAAGAACAAGATGGCGCCACCTTTCAGAACTGCGGAATTCGATATCATTTACGGTAAAGGTATATCCAAAGAAGGCTCTATCGTCGACCTCGCTATCGAACAAGGCATTATCGAAAAGAAGGGTAGCTGGATCAGCTACAACGACGAAAAGATTGGTCAAGGTAGAGATAAAGTCGTGGCTTACTTGAAAGAGAATACCGAACTTCGCGACGAAATCGAGAAACTCGTCAAGGAAAGCATCGTCACCAAGGGCGTACCTACCGAGGACTAATCGGTTATAGGCGGGGATATAGCTGTTTCGTTAAGGTTTAAGAGTTTGATAAACCAAATCGTAATTTAGTATCGTTTGGCGTAGTGAATCGTGAACGTCCCCTGACAAGTTCGTCACGTTGAGCCTCTCGAAACGTTCCCTAACGCGAAGCGGTACTTAAACCAACCTAACAAGGAAGAGATCCTTCGACGATGCTCAGGATGACGAGAAATTATAGTACGTTACGACTTGAAAAGTAGAAAAACAAAGTGTAAGGAAGTATAGCTTCGAGTAGTGAAACGTCCCCTGACAAGTTCGTCACGTTGAGCTTGTCGAAACGTCCCCTAACGCAAAGCGGTACTTAAACCAACCTAACAAGGAAGAGATCCTTCGACGATGCTCAGGATGACGAATAAAAACAAGTACCGTCACGCTGAGCCTGTCGAAACGTCCCCTAACGCGAAGAGGTTTTAATACATATTTTGCATAAAAGACTGTAAAGAATTGGCATTCTTTGCAGTTCTTTTTTATAAAAACCAAATAAATTAGCCGAATATACGATAAAATGGGCGTACGTTGTTATTGACATTAATTTTTTTATGTTGTATAATAATTTTAAGTATTAGCGTTATTCCCCCAAAAGAGTAAAACTTTACGATTTTGTTTTGCTCGGGTATATT
>JAFSWQ010000013.1 GCA_017444385.1 Clostridia bacterium | reverse complement strand
TATAAGTAATTACGCTTGGTTAGGGGATCCCTCGACTCGTCATAGGCTGCGCTTTTACTCACCATCTAACGATGGTTTCGTTGTTGCTTGCCTATTCCTCTTTCTCGCAAACGTTTTGCGTTTGCTCGAGCCTCGCTTCGCGAGGATTTTTATTCGTCATGTTGAGCTTGTCGAAACATCTCTACCTTATAAAAGGGCAAAAGCAATTACATCATTTGGTGGATCCTTCGACGATGCTCGGGATGACGTTACTCGTCCTTGGATTCCTCGGCTACTTCAGTTTGCTCGGATTCTTCCTTAGATTCTTCTACGGATTCTTCGGCGGTAGCTTCCTCGACTTTTTCTTCTTCGGTTTCGTCGGAAGTTTCGGTCGTAGTTTCTACGGATTCTTCGGCGGTAGCTTCCTCTTTGGATTCCTCGACGGGTTCGCTATCCTCGGTTACGGGATCCTTCGACGCCGCTTCGCTTTGCTCAGGATGACTTACCTCTTCCTCGGCTTCATTGGACGCGGTTTCATCGGTTGCGGTTTCCGAGGTGGTTTCGGCTGAATCGTCGGTCTTGTTATTTGTTTTTTTCTTCTTCTTCAAAATGAAGAATACCGCTGCGCCGCAAGCCGCAAGAGCGACTACTACGCCGATAACGATTCCCGCGATAGCGCCGCCCGAAAGACCGCTCTTCTCGGGTTTCGCTTCATCCTTACCTGCTCCTTGTTCGCCTTGCTCGCCCTGTTCGCCGCCTTGCTCGGGATCCAACCCCGTGGGCTTATCTTCGAGCAGTACCGCGTAAGTCGAGAAGTGAGAGGTCGAGAATGCTACTTTGCCATTTTTGAATTCGGCGTTCATATCCGTCTTTTCGCCGCCCAAAACGTAGAATAACTTGGCGATCTTTCCTTCGGGTATATTAACGTCGAAAGGCAACGAGATTTCCGCTTTGCCGTTAGCGAAATCGGAAACGCCGTCGATATCCGCGGTAAACTCGAATACCGCGCCTTCTACGGTCACGTGTTCGGTGGTCATGCTCACGGTGAGAGAGGCTTTCGCACCTTGCGCTATTTCTTTTACTGCGGTGGCGTCGAATACTATCGTCGCGCCGTCGAAGGTAATTTTGACCTTTCCGTTATTCGCGCTCGCTTCGTCGAACAAGCCCTTAACGTCCGCGGGTTGACCTTGAATTATAGACGCGTCATAAACTCTTACGCCGTCCACTACTTCGTAATGAGGACCTTCGGGTACTTCGGGTTCTTCGTCGTCTACCCAAATAGCCTTCAATTCGATATCCTCGGTGACCTCTATCTTTTCGCCTGCTTGTTTAGTCGCGCCGTTGACCGACCAACCGCCGAATTTCTTGCCGTCGGGGGCGGTAAAAGTACAATTAGGCAACGTGTATTCGCCGTCTGCTTCTTGGATCGCCATCGAGCCCGAACCGCCGTTTGCGTTGAAGGTAATGGTCACGGAAGGCGCAATTTTAACTACAGTTAAGAACTCGCCAAGCTCGCCAACCGTATCCCCGCCGCAAGCTTCCTCGACAACTGCCCGGAAGTCGCCGCGATAGATCGCGTTTTCGTCGAGTTTGGAAAGATCGGTGAGTTTGAACCAAAAGTCAAAGACTCCGGTTGAGCTGCCGTCGAACAAATCGTCCGCTTCAACGACGAAGTAGCTTTGCGACATATAGGAATCTTCTTTATTGTCGCTTATCGTAAGGCTACCCGTATAGTACTTGAAGCCGTCTGCGTCGTGCGCGGTTCCGTTATCAATAAATACGCTTCTGTAAGCCAGCAAAACGCTTACGGCGGGATCGTGATACTCGTAATTGCCAAGACCCATATTGATTTCGCCCGACGTGTTGTTGACGACCATCAAGCCTATCGCGCCCGCATTGTGAGCGTTATTCGCCTTTTCCGAGAAGGTGAGGCTGCCTCTATTGACGATAGCGATCTTACCGCTTACGTCCACTTTGGCGAAGTCCGCCACGTCCCCGTAACAATCGAGATAAACGTATTCGACATCGCCCGCAAGGGTGTAGAAGTTATTTATATCGTCGTTATCGAGGTTATAATCGTTGACGGGTACTTTAACGCCGTTTACCGTGACGTAATAGGACTCTTCCTTTACGTTATAGAATTCGCCGGGTATTACTACGTTCTCGGGATCGTCGGTATAGAGCCCGTTAAAGAAGAAGTTCACGCCGTAGTCGTAATATTCTTTGTCGTAGATAGAAGGAATACGGTAGTTTTTGAATACCACTTGACCGATATACTGTAACTCGCCGTTAGCCTTGATTACTTTTTCGTCGGGCATTACGATAGTGTAATCGGGGGTGGTCTTCTTGCCCCATACCGCCCAGAATTCTAAATCTTTGTCTATGAAAGCGTTGTTAAACGCTTTGAGATCTTTTACGAGGGTGTAGGGATCGTCGGTATCGAAGGAATGATCGACGTAACCGATGAGATAGTAGTCGTCGGTCTCGGTCTTAAATCCTTCTTGAGTCTCAAGTTCTTGAAAAGCGCGGTCGAGGTAATACAACGCGGCGGGATAAGAGTTAACGAAATCGTTAACGAAGCCGCCCATATGAATGGTAACGGTCGCTTTATCCGCCCATATCGCCTTGAATACGGAATCGTATTCGGCGCCATAGACTGCCTTGTCGCCTTCGAGGGCGTTAACGTCTTCGTCATCGACATATTGCCAATAAGCGAATATCTTGCCTTCGGGGGCTACGAAAGTACAATCGGGGTAAACGAATTCTTGGTTATAGCCGAGTTTGAGAGGCTCTTGCTCACCCGTACCGCCGTTAGCGTCAAATGTCAACGTGTAAATATCCGCCCAAATCGCCTTGATGGTGAAATCTTCGTCTTCGAGATGATAAGTCCTATCGCCGGGGGCGTATTTATAACCCTCTTCTTCCCAGCACTTGAAAATCTTGCCTTCGGGCGCGGTTAACGTACATTCGGGAAGAGTGAAATATCCTCTAAAGACAATGCCTTCGATGGGCGCTTGCGTGCCCGAGCCGCCGTTTGCGTCGAAGGTCGCGGTGTGCTTAACCGACCATACAGCCTTAAAGGTAACGTCTTCGTCATAATTGTAAATGAGGTAATCGTCGGGATTGTTAGGTCTGTACCAGTCGTTTTTGCCACCGCCTACCAACTGCCAAGATGAGAAAAACTTGCCTTCGGGCGCGATGAACGTACATTCGGGAAGATACACTTTTGCCTCCGGTCTGATCGCGGTGACTTCGAGCTGTTCGCCCGAGCCGCCGTTTGCGTCAAAGCTGATCGTGTAGCGCGCGTCTTTCCAAACAGCGTAAACCTTAACTTCGTCTATAAAGGATTCGGCATAAATCAATTCGTCGCCGGGGTTGTATCTGAATCCGCCCGATAACAAAGACCAACGGTCGAAGCGTTTACCCGAAGGCGCGGTGAAAGTACATTCGGGTAAGAATATACCCTCGTCTTTTCGAACGTCTATAACGGGATCCATATCGCCCGAACCGCCGTTTGCGTCAAAGGTGAAGTTCATCAACTCGGAAGGAATATAGGCGTGTTTGTCGTCGGTTTGCATATATCCCAAAATATAGAAGTATTCATGACCAATACTATAACCGTAGGTGAGTTTATCGTTCCAATTCCAATAAACGCCCGAAATGTCGAGAACGTCGCCCGCCGTTTCGTTCGCTATCAAGGCGGGGTCGATATCGTAACCGTCGACAAGTCCCAATGTCAAATGATAGACGTAGCGAGACGAGGTTATGAATTCATCGAAATCGTGAAGATTTTCATTATATGATCTCTTCCAATCCTGACTCAAAATTCTAAGGCGTGAGTCGATATTCTCGGGTTTGACTTCGACGGGGGTGGTAGAGCCGGCGAATTCGCTGAAGTCTATCGCGAGAACGTCCTCCCCAGTGATATAGATGATCTCTCTATTATAACCGCAAACCTGACAAGCGGTGCTTTTGTAGGTGGCGTAGGTGTGGTTTTCTTCGTCCTTGATACCATGCAAAGGATCGGGGCAACCCGCGTCTTGGCAGAGATAGTAGTGAGAAACGGCGTCCCATTCGCGCTCCGCGCCCGTATAATCGTGGAAATGCTCTTCCCACAAAGGATAAAGATCAATATTATTATAAACCACGAATCTACCGTCGGTATCGAGGTCGACCGCGCTCGAGCCGTTTTCCGTCCAACCGCCGTAAACGACGAACTTACCGTCCACGTCGTTGGGCGCTTCGATGGTACATTCGGGCAAATAGACGACCGCGTCGTGAGGCAAGTCGCTTATTACCGTATAGATCTCGGTACAGGTATCGTCGGTATAGAAAGTGAGCGTATAAACGTCGTCACAACCGAAAACGGTACGCAGAACTATCGCTTCGTCGGTAACCGATTGAACGCTCGCCAAAATGCCGTTGATGTAGCCTTCGCAAGAAGGATCGAATAAGTAGCCGTCTTCATCGTAAGCGATCAAGGTGATCTCGTAGCCGTAATAGCCGCCGCCGACGAAATCGTCGTCACTGTGCATCATCGCGGTGAACGCGTCGTCGTACCAATTGAACGTGGTAGCTATATAAGCGTTAGTATCTCTGACGTAGGCGCTAACGCAATCCTTAACCAACAAACCCGCGGCGGGATAGGGTACGTCGACGTAGACCTTCGTCAAGATTTGCTCGGCGCACTCGTATTTTACCCTAAATTCCAATTCGCCTTCATTCGCCTTTATCTCGTTAACGGTGACCTTTTCGCCGTTTATAAAGACGTTATAGTTTTGAGAATCAAAGGTATATCCGTAACCGGCGATTATATTCAAATACAAATAGTAATCGGCGTTATAATTGAAAGCGCCGTTGCCATAGTTTAATCCCTCTTCGTCCTGCCAGCCCCAATCGCAAACGTAATAACCTTCGCCGACCGAGAAACCATCGCTTTTCTTTTCGTATAAGGGCATTCCCGCCATCGGGGTATCTATATTGGAAACGCTGATATTTTTTACGGTCGAACCGGTAGGCGCAAAGGTGTACTCGATTTTAAGGTAGTCGTCGTAATCGGCGTCGAAAGAGTAAATGGGGGTGCAATAAGCGGTGTTTCCGTTTATCGTCGCGTTGACCGCGCTCAACGAGCCTTTCATCGCGAAGCCGTAATCGTTGTCCGCTTTGAGATAGAAGGTGGCTCTGTATTCTTTGTCCGCTTGGAATTTATCCCCTTCGCTAAGGGTGTTGCCGGTATCGACGTCCGTCCAAGCAACGCCGTAATTGATGCCCCAAGCGCTTGCGCCGAGGGCTACCAAATCGCCGTTTGCGATGAACGTCCAATTACTGCCGAGATGTTCGGACGAACCCGTGAACAAAACGTATTCGTCAAACGCGGGTACGGGAACGTTTATGATGGATACCTCGTCGATGGGGTTCTTACCGCATACGTAATTTTTGGATATCATCATATAAGCGTTGTTGTAATTGGGCTTTATGGGTTCGTCGTCCAAATAGACCTTAACTTCCGCGTCGAAGTAATAGCCGTCGGCGACTTTAAGATAATAATCGAATTGGTAGGTCTTGCCCAATACGAAGGAGTCGTCCGCTTTCAAAAACTTGTTGGCGGCGACGTCCGTCCAGTAAATGCCGTTGATACCCATATCGGTATTGACTACCACGTCGGAAGTTTGTATGTAAGCGTCGTAAGCGGAAGCGGTGTAAACAGGGCTTTGGTTTACGTAAGGCTTACAAACGTTATAAAGACGCAACTCTTTTACGGGCGATTCGGGAATAGCCTCGAACGTATAAGAAAGAACGAGCTTTCTTCTCGGGTGAGCGCCTTTGACGCTTTCCCAATTCGGGTCGTCAACTTCCCACGGCTCGGAATCGTCGAAATTGATAAGTTTATTCAATTCGGCTTTTTTACCGTTCACGAACGCGGAAGTCTTGATAACGACTTGCTGCATCGCGTCCTTCTCTATCGTAAAGGATTTGCCCGAGGAAGCGATAAGCGTAACTTTGTAGGTATAGACGTGGCCGCCTATGAACGTATCGCCTTTGAAAAGGTCTTTGTTCGCGGTTTCGTCGAACCAGTTGCCTTTCAAACCGTCGTTATGCTCGTTGGCATAGCAATAATACGCGTTCTCGTCGTTAGCGTTGACTATCGCGAGGTCGTATTTAGCCGCGACCGCTTCGCCGTGCACGGGCGTAAGCAATTTGGCGTAAACGGTGGAAATGTAGGTCGTATCGGCTTGCGCCGTCTTCGCTTCCGCAAACGAGAAGCAAGCGACTGCAACCGCGGCAAATACTATCACCGCCACCAAAACGCTCAATAAGATTTTTTTGGTTTTCATAAGTCTCTCTCCTTTTTGGATTTGCCCAAGCGTTTAGCCTGAGTATAAACTAAATTATATTTATTTTACTATAATAAAAGTGTTGTGTAACTACAAAAGTGATAGTTTTTTAAGTTTCAATATATTTTTATTTACAAAAAAACGAATTTAATTTAGCAAAAAGCGTTTTTCTTGTCTTTCGTTTATAATTATTCTTCAATGATAATTGTCTAATTGAACCTTATAAGCGTCTATTCTGCATTAGGCTTAAAAGACTTTACCTCTTTTTAAGGGTCCATCGACGTTGCTCGGGATGACGTACCGTTACGCTTCGTCAAAAAAAAGGCGTCTTATAGTCCGCCTTTCCGAAATCAACGAGGTCTATATTCACCAAGGGAAAATCGCCGCTAAAATATACTTCCCTACGAATGCGGCTAATAGGAATCCCGCCGTCAAAGAGGGGGCTAAAGGTATCATCGACTTGCCGCCTTTGCCGTACTTGACCATAAGCGTAACCGAGGCTATCGCGCCGAAAATCACGCCGAACAGCGTACCGAGAAGGGTAAGTTTCCAACCCAAAAACAGACCGACCGCAAAACATAGTTTTATGTCGCCGCCGCCTATTCCGCCGCCCGTAACGAGCGCTACGATAAAGAAGGGCACGCTCACACAAGCAGCGCCGACGAGATATTCCCACCAAACGAGGTCGGTAAGCGAGAAAAAGGAAGGGATAAACCTACCCAACGCCAAAACGAGAATTACGATTATCATTCCGTTGGGTATTTCCATCGTATCGAGGTCGATAAAGCATACGACGATGAGTACGCTCGACAATACCGCGGTCAAAGCCGCCGCAAGGTAGTCGGGCTTAAAAACGAAGTAGGAAGCAAGCCAGCATATCGCGTTTGCCGCTTCGACTATGGGATAGCGCGGGGATATGCGCTCTTTACAGTAGCGGCACCTACCGCCTAAAAATATATAACTAAATAACGGGAAAAGGTCGTACCAAGCGAGTTTATGGTGGCATTCCGTACAAAAAGACTTCGCGCTCGAGAAGAATATATGGCGAGGTATTCTGTAAATGCAGACGTTCAAAAAACTGCCTATGATCAATCCGTAAATAAATACGAGTATGGGTATCGCTATTTCCATTTTAGTTTATTTCGCGTTAGTGTATTGACGTTAATCGTAACCGCTTCGCGTTAGGGGATCCCTCGACTTCGCTCGGGATGACGTACTGTTTTTTATTCGTCACGTTGAGCTTGTCGAAACGTCTATTCCGCTTTGTTTTACCTCACTTTTTGAACAATTCCCTAATTTTAGGGTGTTTCTCGACGTCGCTTTGTATGACGTACTGTTTTTTATTCGTCACGTTGAGCTTGTCGAAACGTCTATTCCGCTTTGTTTTACTTCACTTCTTGAAAGTTACCGCATTTTTAGGGCATTTTTCGGCGTTACTCTCTTAGACGCACTATTATTAAAAACTATAATACTGCGAGTAGTGGAATACGACGCACTTATATTCGGCGTTGAGAATATTATCGGGCTTGACGATCTCGGTACCCCATAACTGCATATTGTAAAGCTTGATAGTGGACGTATGTTCGTACCTTACCTCGCCCTTTTTCAAGACCGTGGTAACGTACAATAATCTCATTTTCATAGTGGGATCGGCGGGATCGTCGAAAGAAGTTCTCTCTAACACTTTGCCGATTTTTATGCTTATGCTCTCTACCCTCGAACCCAAATAAGAGTTATCCGATAGAAGAAGTTGCGCGCCCTTCTCAGCCGCGGTATCTTTAAGAATACGCCCGCCCGAGAGGTAAATCATAGCCTCGTATTCGTCGTATTTGACTTTATTGTATTTGTCCGCGCTGTAAACGTACATATCCTGACAAGAGGAAAATTCGGAATTCAACGCGATATGTATTTTTTGGGATACGTTAAACAAAGTCGTGGTGATATCGCTACGCGCGTAGAGGTTATAGGTACTCGTCAAAATGGTAGACAAAGAAGAGATGATTATGCTCATTATAAGCATAGCCACTACTAATTCTATTAAGGTAAAACCTTTTTTGTTCTTAAATAGTTTCTTCTTCATATTATTCCATTTTTAACCTACCCTATTTAAGGGATCCTTTTTAGGCTCTTGGTGTTACTCTTTTATAGCTTTCTCGTCATGTTGAGCGTAGTCGAAACATCTATTCCGTATTATAACGTCGGCTTCGCTTAATAGTGAATGTTCTCGAGTTCGGATTGCATAAGATCGTAATACACTACCCTTACTTCCACTTTGTTGCCTACCAATTGTTGGGATACACCCGCTTGGAAATTGTATTCCAATTCTTCCAAGCGCCTTTGCTCGTTGTCGATATACAGCGTAAATTGTATTTTTACGGGTATTTCAACCACGAAATCGTCCCCCGCAGGTAACGGCGAAGTATCGTCGGCGTTACGCACTAAGACGAGTTGTTGAGCCGCCGACGACTTCTCGTCAAGCACTCTCGATTTGCTGACGTAGGTGATACCTTGGTTAAAAAGGGACATCATAGACGAACACATTATGCTTATAACGAGTATCGCCACCATACATTCAAGTAAAGTGAAGCCCTTTTTATTATTAAGTTTTTTGAGCCGTCTAAATAGATTCCTCATTTAGTCTCACCTCTTTGTTTTGCTACGTTAAGCCTCTATTTACTTATTAGTCCTTTCGCGGCTAAACGAGCGTTTGACCGCGATAGACTTGGTTTTTAGTTTCTTCGTTCGACGAAAGGCTTACCTGCCGATATCGCCTCTAACCGAAGTTTATCAATAGTTTTGCAACGCGACGCCTCTATAATACCAGTTCATACTCGAAACGGGTAAGTCGGGCGGGTAATCCCAGAATTCGGATAACGAATACACGCCGCCGTTATGAGTCTTGTTAAGCAACTTGTTGCCGTATGCGAAGGACGTCGTAGAAAGGTCGGGTGCGGTCTTTATGTATCTTACCAAAGCGCCGGTGTTGTTCTCGTTTGTGAATACGTCGCAGACGTACATACCTATAATATCCCAACGATTATCGCCGCCTTGGTTTTTGACCGAACTGACGGTAAAGCGGTTTTCATGACCTTCTTTCGCCGTATAATAAGAGTTGCCCGAAGGCATATAGACGTAAGCCGCGGTCTGGAAGTCGCATACTTCGAAATTGATATTGCCGCCCGTACCCACTATATACAAGCGAGGTTGTCTTTCCACTTTGTATTTATCGGTGTACTTATTGGCGTTGACTATCGCTTCCGCCGATTCGTCAAGCACAGGTTTGCCGTTACTATCGTAATAAGTGACGTATTCGCCGTATTCGTTCTTCACGGTAAGCACTTTTCGGTAACCGCCGAAGACGTTGTAATTAGAGTCTACTATGCTGTTCAGCAAATTGCTCAAACCGCTGCCCGTATTGAATACCGAGTCCGAAAGCCAGTTGGTAAAACCGTTACCGACGACTTTAATATTGGAATTCGATTGAACGTAGAGGAAGACTCTGCCGTTACCGATTATGCTGACCGAATTGTTTTTATCCTTCGTCCAGTTCATCGCCACGCTTTCGGGCAATATGATATGTAGGTCTTTTGCCTTACTCGTGTAAGGATTTCTGGGATCTTCGCAAGTGAAGAACACCCAGTTGACGTCGCTTAACGAGGAGGACAGACCGCCGTACCAAACGCCTTCTTGTCCGCCGCCCCAATACCAACGACCGGACGCGTCCTTTTCGGTACTTTCATACGCATATTCGCGATAGGTAGTGCCCTGGAACATATTGAGAGGCACTATACCGCTTTCGAAGAATACCGCCGCTACGGGACGCTTATTGAACGACCAAGAAACGGGAAGCACCCAATCGCTCGGCCAAGAAATGTTGATCTTGGATAAGCCGTCTATAAACCAGTCGGGAGGTATGGTGTCTTTAGCCATAATAACGCGACGGGTTATAAGCAGTATATCGCTATTGCCTTTATCCGACATTACTTGATTAATATTAGAAGCGCTCAAACGCCTGTACACGCCGTCGTCTTGATTTTTGAAGCTCAATCCTATATATTGAGTGGAGGGCATGAAAGCGAATTTCAAATTTTGGAAGAATGCAGTTACGTTAGTCTTCAACGTATTCCATTGACCGGGGATATCGCCCCATTCCCACGGCGGCCACAAAGAGTCTACTATGCTGTTATATGCGTTGACCGCATTCCTGAGGTTGTCGTATGATGACGCTAAATTACGTTCGGAAACCTGCAACACGTTGCCGCTCTGCTCGTTGAGTTTGACCGTTTCGCCCGCAGTCGTTTGGGTGGGCTTATACCAACGGAGAGGTATCGCCATAGGCTTCCAATAACGGCGGTTACTGACGTTCATTCTCTCTTTTGCTTCCAAACCGCGGGTATCGGCTACGTCCAAGCCGTTAGTCGGTACGGTTTTATTCAAAGAGTTGAGATCGTTCAACGATTGAGTCGCGTAATTCGCAAGCGACGTGTTATAGAATTCCATCTCACCCAAAGAAGCGTTCGACAAAATACCCACGCCCACGTAATCAAATTTGACGCTCTTTCCACCCGAAATCGGCTTGTTTTGGAATGCAGGCGAAATAGTTACCGCAGATACGGAGGGTAACGAAGTGGAAGTGAACCTATTACCGCAGTTGTACGCCGAACCCGAATTGCTAGTATGATAGTTATCGACGTTATGCGAACAAATAGTGCCTTCAGAACCGTATTCGTAGTGTTTATTATCCGTAGACCAAGCGCTGTAACTCGTACTCCAACCGCCTTGTTTTCTATATCTTTGATTGCCTGACATACTAATATAGCCGCTATTGGATACCGAACCTGCGTAGAATACGCCGCCGCAGCAAGTATCGGAATCATAGTCGTCGTCTATAGGCGGAACGTACCATACCCAAATGCTCCACTGTTGGTTCTCTTTCTTTTGATATGCGACTACGCCCGTAGAGTAGTTATTGAACTTGACGCAACGACGAACGTTAACGGTTATCCAACCGTAGTTATCTATAGTACCGCCTACGTACAAACCGTCTATGCCCGTGTGCTTATCGGGACGCTTAGAACCGTTAAAAGGATCGGTCTTATTGCTACCATTATGATATCCTATATACGATCCGCTATCTATGGTCAAATTTCCGTTTGCTACTTCGAATACGGTTTTACAAGAGGGAGACGCAGTTTCGAGGAGTTTAACACCCTTTACCTCTGTGTATGAAAGTTCTACTGAGCTAGAGAAGTAGTAATACTTGGTTGCGTTGCTTACGTTAGTATCTATCGTCTCGCCCAAATTACAGGAACTAAAGTAACTCTTTCTGGTACCCGAAGCAACGTAGATATTACTATAAACGTTACAAGACGTAAGATATAATGCGTAAGTACCTTCGGAAAGACCGGCGCTTCCGTTTAACGTTGCACGAATAGAGCCGCCAGGGGTTTGACCGCTACCATTATAATAGCAGTGATAGATATTGCTCTGATAATCGTCGGAATAGAAATTTGTAGAGCTAGCGTAAACTCCGCCTTTTGTGGACAACGTACCCTTTACCTCGGCTTTGTAAAAATAACAAGAGAGAGTGGCGGATATATATTTTTTAAAGGTAACCGTACGTCCGGAAGAGTAATTGGTGTAATTGTTAGGGCTTATACTCTTTCCGTTCGAACTGCCTATATTGACGTTACAAGTAACGATAGAGCCGCTAACTTCTCCTTCTACGCTCAGCGCACCCGAACTCATAATAGAGACTTTACCCTCGGATTTTATTTTCCCTATACTACCGCCCGAAACGTCTACGTTCAAACCTTTCACTTCAAAGTTAGTGGCGTTTGAAACCTCTTTGAGATTTACTACGCATTTTGTTGCTTTTACGTTATATCCGTTTGTTTTCAACGTTATTTCACGCGTTGAGTTTACAATATAAACGTTGCCATTAATAGTGGTATTTGAGAAATCGACGGCATTCGCGCTCAAATTGTTACAATATAATCCTTTTTGCACGCAAGGATAAACGCCCGTCAAACAATCGAGAGTACCGGCGCAATACAAAACTCCTTTGATTACGGGGGTGGAAGTTCCGCCGGAAGCTTTTCTTAAGGTCAACGTTCCCGTCGTAGCGGAGAAGTTGACGTTGGACAAACTCTTAAAGCCTATCGTACTCGTCTTATCAAGAAATACGTTATAGTCGTTTCCGATATATGCGTTATCACTGTTACATTTCAACGCGGAAAGCGCGATAAAACTCTTATCAGTCGTGTAAGAGTTTATCGTTCCCGCCATTGCGCCGTCTTTACCCAAAACGCCTTTCGTTAACGTAAGAGTAATATTCTTGCCCAAAACAGAACCTGTCGTTACTTCGCAATCAGCCCAGGTTATTGTGGCGCTTGCGGTCATCACTACGTTCCCTTTTATTTTCGCGCCGCCCGCAAAGGTTTTGATAGATTCGCAGCTAACGTCACCCCATATTCTCGAAGAGGTTATTTCCAAAATTTTGCAACCGACGTGTCCAAGGTTTTGAGTAGTAGTTTGCTTATTGCTCATATCGCCGCCGATAGCCGAATTGTTCTTCAATACAAGGTTGTTACCTACTACCACGCAACCCGTAGACTTATTTTCACTTTCGTCTATCGCGGGAGTGTCTTTATCGTCCGGATAATTATGATAATTCTTACCCCAGACCAAGGTATGATCGAAAGTTATCGTAGCGGTCGCGTTAGCCGCCCTGAACCAACCGTTTATATTACAGTTACTGAAAGTAATTGCCTTACTTCCGGCGTAATCCAATTGAAAGTCGCTAGTGGTAGTAAGATTTGCGACGGTAGTAGCTTTCTCTTTGTTAGAGTTTACGTAATCACGTACCTGTTGAGGGTTCGCTGTCGCGGCAATATCGGCGTTACCGATTATATTACCCGTGTACATTGAATCACATTTGAAAGAAACGCCTTTTCTTATTACGACTGTCCCCGCGACCATCAATTCACCGACGTTGACAGAGCCTTGGGGCGCTTCGGCAACGAACAGTATGGAGTTGGAAGCGGTCAATTTACAGCCTTGACTTTGTATATCTTGAGGAAGACCGTTCTTGTCTATCTTTACGTAGTCTTTCGATATAATTGACGCGCCGGCAATGAATGGGGATTTTACGAATATCGATTCCGAAGGTTCCCTGACCGTTATTTCACCGGAGTTGAAGCAATAAAGATTGTAAACGGGGCCAGTGAGTTCCACACCATAGACGTTTTCCTTTCCGTCCATATATATCGTAGGGCCCACGCCGTCTTTGATTAGTAATCTATCGTCATTTTCCGATTTCAAAACGTTATCGACGTAAAGAGAACCGTTGACGTAAATATGCTGATCATTCTCGATGTTTTGCAATTTACAATGGGATTTTATTCTTAATTTACTAGCGTGGTTTTTATTCGAGTCGCCTACTACGATTTTGCCTTTTACTAAACCGTTAAGATAGCAGTCGCCTTCTGTTTGAATAAGCGCGCCGCTATCGAGAGTCGAACCTTTTTGCATGGATACGAAGCCCGAATCTATTATACTACCGCTCCCTTGAGAGGAACCCGCGCCTATAGTCTCACTCACCTTAACGCCCGAGGTCAAAGTGACGCCCGAGCCGAATATTGCGAAATCGTCCGCAACCACGCGTACGTCGTTCGAACCGTTACCGAACGTGACGTCGTAGAAAATACCTTTATCGAACACGACGGTATTGAGGATAGTGGCGTTACACATATAGAGTTCGCCGCCTTCGCCCCCGTTTTTGTTAAGATAAAGTACCTTGAATACCGAGCCGCGACAGTTGACGCAGTTGCCCAAGTGATTGTTTTCCACTTCCGAACCGCCAATAAAGTAACTGTCTTCCTTTTCTTCGTCGATTTCGGTTTCCGTATTCGCGTAAAATGCCGCTTCCTTTTGCATCCATATTAAAGTATCTATATTAGTCTTGCACGCAAACAAGGGGCTTATCTTTTCGTAAACTCCGTTTTGACCAATACATACTTTATTAGCCTGCAACGCTCCTAAGTCGGTGACCTTACCGCCGTCATCGCCGTTTCTTCCCGACATTATACTAAGAAAACCTTCTATTTTTAACGCCATATTCGTCAAGTCTACCGATACCCCTTTAAGCATATAGTCGGAAACGTAAACGTTGGTTTTAAACACGTCGGCTTTACTGTCGCTGTTAGGAGAATTGGCGATAAGAGATTTCAAAACGAGGACTTCCCCTTTGAATTCCGAATAATAGGCGTTATTAAAGTATATCCTCATATCTTCGCCGCAGGCTACACGAGACCTAAAAACGTTGTTACCGCCTTTATTGTAAACGGTAAGAGTTCTACCGGCAGAGACCGAACCCAAAGTACAATTACCCTCGACCGTTACGCTGCCGCCCGTAACTATCTCACCGTTAACGGTGCAATTTTCGAGTTTAACGTTAGAGGAAGCAGCGCCGTAAACGTTCTGGACTTCGCAGTTTTTGAGGACTATATCGCCGAGCGCAAATATATTTCTCGCGCTTCTGTTTTCCTTGCCGCTACCCGTGATATATACTTCCATTCTCGACGTGATATCGTAATCCACCACGCTGTTCGAACGCAACGTAACGCTACCTCTCGAAATGACGTTGGACGCCCGAACTCTACTTAAAACGACCGATCCGTAAGAGGTGAGATAATTATCCGCGCTTTCGCCTACCCGCCTTAAATCGCTCACGCTGTTATCCGTGCTGACCGTGATATTACCCGTACTCGTAAGGTTAGCGGATATATTCGTTTTGAGATAATAGACGATAGCTTCGTCGCTGTACCCCGTGCTATCCGTACCGTTGTAAAGGTAGACGTTAGGAGCGGTGGCGCCCGCCTGTTCGTTCACCGAGGGATTGATATTGAAACTCATCTTGCTCGGCATAGTCGAATAGATGTTGTAAACGCTGAACAAGTCGTACATATTTTGTTCGAAATCGTTCTTGTCTACGTAAGTAAATACCGAGGTAACTATCTCGGTCGCGCCGTTATAGGATACGCCTACGTCAACGTAGAGGTAGGTATTGTCAACGGATTTTTGAGTTTTTTCGCAATAAGGACATTTGCCCGATTCGTCGAGATCCTCAAGTCTTCTACCGCAATTCAAGCAGGTTATCTTAAAATAGAATTTGACCGACGCGGCGGTTATGTTGATATCGGTAAGATTCCCGTACTTCTCGGAATTCATATTGTGATTGAATCTTATGGAAGCGGTGCCTTGCACGGTTTTCGCCCTATCGGTGTTCTTTTCGAGATACGCGATTATATTGGACGCTTCGTAGTCCTTAACGAGTTGAACCGCGAAAGCCTGACCTACCGATTTCGCGTACAAGAAGGATTGCTCTTTGCTCGCCGATATCGCAGTGTTTTTATATGCGTTCATCGAGAGCATAGTGAAAGATACGCAAACGATTGCGATCACCATCATTGTCAACAAGGTGTAAACGAGTATCGCTCCCTTGTCGTTTTTAACGATTTTTTCGACGTTTATATTCTTCATATCCTTCACAGCCCTTTTCGAGCGAGTTCGAGTATCGTACTTCGGTTGTTTTGCCTTTTTGAAAATAATAATAATTATATTATTATTTTACCATAAAAGGCGGGGGTTTTCACTATTATTTTTATAAAATACGTTAATTATTGATTAACTTTCAGCCGATAACTACGCCGTCGAGTTCGCTTTCGCAATTCGAGCAGGTCAACGGCTCTTCCGCGTCCGCCGAATTCGCGTCGTAATCCGCCTTATAGTAAGGCGTTCCGCAGTTGGTACATTCGCAAATATCGTAATGAACGTCTACCAAAGGAGCGTAGACTTCGAAGGGGACGGTAACGGTCGACGAAGCGTGTTCTTCGAGAGGATTATATTCGTATTCCTTTACGATGACCGAACCTCTTCTTATCATTTGCGCGGTCAAAACGACGAAGGTCGCGACGGGGGAAAAGCTCTCGGCGTCGTCATAGTTTTCGGTGTCGAATAGATAGGATCTTTCGAGAGGAGCCTCGCAGGAAGAATCGCCTTCGTAACGATAAACGTACAAATAGGTATCGCCCATAGACAAGCTGTACTCGGAGAAACCGTCTTCGTTGCCGGTGACTTTGAAGTTAGAGAGAAGCTCGTCGCCGCCCAAAACGAAATTATCGTATTTGGTGGGTTCTATCCACTTCTTCGCGGTCTTATAGCCGCCCTCTTTGTCGGCGGTTTGAGAAACCTTGGTTATCTCGTGTTTGAGAGCCAAAACGTCGCTTTGCAGGCTTTTTCTCGCGCCTATCGCGTTCTCGACGAAGCGAGGATCCAATCCGCTTGCGACGAGGTTGGTGAACATTTCTTCGTTCTCGTTCTCTTGAGTGACTATCTTCTTCTTAACGTCCTGGCTGGCGGTGATCTGCGAATAAATACCTATCGGTTTGCCGCCGATGGCGGGGATCATAACGCCCGCGAAAATAATTACTATGATACCCAATATCAATAACAGGGCTTTATCTCTTGCGGTCAACGTTTTTTCCATTATTCCATTACCTCCTCTTGCGTTTCAAAGAGTTTTACCGCTTCGTCGTACATAAGGTCGAAGGGGGTTCTCAATATTACGAATTCAACCTCTCTTTCGATAGGTCCCAAAGTATCCTCGGTTTCGTATGCGAAATCGGGATTTGCGGCGAAAAACGCGCTCGTTTCTATCTCTTGACATACGTCTTCCAAGCCGAAGAGTTCGCTTTGAGTCATAGAGATCGTGAATCTTACGGTGTTGCTTACGCCTTCATAGTAGAATTTGATTATGTGATATTCCGATTCGAGCAACGGATCGGCTTCCTTCGCGATAGTCGTGGCTCTCTCGATACATTGTATTATACGTTCGGCGACGTTTTTACGGGTTATGCACATTACCGAATAGTTCTCGCCGTCAACGTCGAAAGAAAATCCGCAGTTGAGGTTGAAAGTCGAAGTAGCACCCGAAACATTTTCGAGAATAGACATAAAGGGAGAGAGGAAACCGTCGTCCACTCTGTTGGGATCGATAAGGTGAGCTCCGTCGGTAAGTTCGGATAAAGCGGCGTTGACGTCCGAATCCGAGCCGCCTTTTAAGAGCATAACGAACTGACCTCTATAATAGCAATACCAAAGGTCGTTATGCTCACCGTCCTGACCGTAAAGCACCGAGAATGCCGACGCGTTGTTTTTCATGTAACAGAGCGCGGAATAGACGTATTTGAGGTTATTGCTCGCCGAAGCGTAGTCGCTTATATTCTCGTCGAGTTTGTAAGGCGCAAGCCCCACGACGTCGATAAGCTCGTCGATAATGCCGTCGAAGTAGGAATAATCGTATTCGAACACTCCGCCGTTGTCGAAGTAGTCCTTTATCGCGTCTATCTCGCCGTCCGAAAGGAAGGTTATAGCCGAGTTTTTGCTTTCGTCGTTGTATTCGATGGCTTGCATCGTCTTGTTGTTGACGGTAACGCTGTTATACTCTTCCAATGCGGTTTTGGTATAGACCTCGGTATATTTCATCGCTTCGCTCTTCTCTTGAAGTTTTTTGAGATTTGCGTTTTGCTTGTTGTTGAGGTACATCAATATACCGATAGCAGCGCCTACCGCGATGGTAACTATGACCATAACGATAAGGAGTTTTTTGGTGAGCGGCATCTTTTTGCCTTTTACGGCGCCGCCGCCCGCCGCTTTGAATAGGTTAATATCGCGTTTGTAAGCAGCCATAATTACCTCCTTATAAAAGCGCCCAACGCGCAACTGAACGCGTTGTAATCAATGAGTTCGACGCCTTTGACGAAAGACGGTAAAGGCAAGTGCGAAACTTCCATATTCACCGCGTCCGCCAATTCCTGCATTATCTTATCGAGAACGAGAGCGTTACCCGTGACGAACACCTTTTCTATCTTATTGCCCTCGTTACGAGAGGAATAGAATCTCACGGTGCTGACGAGCTGTGTGGACAACTCGGACGCGAGGTAGTCGAGGTCGGGGTGGTCGGGATCGGATACGTACAATACCGTACTCTTGGTGAACTGCATAACGTAGTCCTTGAATACGTAGATGGATATGAAAGTATCCTTGAAGTCGAGCAACAAGAAAGAGCCTGCGAGCAACTTTTTATCCTGCGCGCTGTCGCCGTACTGCCCGATGAGTTTCGCCATAGTGTTGGGGGCTATATCCAAACAAACGGGGGTAAGCCCCAATTCGGTGGCGGAAACCGAAAGGTTGTCGATTATCTCGTTGTTTATGTAAGTTACCATAATACGCAACTTACTGACCTTCTCGTCTTTGAATTTTTCCAAAACGATATAGTCTATCGTGTTGTTAGCCGATTTATTATCGCTGAACAACTCGGAGACGATGACCTTCTTTATCTTCGCGTCGGGAACGTCGGGGACTATCATTTCTCTGAAAACTATTCTGTTGTTGTCGAGCATATAAATAGTTTTCGTAGGTTTGATATTCGTGGTCTGCAAGCAATCTTGAAGCGCTTGAGTGAACACTACGGTATCTTTTATCGCGCCACTCTCTAACGAGCCCGCTTTCGTGCTGATATCGTAGCAGTTTTTGACGACGGTCTTTTTACCGCGTTGCTCGCCGTCAATCAATTTGATTTTTTCATCGCTAATATAAATACATATCATAATCTCACCTCTATCAAGTTACGTCGAATTGGAACATAGGTTGTACGACCGCAAGCAATACTACGCCGATAACGCCCGCCATTACGACCATCATCGCGGGTTCTATCATCGCGGTCAAACCTTTTACGGCGGTGTTCGCCTCTTCGTCGAAGTATTCGGCGACCCTGTTCAAAACGTCGCTCAATACGCCCGATTCTTCACCGACGAACAACATACTCGTAAGCAACGGGTCGAAGCAACCCGCGGCGCCTATGGATTTACTCATGGGATCGCCCTTCTTGATCTTAAAAATCGCCTCGTCCATTTGCTGCGAGATATAAACGTTGCCTACGGTCGCGGTCGCCATTTGTATAGCGTCGATAAGTTGAATACCTCCGTCGTACAAGGTGGCGAGAGTTCTCGCGAAAGTAGCCGTATAAGTCATACGCACGAGTTTTCCTACCTTGGGCAGTTTTACCTTCATCGAGTCGAGCGCGTATCTTACCTTGGGTATTTCCTTGATCATAGGGATCGTGAATTTAAGCACAAGAAACGCAAGCAAGAGGAAGGGCCAATTGTTCTTTACGAAGTCGCCCAAACCAAGCAAAAAGGCGGTGGCGGCGGGGACGTTATCCTTACCTTGGACCATATTCGGCAAAACGCCGACGACCAAGATGATAACGACCAAAAGCGTAATAAGTCCCAAAATTTTAGGATAACGCATCGCGCTCTTGATTTGGTGTTTGAGTTTCAAACTCTTGTCGAATTGTTGGGACAATTTCGAAAGCGCTTTGTCAAGGTCGCCCGTTTGTTCGCCCGCTTTGACCATATTGAGCATAATTCCGGGGAACGCCTTGCCCTGTTTTTGCAACGCGTCGGATAGCGCGGTACCCTTTTGCACCTGTTCGTAAACGTTGGTCATAACGTTTTTGACGTTGCCCATTTCCATCTTCGAAATAAGCATTTCGAGAGCGGACGACAGAGGAACGCCTGCGTGCAAAATGGACGAAAGCTGGCTACACAGGTTTACGAGGTCTTTAAGCGGCAGGGCTTTCGCCGAGACCGAATCGTCCTTCAAACGAGTGTAAGACAAACAGTAGTTACCGTTTTTGGTAACGAGCTGTTTGATCTCTTCGTCGCTCTGCGCTATCATCGTACCCTTGATGGTCTTACCCTCGGGGGTCAATGCAACGTAGGAATATTTTTGCATAAAATTCTCCTTTTGAACGATTTACGTTCAATACTTTATTTTATTATAAGTCGTTATATTTGTCAATAGCGACATTTTGCGTAGCGAAGGGAAACTTCGCTACGCTTCTTATTATTCGTCTACGAACTTGATGCTCGCGCAGTTGTTCGCAAAGTCGGTTATCTCGACTATTCTCACACCGCCGTCCGTGTAGCGAGGCGCGAGTACGTTCTCGCCGGTGTGGCTGCTCGTATGGTTCTGACAAATGCTCGCGATACCTACTATCGACGTGCTGTCTTCGCTGAATACGAAGTGCAACCAAGCGTAGTGAGCGTATTCTATCACGTCGTTTTCGGCTGCATAAGCGGCGACCGCTTCTTGCGCGTAAGCGTTGTTCAACGTACCCTCTTCCGCTCTATACGCGGCGTAGTAGATCTTGACGTTCGACTTGAACGCGCCGTTTTCTATCGAGAGCGCCTTGTTCAAGATAGGCAGTTGTACTTCGTTCGCGGTTGCGAGCGCGCCCGTACCTATCTCGACTACGTTGTCGGGTATCGCTACGAAGTCGATGGACGTGTTAGCGTACGCGTAAGCCTTGATAACGAGGTCTTCGCCCGAAGAAGCGATAGAGGTGATACCCAAGCAACCGTCGAACGCGTGTTCGCCTATCTCTTTGAGGTAAGGACTGGTAACGAACGCCGAGTAGCCGTTGCAAACGCCGTAATTCTCTTTGTTCTTCGCGCATTGATAGTTGAGTTCGTGATCGCCGGTTTCGTGGCAGTCGACGAGTTCGGTACAACCGTAGAACGCGTAGTCGCCTATGGTTTCAACGGAAGAGTTGGTAAGGAATACGTAATCGAGTTCCTTACAGTTATAGAACGCGTTTCTGCCTATCGTGTAGTAACTGCTCGAAAGCATTACGCTGTCTATTTGAGTGTAAGCGAACGCTCTTACGCCGATATCAATACCGTCCGCCGCGGAGACCGCAACGCCGCTGTTGATGATGAGGTAAGGCTCGTCACGATAGGTCTTGAAGGACTTGAGGTACTTCGCGTCCGCGTTAGCGAAGTCGCGAGGATAGCCTATCAAGGTAGCGCGTTCGCCGTCTATGTGGAATATCGCGCCCTTGACGACCTTGTAGTTATCGTTAGAGTCTACGGTGACGTATTTGAGAGAAGGCGTATTTTCTATCGCGCCGAGGATCTCGACGTCGCCGTTGTAATCGGGAGCCGCCAAGTAAGTCAACGTATCGGGCAGGTTGAGGTACTCTAAACTCGTACCCGCAAACGCGCCTACGTCTATGCTTACTACCTTCTTCAAGGTGACCGACTTCAAGGTGACTACGCCGTCGAAGACCGCGTTGCCGTCCGCATAACCGCGAGCGAACGCGAACTTGCCCACGTACTCGACTTGATCGGGCACGAAGGATATCTTGGTATTCGCGAACGCGAGGTCGCCGATATACTCAATATCCATACCGAGGTTGGTCGACTTCAAAGCCGAGAGGTTACAATTCATAAACGCCTTGTCACCGATTCTCGTTATACCGTTGTTGAGGTACATCGTGGTAAGCGAGAGGTTGTTCATAAACGCGCCCGTTCTGATCTCGCCGTTAGAATCGAAGTAAACGCTGAGAGAATTAAGGACTCCCGCGAATTCGGCGGTGACGTTGTTCTCGCCGTCTATCTCTACGTTAGCGAAGGCGTATTCGCCGATAACTACGACCGAGTTGATATTGACCGAAGTCAATTGAACGCCCGCAAACGCGAAGTCGTCGATTTTCACGAGGACGTGAGAAGGAGTGGTGAGCGAGGTGAGCGAGGTACCCATGAACGCGCGTTTACCTATGCTCATCAAGTAGCTTAATCCTCTCGTACCGAATACGACGTTAGCGAGCGAGGTCATACCTCTGAACGCGTCGTCTTCGATGAATTTGAGATCGGTGTTGAATTCGATGAAGGCAACGTCGTCGCTTACGCTCGTATGGAAGTCGCTTCCTACCGCGTAGATGGGTTTACCGTTGATTTGGTCGGGGAAGTAGATAGCGTTCTTGCAGTATTCGCACTCGCCGATAACGTGGCTCTCGTCCGACTTCATTCCAACTATCTTCAAGCCGTCTTCGTAATCCTCGTATTCGAAGCAGGAAGCGGGAGTATAGAGGAACAAGTTTTGAATGAGAGTATCGTCGATGAGTACGTCCGCCGCGTCGTGATAGCCGAGCGCTTTGAAGTAATTGACGACGGTTATCGCGTTAGAAGGAACTTTGACGATGATATCTTCGTCGTAGTCCACTATCGCTTCGAGATCGCCGTCCTCTCTCGCTTTGAGTTCGCCCGCGTCTTCGTCCCAGTAGAAGCCCGCGATGGTCTCGACGTCGGTTTGGAAGCAAACGTAGAGCAAGGTCGCGTTACCCGAGAAGGCGTTCTTGCCTATCTCTACCAACGAGGAAGGCAGATTGAGTTCTTCTATCTCGCCGATATTCATAAACGCGAAGTCGCCTATCGTGAGTAAGGTGTTGGGAAGCGAGAGGCTATCGATATTAGTATCCATAAACGCGCCCGCGGCAATGTTTTCAAGATTTCTCACGGCGGGCATTTCGGTCAACGCCGTTCCCTTGAACGCCATAACGCCTATATCGAGGACGTAAGGCGACAACTTGACGGAGGCGAGAGAAACGCTATCCTTGAATAAGCGGTCGGGTATCGCGTCGACGAGTATCTTGGAGATATCCGCGGAAACGAGGTTCTCGCAACCCGCAAACGCGCCTTCGGGCAATTCGCCGATATTGTCGAACAACTCGACCGAGGTAAGCAAAGGCGAACCCGCGAAGCCGTCGGTGATGCCGTCCACTTTAAGTCCCTTCACGTAGTAAGGAACAACGAGAGCGGTGGATTTGAGTTGTACGCTCGTATTGAATCCCGTAATGATAACGGTATTCGCGATATTATTGGTTTGATAAGTAAGGTCGTCTCTTGAAGATACTTCTTTGTACTTGACGCCGAACTTCTTCATATTTGCCGTTATAGGCGACTTGAAGGGCAGGTAGACCTTAACGTCGGCGTCGAATACTTCTTCGTCGGAGTACATTGCGTAAACGTCGCCCTCGAAGTGAATTTCTTCAATGCTCGTGTTGTAGAAGGCGTATCTACCTACGCTCACGCTCTTACGTTCGGGGTTATACGGAACGACTACGTAGAGTATCTTGGACGAAGAGCCGTAGAACGCATAGTCGCAAATACCGCCGATAACCGTTTCGCCGAAGCGTTCGGGGAGTACCGCCGCGCCGTTTACGCAGAGAGCGGAACTCGACAGGAAGGTGTGCAAGTTCCAATTCTCGCCCGTCTTCTCGTACAAGAGCGAATTATCGTAATCGAATACGTATTTACCCATAGAGTAAACGTAGTCGTAACCCTCTTCGGTCTCGACGACCCAAGCGATCTCGTTCAACGAAGTACAACCCGCGAACGCTCTGTACTCTATCTCTTCGAGGTCGTAGCCGAATACGGCGAGGAGTTTGTCGTCGTTTTCGAACGCGCCTACGCCTATCTTCTCTACGCGCTTACCGAGGTAGAAGCCCGAACGCTTGCCGTTTTCGTCTGAAGGCGAGCCTACGAGAGCCTTGTCGTTAGCGAACGCGTAATCGGATATCGCTCTTATCTCGTCGTGTATTATGACGTTCTTCAAGTAGTCGTTATTCGCGAACGCGCCGTAGCCTATAACTTTGATCTTCTCGGGTATTACGAATTCCGCCGCGGTGGACGAGGACGCGTAAACGAGAATGGTTTGATCGCCGCCGACGTTGCCCGACATATACGCGTAACCCTCTTCATCGTTTTCGGTAACGGTGAATACGGTGTTAGCGGAATACTTGTTGGGCGAGAGGACGGGATCGAATTCCACGTTGGGTATGCTCACTACGTACAAGCGTTCTATCTTGTTGCCGTAGAGGAAGCCCGTGCCGATATAGTTGACGTATCTACCCAAAGCGAAGGTGGTCACGCCCGCGTTAGCGAACGCGAAGTCGGATATCGTCCTTACTTCCTTGCCGTTGATGAAGGTAGGCATTACCAAGGTGGAATGATCCGCGCATTCGCAGTTACCGCTCAATCCCTTTATGGTGATATACTCGCCGTCCTCGATATCGAAGCAGGTCTTTGCGGTGTGTTGTACGCAAATGATGCCCGCGACGGTCACCGAGGAAACGTCGTCGCCGAAGGGCAGGCAGGTGTAACCTTGATTTACGCAGTAGTTGTAAATGTTGCTGTTATACGCGCAGTCGATGATGAGGTTGGTTATCGTGTAACGTTGCTCTTCGCCGGTGAGCATAGTATAACGCTCTTCGCCCTCGCCGTCGAGTATCATCTCGTTGTCGGTCAGGACGTATTCGCCCGCGTAGTACTTGACGAAGGTCGCGTAAGAATAACGGGTAGCCTCGCCCTCTTCGTAAGGAACGAAGCCGTCGTCGGTCTTGACGAAGCCGCCTTCCGCGTCGCGTACGAACGCCTTGACGGGAAGTAGATATTCGTCTTCCACTTTGACGAATTCGCCGTTATCGTCCGCGAAGGACTTGACCGCGATATTTGCGAAGATATCCTGATCTTCCGAGATATCGAGGTCGCCGTCGAAGAATACGTTGACGAGGTCGGTCGCGCCTGCGAAGGCGTTGTCGCCTATTCTCTTGACGCTTGCGGGAACGTTGACGGTGATGAGCGAGCTGTACTCGAACGCGTTGGCGTCAATGCTTACGGTGTTCGCGGGAAGGGTGTACATTCTATCGGTGCCCGAAGGAATGAGACCCGCGGGATATACCTTCAATATTACGTTACCCGTGTAAACGCCGTCCGAGTTGGTTTCTCTCTCGAAGAGAATGCCGTCGTCCATATTCGTAAACTTGTTGTTACGGCTGGAAACGTTGATTATGGTTAAGCTGGTCGCGCCGCTGAATGCGCCTTGACCCAATATTCTCAAACTGCTGCCGATCTCGGCGCTTTCCATTTGAGAGTTACTCTTGAAGCAGTTCTCGCCTACTATCTCGATACCGTCCGCGATGAGTACGCTCTTCAAAGCGCAATTCGCGAATGCTTCGGCGCCCAACTCGTAAACGTTGATACCGAATTGTACTTCGGTGATACCGTTACTGAGGTTGACGGTCTTACCGCCCGATACTCTCAAAACGCCCGCCGAGTAAACTATCGTCAAGCCGTTGTAACGAGAGGTGACTACGGTCACGCCGTCGACTGTCGTCGAGGAAGCCGCCACCGTTCTATCGTTGACGGTTATCTTACCGCCCACTACTCTTATACGGTAGCCGTCCACTACGACGTAGGTGAACTTGCTCTTGCTGGTGGTGATGACCGCGGTATCTTCGTAACCCTCGCCGTCGGTCAAGGTTATCTCGGACTTCTTGTTGTCCACGACGTAAACCACGTCTAATCCTTCGATATCTCTTCTACCGTTACAATTTCTGAACGCGTAGTCGCCGATGACTCTTATCGAGCTGGGAAGATCCACGTTGGTGAGATATACGCAATCCTCGAAGCAGGACTCGGGAATTTCGGTGACGCGGTTGCCTAAGGTTATAGAACGGATACCGCTGCCCCGGAACGCGCCTACGCCCAATTTGGCGACGGATACGCCGATGTTGGAAGGAATGGAAGTGAGCTTCTCGGTTCCCGCAAACGCGTAATCGCCAATCCTCGAAACGTCGCCGTAAACGGTAACGCTTTCAAGGCCGGACGCGCCGTAGAAGAGGTAATCGGGTATTTCGTTGATGCCCTTAGGTAAGATGACCGAAGTGATGGACGTACCCGAGAACGCGCCTTCGCCGAGTTTAATGACGCCGTCGGGAATGGTGACGGTGGTAAGCGCGGAACAATCCGCGAACGCGTAAGCGCCTATCGTGGTGACGTTATCGGGTATCTCGATCTCAACGAGCTTATCGCAACCGCGGAACGCGCCGTCCGAAATGACGAACAACAATTCGGGCAGGTTGCTGATATCGGTAAGACCGCTTTGAGCGAACGCGTCTGCGCCGATGGTCTTCAACGCGTTGATCAAAGGCATGGTCGCCATACTTTCGCAACCGTAGAAGGTACGGCTTCTTATCGTGTAGATCGCGCTTTGAGGATCTATCGCGAAGGTGGTTATGTACTTCGCGTTCTCGAACGCGCCTTCGCCTATGTCGGTAAGAGAGCCGCCCAGTTGCAAGGTGGTAACTCTTATATTTTGATATCCGTACATAGCGTAAGGAAGAATGGTGGTTATACCCGTAGGCAAGGTGAGTTGCGTGGGATTAGCGTTGTCGTAAGCGTCGGACAATACCGCGACGAGTTCGACGTCGTTATGGACGAGCATCGTGTAGATGGGTTGACCGGCGACTCTTCTGTAACTTACGATCTGATAGCCGTGTCCGTTATCCACGTCGCCCGAGAAGGTCTTGATGTTAGACCCTGCGAACGCGCCCGCCGCGACGTATTCGATATTGGAAGAGATCTCGAAGTTTTCGGCGGTGGAAGAAGCGAGTACCGCATAGAGGTATTCGGCGTCGCCCGAGCCTTGCATATACTTATTGGTAATGTATCTCGCGTTGTTGTCGTCGACTTTGAGTTGGAATCTACTGTTGCCTCTAAAGACGACTTCTTGATACTTGTCTATGCTACCCGCGTAATCGCCTACGTCAAGCAAGCCGGTCTCGACGGAAGCCGAGATGACTTCTTCGTTGACGTCCATAAAGGTTCCTACGAATACGTAGTCGCCTATCGCGGTGAGATCTTCGGGCAAGCTCAATTTCAAGAGCGCGACGTTATGGGCGAACGCGCCGTCGCCTATCGCGGTGACTTTCTTACCGTCGATATATCTGGGTACGACTATCTTGGTAAGCCACTTGCCTTCCTCGGTGAGTCCGTCGATGGATACTTCGAGACCGTTGACTACCGAATATTCGAAGCAAGAGGTCTCGGTATAGTAGTTCATATTTACTGTATAGCCTTCCGCCTTCAAGCTCTCGGCGTACGCGGAAACGTTGGGTACGTTCTTGGGTACGTAGAAGTTGACGGTTCCCTTCGTTACCTTGCCGCCTATCGTGCTTTGAGCCGCAAACGCGTGTTCGCCAAGCTCGATATCTCTTTCGAGGTAGACGTTCAACTCGTTCTTAATTTCGGCGGTGAGGTAGTTGGTGAAGAAGGCGTTATCGCCTATCTTGGTGACCGAAGCGGGAATGACTATCTCGTTGATCTTGGAATTCTTGAAGCTGTTCGCCGCTATCTCGGTGACCGAAGAAGGAATGGATATAGAGTCTATTTGTTTGTTAAGTCCGTTTTCGGTGCCGGTGATGGCAATCTTGACGACCTTCGCGCCGCCTATGTAGGTGGGTATCGCCATATCGCCGTCGACGACCGAACCCGCCATTATCGCGCCGTTCTGGAAGCCTACGATAGAGGTCACGTTATCGTTGATGTTGGATACCGTGAACGCGGAAGCCTTGTCGACCACGCTCGTAACCACGTCTTCGCCCAAGTTTCTCATCTTGTCGGCGGCGTCGGATACGCAGTAAACGACGAGGTTGGAATTCGAGCCTTTGAAGACGTTCTTACCGAATACGATGGTCTTGTATTCCTCGACGTAGAAGCCGGTAAGCTTTTCGCTGTACGCGAAGGCGGTGTTCTTGATCGAGAGTTCGTTTTCGCCTAATACGATGACCTCTTTCAAGTTGCGCAATTCCGCGAAAGCGTTGTTGCCTATATCGGTGAGCGTAGCGGGAATGATGACTCTTTCAATACTCGACAAGCCGTAGAATACCGCGGAAGAGATTTCGAGGACTCTCAATTCTTCGGTGGTATAAACGCCGTCCTTGTCGTAGGTAACGGTGAGTTTGTCGGGCAGGAAGAGGTTACGCTTGATCTTTTCGGGATTGACCGAAAGTATTCTCGCGTACCAGTTGCCGTTCTTCTTGAACGCTTCGGCGACGAAGGTATCTTCGGATACGTACGCGCGGAACGCGTAATCGTGATCGTCGCAATACTCTTCGACGAGGCTGTCTTCGATGCCGTAGACGGTGAAGTTTTCGGCGGTGGTCTTGAATACCGATTCTTCTTCCTCATCGTCGTACTCGAGAGCCTTAACCGCGCTGCGGAAGATAACCTTGGTAAGCGCGGGCATATTGTCGAACGCGCCTATCTCGACTTCGCGGAGAGTGGTGGGAAGAATGATGGTCGTAATGTTGTTGGTCGAGGTGCCTTGCTTGAAGGTAGCGTAACGGAACGCGCCCGTCTTGATGACGCTCACGCCTTCGGGTATGATGACCGTACCCTTATCCGCGCCGTTCTCGCCGCCGATACCGTAGTAAGCGTAAAGCACGCTGCCGTCTTTGCTGCGGATCATATAATCCGAAGAGTCGTTCTCGAAGGTTTGGTTGTTCACCGCTACGATAACGGTAAGGTCGGTCGCCGCGTTGATATTGCCGTCGTTGTCGAGGACGTACGCTCTTTCGGTAAACATATTGCCGTCAATGCTGTTGATGTTCTCGCCGATGTTGACGGTCTTCAAAGCGTTGCAACCCGCGAATACGTTGTCGCCCAAAGTGGTGACGCTGTTCTTGAATTCAACGGTTTGTAGCTTGGAAGAATTCTCGAACGCGTGGTCGCCTACCGTGGCGATATTGCCGCTGACGGTTATCTTGGTCGCCTTACTGTCTTTGAAACCTCTCAAACCTATCTCGACGACGGGATAGCTTACGCCGTTGATATACGCGAAGTCGGGTATCTTGACGTCGTCGCTGTAAACCGACTTGTTCCAATCGGTATCGTTGACGTTCTTGACCGAAACTATCGCGCCTTGCGTTTGACCGGTGAGTACGCTCTTTATCTCGTACAAGTCGTATTCTTCGGTGAGCAAGGTTGCCGCGCCTTTCGCCTCGTAGAGATATACCGAGTTATCCGAGAGTTTGACGTAAGCGTAAACGTTGCGTTCTACGCCGCTCTTGACGTGAGCGAACTTACGCAAGTAGAGATCTTGAGGTCTTACGGGTACGCCCATTACGGACACAGCCTCGCCGTTATCGTAAACCACGTCGGCTATGACGGTGGCGAGTACGAAGTCGTTATTCTCGTTGAGATAGTAGTATTCGCCGTTCGCGTAAACGTCATAGATAAGTCCCAATCCTTCCGCGTTCGCGCTGATGAGAGCGTTGTCTTCGGTGCGGATATAGTATTGGAAGGAATCCGATTCGAGCAAGAGCGCGTTATGCAAGAGATACGCGTCGCCGTTCACCTTGACGAAGCTTGCGGTGGATTCGTCGAAGGAGTAAGCGAGACCGTTGCCCCTGTTGACGTAAACCACGGATACGAGGTCGCGGTCGCCGTTTCTTATTATCGCGGAATACTTGACGTAAACGTCGTTGTATTGATTTCTCGACGAGAGCAGGTCGCTCTTGTAGTAGACCAAACCGTTGACGACGTTGACTTCGATGAGCTTGTTGATATTGGCGATAGGATAGATGGTGTACATCTTTTGAGTTTCGGAAATCATATCCGAGGTGATGGACACCGAGGTAAATTCGCCGTTAGCGTAAACGTAGTAAACGTTGTCTTCGCCGAGTTTGGTAAATACGTTATAGTTGTTCTTGAAGTACGCGTCAGCCAAAAGCACGCTGTAATTACCCGTGCTTTCCACCCAAGCGGAAACCGCTTGAGAGTAGACGTAATTCACGCCGTTGAGAACGTAAACGTAGCCGTCGGTAAGGTCTTCAACTCTCAAATTGAAGTCGAAGTAACGTTGAGGTATGTATTCGAAGGTGCTTACCAAAGGACTGTCGGTGACGGGCTCGCAGTCGATGGGATAGTAAACTTCCACGTTAGCGAGTTTATCCGCGCCGATTATTTGCATTCTGTCGGCGTTGACGTACAGTTTAGAGAGATTTGTGAGTATGAGGTTGCCCTCGTTATCGAAGAGTACCGACGTATTAAATACGGTGACCGAAGCGGGAAGAACGAGAGTTCTTATCTTGCCGCAACCCGTGAACGCGCCGTTAGCGATAGCCACCGCGTTGTCGGGGGCGAAGGTATCGGTGGAGAGGTCGTAGCAAAGTAGTAAGGTGTTCTTCTTGTCGTAGACCGCGCCGTTCTTCGAATAATAACGCACGCGCGACGCGCTAACGTAAGAGTCGTCGATGACTATCTCTTTGAGGTTGGTGCAACCTTCGAAGACTTCGGCGATACGTTGATCGTCCGCGTCGTCGGCTTTACCGAGGACGGTATTGCTCATAAGCGACAAGGATACGCTGGCAAGGTTGCCGCAACCCTTGAACGCGTACATATAGATTTGTTGCACTTTGCCGAGGTCGGCGCTACCCAAATTCACGCAGTTCTGGAATACGCCTTCGTAGAGGATAAGACCTTCGCCCACTTCGGCGATAACGCTTTGTATCACGGTGTTACCCGCGAACGCTCTTCTTTGGATCATCTTGACGGGAAGTCCGCCGATGTACGCGGGTATGATAACGTTCTTGTGGTTACCGACCGCGCAACCGCTGTGGGTCTTCAAACCGGTGATGATGATATAGTCGCCGTAGGTGTCGTCGTCGAGTACCACTTCGTAAGTGAAGCATTCTCTGTACTTGACTGCGGTGGAGAGGTTCTCTATATACTTCGCTTTGGTGCTGTAATTGTTGCGGAAGTAGGTGTAAAGCTTGCTTGCGGAAGAGGGAACTTCAACGAAGTCGATATTGCCCTTGATTCCGTCGAATATCTTTTCGCCGAGCTTACAGTCGGGGTTGGATATACGGAATTCTTTCAAAGCCGAACAGCCGCTGAACGCGTAGTCGCCTACCGACTCGACGTTTTCGCCGAGCATTATACTGCGCAAGGACGTACAATCCGCAAACGCGCTTCTCTTTATCTCGGTGAGCGAATCGGGCATAAATACGTAGGTGAGGTTGGTACACTCTTCGAACGCGTGTTCGCCTATGCTCGTCACGTACTTGCCGAGTATCATAGTGGTAAGGTTGACGTCGCCCATGAACGCGAGGTTGCCTATCGCCACTACGTTCTTACCCTTGATGGTGTCGGGCATACGTATCTTGCCCATTTCCAAGCCTTCCGATGTGAGACCGATGACTTTATAGCCGCCCGTCACGTCGCTAACGACGAATACGTCGCTTATCGTGATGGCAGAGATATAAGCGTCTCTTAATAGTTCCGCGTCGGTGTTGACGAGGTTGCCGTCGCCGGTAGCGTAGACGGTAAGTCCCGCGCCGTAGTTGTCGATCGCGCCTTCCGCGAATTCGACTTTATAACCGTCGTCGAGCAAGTAGATGGACTTCAAGGAAGCGCAGTTAGCGAACGCGCCCTCGTCGATGAGGTAGGTTCCTACGTCCACGCCGCCCGACTTGGGTATCTTGACCGAGATATTGACGGAAACCACGTCGCTACCCTTGAACGCGTCGCGGTGTATGCCGACCACTCTCATTCCGTTGATTTCGGAAGGAATGGTGATATATCGGTGCGAAGTGTTGCAATGGTGATCGACGAGCCCCGCGATGGTCGCTTCGTTATCGCCGTTGACGTAGATCTTGAAGCAACCCCAATACGTGCCGACGTTGAAGGATATGCCTTCTTGTTGACAGTAATTGTCGAGTTCGGTCGAGATGATACCGTAAACTTCGAGGTTGTTGTAATCGCAACCCTTGAAGATATTTAGACCGAGGTCGGTGACTATGCCTTCGACGTAGACCTGTCTTAAAGAGGTACAACCGTAGAACGCGTTGTTGCCTATCGAAGTGACGGTGGAAGGTATGGTCACGTTGACGAGGTCGGTGTTGCCGCTGAACGCCAACGAGAGAATGCTCGTGACGGGCATTCCGTCCACGGTGGAAGGAATGACGAGGTCTTTAATACCGCTCTTCTTCAAACCTTTGATACGGATTTGATTACCGTTGATTATCTCGTAAGAGAACAAGGTTATGGGCGAAACGGTGTTATAGGTGATGGGTACGTTCTCTTCGTTGAGAATATACTTGTCGGCGTAGTTGCTGAGTACGTTGAACTCGCCGTCTTTCAAGGACGAATAGATCATTACGCTCACGTTGTCGCCGAACGCTTCCGCGCCTATACCGCCCGAGAAGGAAGTGTGTCCGTTGTCCTCGGTGAGAGTATAGGACTTGTCGTCGTTGTAGCAAACGAGCAGGTAGTAGGTCGCGCCGCCCTCGTCTACGATCTCGACTTTGACGTTCATCTCTTCGTAGTTGGGATTGGTGTAGGCCGCGTCGTTCTCACCTAACGTCGCTACGGTAACGCCGTCCGAAGTTATCGTGATAGAGCCGTCCGAGTTGTACTGCGCGAAGAAGTTCAGGGATACGGCTCCTTCGGTGAAGTCGTTAGAAGCGTACGAATAGTATCTTACCTTTATCCTGTCGTTGACGGATTCGGTGTCGTAGACGGTGACTTTGTACTTCAATAAGTTGAAGTTGCCCGTTCTGAACTTGACTTGTTCGTCGACGCTGTAAGTTTGGATTTGTCCCGCAGAGTCTTTGAGAACGAGGTCGTTGTAAGTCGCGGTGACTTCGTATTCGGCGAGGATGCCGGCGGTGGGATTCTCGATCTTTCTATACGAGGAACCCGCGATTAGAGATACGAGGACTTGTCTTTCGATATCCTCGGCTTTCAAGCCGCCCGCGATACCGTCTTCGAAGTAGATACTCGTGAGCGAGCAACCGTCGAAAGCGTGTTCGCCGATGTAGTAGCAGCCCGAAGGAACGTTGACGTATTTGATATTCTTACAGTTAGCGAACGCGTAATCGCCTATACGTTCGACGTCGGTGAGGTTGACCACCTTGATCACTTCGTTGTACGCGAACGCGTAGTTGCCTATCGAGGTGATATGGATGGGGGTCACGACGCCCGTATCGTAGTTGACGATAGAGGTGGGTACGGTGAACTCTTCCGCGGTGTTGGTCGCAAGATAGGAAACGAGCGTATAAGCGGGTTTGCCGTTAACGTCGTTGACGGGTTCGCCGTTCGCGTCTACGTTGCGTTGCAAGATCGCGCCGCCCGCGTAAGCGTATTGAGGATCGTTGTGGTCGAGATTGAGTATGTAGAACTTGTTATTGCCCGAGATACCGACCTCGCTCAAATTGGTGACGTTGATGAACGCGCCCTCTTCGATGGTCTTTATGCTCGAAGAAACGACCAATCTGCTGATTTCCGAACAGCCTTCGAACGCGAAGGATCTGATCGCGCTCACGCCGTCCACTACGTAAATATCTTCCTCGTTGAGTAACTTGATGGCGTTGTAGAGTTCGTTGTTGTAAACAACGCCGTCCTTCATATCCACTTTTATATTGTTGTAGTAGTAGTCGTTGCCGTCGCGGTAGAAGTTGAAGGAACTCGAAGGATTGATGGTTTCCGCGCTCGTGGAAGCGGGTACGGTGTGTATCGCCACTTTTACGGTAATAACTCTTACGTCGGAATCGTATTTGAACACTACTTCGTAAGGGCCGCCCGCCGTGGTCGAGAAGGTAAGCGTGAATTCGCTGATACCCGTGATTTCGAGGTCTTCGAGAGTCTTTATCATGGTGACGTAACCCGTCTTGTCGTTGATCGAGAAGTATTCCTCGAATCTGGGTTCGCCCTCCTTCTTGGTAAAGATGTATTCCTCGGTTTGCGGGGTTTCGGCTTCGCTTTCGCCCTCGCCGCCGCCTTCGCCGCCTTCGCCGCCTTCGCCGCCGCCCTCTTCAGCGTCGGCGGAACCGGGAACGTAGGTGATACGAGCGGAAGTTATCTCGCCCTTGACGATGGTCTTGCTTTCGTCGATATTGACGAATTCGCTATAAGTGGGTTTATCGCGGCCTAACAACCACGTCCAACCGTCGTCTCTATCCACTTCGCAGGTGTAATCGTAAGATACCTTCATGGTGAAGATACCCGCGGGCAGAGAGTTGAGTCTATCGGGATTGATATAGAACGCGTAGTTGTTGTAATCCGTCTTGTTCGTGACGATGACGTGATCCACGGGCATCGCTTCGGATACGTAAGTGCCGCTGATGAACGTAACTCTCGCCGAAGAGGTCACCATCGCGATATTGAATCTCTCTTTATAAACGCTGTCGCCGTCTCTATGCTTGTAGAGGTCGGTGCCGCCGAGAGATACCATATAGACGTTGCTTCCGTTCACTTGAACGAGAGTGGTCTCGGGCATCATGGAATCGTAAGCGGGGATCTCTTGAACGAGGGATTGCGCTTCTTCCATGGAAGCCGCGACGGGAGGAGTCTTGACTTTCTCGTACAAGATATGATCGGTCTCGTCGTAGAGGTACTCTTCGTTTTCGCCCGAGAGTTGCAAGCTGTGACAGTTACTGAATACGCCTCTACCCAAGGAAACGATATCCGAGATATCGAAATCGGGTAATCCGGTATCCGCGAAGCACTTGTCGCCCAAAGAGGTCAAAGGCAGAGAGTTAAGGCTCATACTACCCACTTCGGGATACTTGGAATTGGCGAAGCACTTAGCGCCCAAACTTCTTATTTCGGGAGGTAAGCCGTTGACGTGTACTACGTTGAAGTAGAGGATAGAGGTCAACGAAGTGGTGTTCTCGAAGAAGCTGTCGGGCAATTCTTTCAAGGTCTTAGGCAATCTGATTTGAGTCAGGTTGTAACAGTTCTTGAACAAGCCTTCCGCCGATACCAGAGACTTGACGGTCTCGGGAAGGATGAAGGTCGTCAAGGTGTGACAATTCGCGAAGGCGTACTTGCCTATCTCGGTGATATTGGGAAGGACTACGCCTTCGAGAGCGACGCAGTTGTAGAACGCGTAGCTGCCTATCGAAGTGACGCTCGAAGGAATGTAGATGGATTGCAGGTTGTTGCAACCGTCGAACGCGTGTTCGTTGATGGCGACGAGGTATTCGGGAAGCTTGATCGAGGTAACGGTGGAGTTGTTTCTCAACAAACCGCTCGCAAGCTTTTCCACTCTCGCGCCGCCTATCGTATTGGGTATGATCACGTTATCGTGGTTGCCGTTGCAGTTATGATCTTTGAGACCGGTTATGATGACCGAATCGTTGGTGAGGAATTCGTACTCGAAGCAGTTGAACGAGGTCGCGTTGTTGTATAGGGACGCGTCGAAGCAGCTTTCGAGGTAACTGTACTTAGTTCCGAAGACGGATATCGTGTAGCCGTCGTCAGCGTAGGTGTTGGCGAATACGTTCTCGCCGAGCAAAGCGATATCCGAAACGAAGTACGCTTCGTAAAGACCGGTACAGCCGTTGAACGCGTCGTCGCCGATGTTTTGGACGCTCGACGGGAATACTATTCTCTCGAGAGAACTGCAATCCGCGAACGCCATACTTTCTATGGTGACGAGACCGTCGGGAAGTATGATGGTATCCGCTCTATCCTGACCTTTGAACGCTTCGGTAGCGATAGCGGTGACCTTACGGTCGATGATATATTGAGGTATGATTATCTTCTTGGGCTTCTCGGCGGGCGTGTAAGCGATTATCTTCAAAGTGTCGTCGTCTTGAATGACGTACTTGAAGTCGTTGTAATCGCTCTTGGGATCTTGGAAGGTCTTGGAAGTGTAAACGCTCTTGGTATTGGTTATCGCAAGAACGTACTCGGTGACTTTGTCTCCGTCGGTGACTTTAGAAGTGTAATCGAGATATTCTTCCACGAACGCAACGTAGAGGTTGGTGTAATAATCGCCGTCCTTTTCGGGTCCGAAGATGATAACGTTACGGGACAAGCCGTCGAACACGTGTTCGCCCACTTGCACGTCCTTATTGAAGGTTATGCTGGTGAGGTTGACCGCGTTCTTGAAGGCGCTGTCGTTGAGTTTCAAAACGGTGGAAGGAATGGTGAGCGTCAACGCGCTGTTGGACGCGAGGTAAGTGTGAAGCACCGTCTTCTTGCTGTTGTAAAGCGCGCCGTTTTCAAACGTGTAGAACTTATTGTTTTCAAGCACTATTTCGTGCAGGTTGGTGCAACCCGAGAACGCGCCGTCGCCAATATCGGTGATACCTTCGGGTACTACGATACGAACGAGGCTCTCGTTATCCGCGAAAGCGTTTTGTTGGATAGCGATTACGTAACGGATGGAACCGTTGGAAGATACTATGACGTCGGGTATTTCCACGTTGTTGTGGTTGACGGGGCAGACGTGATCTTTGAGCCCCGTAACGATGAGACCGTCGCCGTTTACCGCCGAATAGGTGAAGCAGGACGAATACTTGATATCGTCTACGGTGAAGCCTAACGAACGCAAGGAAGAGTAAACGGGAATATCCGCGACTCTCTCGTAACCGCGAGACAAAGCGTCGACGTAAACTTCGGCGTTCGGGATATCCATACCCTTGAACGCGTTGTTATAGATGGTGACGCTCTCGCTCATGAAGTACATACTGTTCAATTCGGTACATTGATTGAACGCGTTGACGTGTATGTCGGCTACGTTCTTACCGAAGAGTACGCTGCGCAGGTTTTCCGCCCCCGCGAATGAAGCGACGCCGATGCTCGTGACGGTATCGGGTACGACGAGCGTTCTGATAACGTGGTTGTATCTAAACGCGTTAGCCGCGATGACGGTCACTTTGAGCCCGTCGACGTACATAGGAATCACTACGTCGGTAACGTCGTTCATACTCGCGACGTCGTTCCAGCCCGTGATGGCGACTTCGCCCACGGGCATATTCTCGGTGCTGGTCTTGAAGTACGAGAGAGGATTGGACTTGCGGAAGTTGTGATCGTTCTCGATACAGTAGTATTCCAAAGCGTTGCCGTTGTAGATACTCGTTACGAGGAGACCTTCTTTCGTGCCGACGAAAGCGTCCGAGCCGATGGCTTGCAGGTCGCCGAGCACTTGGATATCGTACAAGGACGAACAATCTGCGAACGCGTTGGAGCTTATCGTCTTGATCTCCGCGTCGATGGTGACGCTTTCAAGGTTCTTCGCGCCCGCGAAGGCGTAAGGAGCGATGACGATAACGCCGTCGGGTACGGTGAAGCTTACCGCCGTTCTACCCGAAGGATATACGACGAGGCGGGATTTAGCCGAGTTGTAAAGCACGCCGTCAACCGAAGCGAAGTAGGTCGCGCCGTCGGGTACGTTTATGGTGGTGAGGTTAGAACAACTTGCGAACGCGCCGTTGTCGATACTGAACAAGGAAGCGTTCAAAGTTATGGAAGCGACGGTCGCGCCTTCGAACGCGCCCGAAGCGACTCTATAAGTGGATTCGAGGAAGACTATTTCTTCACCCGCTACCGAAGATACGCAGAGAAGCAAGGTCTTTCTATCCTTGGTATAGAACGCGCCGCTCTCGAATACGATATTCTCGTTTCCGCCGTCTACGGTGACTTGGGCGAGATTCTTACAACCGTTGAAGGTGCCGATACCGACGTTTTGCACGTACTTGGGAACGCTTATGGACGTAAGTTCGTTGACGTTCTTGAACGCGCCGTCCGCAAATCTCAATACCTTCTTACCTTTGATATAGTCGGGTACTACTACGGTCTTATGGGTGAAGCCGCACTTGTGGGTCTTCAACGAGTCTATTCTGTAACCCGTTATGCCGTCCATTATAACTTCGCTTACGTTGAAGCAAGTGGAAGGCGTGCCGGCGTTTACGGAAATGCCCGCTTCCGCGCAATACTTGACTACCTTGCCCGAGCCTTTGGTGCGGGTGGGCGCGTAGTAAACGATGAGGTTCGCGCTTACGCTGTTGAATACGTTGCTGCCAAAGGTCGCAACGTCGTCGATGAATACCATCTCGGTCATAGACGTACAAGCGGTGAACGCGTTGTCGCCTATCTCTTCGACGCTGTAAGGTATATACATATAGGTAAGACCTATGCAACCGTTAAACGCGTTAGCCTTTATTGTCTTGACGCTGGTGGGAATGGTTACCGAGTTGACCGATTCGGTCATAGTGGAGAATACCGGCTTGCCGTTACCTATTTGCGTGACCTTATAACTGTCGACGTACATAGGAATAACTATGTCGGTGTGCGAGCTGTCGCAATCCGCGTGGCCGGAAAGACCTACGATGGCTACGCTCGTGGAGTTGACGTACTCTATCTCGAAGCATTCCTTGGGATTCCATTCGACGTACAGATACTTATGCTTGTTGCAGTAAGCCTTCAATGCGTCGCCCTTAGGCGAGTAGATCACGAAGCCCACCATACAACCGTCGAACGCGTTATCGGGGAGAGCGAAGTTCTTGGTTATATAGATCTCTTCGAGGTTGGTCATATTCTTGAACGCTCTTTCGCCGATGGCGTCTTCCGCGCCCGAAATGGTGACGGGTACGGTGAGATAACTCAAAGCGTCCACACCCTCGAACGCTCTCGCCTTGATGGTAGCGACGGGAAGTTCGGTCTCGAAGAAGAATTCTTCGAAGAGGGAATTGAATGCGGTGTGCAATACCTTGCCCTTGCTTTCGTAGAGTACCGCGCCTTCCATCATATACGAATTGTTGTTAGCGTCGATATTTACGGTCTTTACGGCGTAAGCGTAAGTGAACGCGCCCGCGCCTATGTCGAGGACGGTCTTGCTCAACGTGATATTTTCCAGCCTGTCTGCGTTCTCGAACGCGCCTTCGCCGATGGTGACGAGGTTGTCGAGAGAGGTGAAGTTCACGATAGCGGAGTTAAGGATCGCCTTTCTCGCGTCGAGAGCGTAAAGCTCTACGTTATTCAAAGCGGATACGTACAATTCTACCGTTTCGAGATTGAATTCGGTCTCGTCGGGTATGATAGCGCGCGCCTTTTCTATCGCTTCGTCGGTGGAATAGAACGCGTTTTTAGCGATCTCGGTGACCTTCTTATTCTCGATATACGAAGGGATAATCAAGGTTGCGATATCGCCTACCGTCGTCATTTCGCCGTTACGATAGTCTTCTTTGCCGAGTACGCTCGCGGCGTCCTTGGAGAAGCCTTCGACGATAACGTAGCTGGATATCGCGCCACCCGAAGATACCGAGTATTCCAAAGCGGTCTTAGGCGTATAAGCGACGTAGTTGACGTTCGCCTTGTCGTAAACTTGATGATACAAGAGAGAGTCGGCGGGAGAGTAAACGGTTATAACTTTGTTGACTACGGTGCCGCCGAATACGTCGGTGATGGGTTCCACTTTCACGTTATAGGTGAATTCGTAGGTCGCGCCGTCGTAGACCAAGGTGACGAATACGGGATACTCGCCCTCTATCCACTTGTTGTAATCGACTTCTTTCATAGTCATCGCGCCGTCGTCGCCTAAAACGTTCATCGTGCCGACGGTGGTGTATTCGTAGTAGTTATCGTCGCCGAATTGCTTGTCGAATACCTGCGTTTCGCCCTCGTCGGAAATTACGGTGAATATCAATTCGCCGATATCGAAGTCTTCCGCATACGCGAAACTCGTTCTCGCGTCTCTTATTTCCACCTTGATATTGATGGCTTCTTCGCCCTCGCCCGAAGCGAGATCGAAGGAAAGAACGTCGTCGGGGCTTATCTCTTTCGCCTTATTGACGTCGGTGTAGCCCTCGAAGAATATCTCTTTGAGAGAATTCATATTGGCGAACGCGTTCTTGCCGATATAGTTGACCGAAGTAAGACCGTCGTCGGTGGGATATTCGGGTATTCTAATAGAAGACAACCACTTGTTACCCTCGAACGCGTATTCGTTGATCTCGGTGACTATTTCGGGAATGACGTAAACGCCGTTCATACCCGAAGTACCTCTACCGGAAGCGAGATAAGTATGCAAGAGAGTTCCGTTATTGCCGTACAACGCGGAATAACTGAACGAATAGTAAGGCGAGTTAGAGGTGAAGTTGGTGAGGTTCAAGCAGGTCGAGAACGCCGCCGAGCCGATGTATTCTACCGTTCTGGGTATTACTACGGTGGTGAGGTTCTTCGAGAAGGCGAACGCAGCCCTCGCGACTTCAACTACGCCTTGAGGTATTTCGTAGGTGCCGAGGTCGGAAGTGGGCAGGTAAACCACCAACTTCTTGTAATCCTTGGTGAACATTACGCCGTTTATGGAGTCGCCTCTTCTTACGACGTAGGTATCGTTATCCATTACGATAAGTTCTTCGACGTTGGAGCTACCCTTCATAAATCCGTCTTCCACGGTGACGACGTTGTATAAGATCGTCATCGACATGATTTCGGTATGGTAGCCCAAAGCGTTTTCTTTGATACCGACTATACGATACTTCTCGACGTTGCCCTCTTCGTCGGCGACTTCGGTGTACATAGGCAAAACTATCTCGTCCGAGCCTGCGTCGAGAGTGGACGCGCCCTTGGGTACGTTGTAACCCACGATGTACGCGGTGTTCTCGTCGTTCTCGTCCTTCGCTTTCACAAGGTCGTAGTCGAACTTGGTGTAACTCGTCCAGGGTTTGTAAACAGCGGAAAGCGAGATATTCGAGGTGTACCACTCGAAGTCTTCGAGCATTACGCTTTCTTCGGGCAATTCGCCGAAGTATTTATTGATAAAGTATCTATGTATAATACTGTATTTATCCTCTAAAGAGGACTTGCTCTCGGGATCGTTGCCGCAAGGACCGAAAGCGGTTATCTTTCTCTCGCCGAAAGCGGCTTGCTCTTCTTCGGTGAAGTAGGTAAGACCTAAGATATCCGCGTCTAACGAGATATCCTTAACTTCGGATTCGAAGTAGATATGAGTGAGGTAAGGCATTTCCGCGAACGCCCTGTCGCCTATTATGTCGAGGCTCAAAGGCAATTTGATACGCGCGATATTTACGCCTTCCATTGCGCGAGGTCTTATCTCGACCACGTTCTCGGTTCTCACGCTGCTGCCGTTATCCACGCCGTAGAGGCTATCCGTCATATCGACGGCGTAGTTGTAAAGCACGGTGTGAAGAATGGACTTCGTGTAGTTGAGCAGCACGCCGTCCTCGAAGTAGTAGTTGAGATTTTCGTTGGATATTTCAAGGCTCTTCAAGGAAGTACAGTAGCTGAACGCGCCGTCGCCAATAGAGGAAACGCTCGCGGAGAGCCCTATGATCTTAACGTTGTCGTTACCGAAGAACGCGCCTTGCTCGACGCTCTTGACGTTGTAGACGTAAGCGATCTTGACGTCTTTGCCTTGGCTGTAAATGGTGTCGATGGCGACGCCTACCGTATCGCTTGACTCGTCGTTGTCGAGTTCGGGCTCTTCGTCGGTTTCGATATCGCCCGCGCCGTTGTCGACGTCGTAGTTAACGGCGATAGTCGCAAAAGTGTCTTCAAGTCTTATTTCGAGGTAATCTACCGAAGACAATACCGCGTAGAGCGTATCGTCCTTGAAGATCATACCCGAGTCGAATACGTAACCGGTGGAAGCGGGTATCTTGACGGAAGCGAGGTTGTCGCAATCCGCAAACGCCGCGGGCTTCAATTCGAAGCTGGAATTCTTATTGAGGAATTCGACGGTATTCAATTCCGCGTCCCCTCTGAACGCGTATTCGCCCAAAGCGGTGACCTCTTTGCCGTAAGCGAAGATGGGTATCACCAAATTGGAATGGTCGCAGTTACAGTCGTGATCCTTAACGCCGACGATTGTTCTACCCGTATCGTCGTAAATGAAGCACTCTTTATGCGTATGTAAGATGAGGTTGACGTTCGTGCCCTCCGCTTTAAGCGCGGAAACGTAGGTTTCGAGAGCGGTTTCGCTCTTGACGAAGCCGTCCGGGGTATTATCGCCGCGGATAGGCATATAAACGTTGAGACCGTATTCGGCGTTCAAACTGTTCGCGCCTTCGAAGAGGGTTATGCCCTTGTCTTCCACCGCCTCGACGTAACTCTCTACGTAGACGCTCGTCAACCACTTCGCGGATACGTACGCGCCGCCCGCAATTTCGGTAACGGGTACGTCGACGCCTAACCAGTGGTTTTGACCGCTTCTCGCGGGGGGATAAGCGATGAAGGTCGCGGTTTCTTTGCCCGTATTGTAACGGTAGAGCGCGTTAAACTTATCCGTGAAGAAGTATTCGTTGTTTTCGTGGACGTAGAACGCCGTGATATTGACGGATTTAGCAAAGACGTTCGCGCCTATCTCGGCGACCTTTTCGCCTATCGTGACGTCGGTCAAAGCCTTGACGCCGTAGAACGCGCCGTCCTCTACCTTGGTAACGGTGTCGGGTATTTCGAAGCTGTTGTCTTGGTTGACCGAAACGTAGACCACGAGGCTATCGAGAACGCTTATTTGCTCGTCCGCCCAAACGCTCGCTTTCTTTATGAATTTATACAAAACGCCTTCCTTATAGGTGACGACCTGTTCGTCTTCGTCGCCTAACAGATACCACTCGTCTTGCTTGTAATTCAAGGTAAGAGCAAGCTCGCCCTCTTCGCCGTTAAGATCGTAAGCGGCGATGAGCGAATGCGAACCTTTCTTCACGGCGCCGAGTAGCGCGGCGGAGATCTTGAAGCCCTTATCGGTGGTCTCGAAGTCGACCTTCGCGCTTAACACGACTTTCTTAATAGCGCGGAAGTCGAATTGCGCGTACGAATGGGTGAGGATAGCGAAGTTGTCGTAGAACTCTATCGCTTCGTTATAATCGTTGTAAAGTACGGTATTCCTAATCGTATTGACGACGAATACGCCTATGCTTCTACCCGTAGCGTCGTACATCGTCAAGGTATGGTTACCGGCGGATAGTCCTTTGAAGATATCGCGAGGTAAGCGTAAACCTATCGTTTCTATCGCGTTTTCGTTGATAACGCGTTCGAATTCGACGACCTTATAATCCAATTCGGCAACGAGAGTCAGCGTATCGAATTCCGCGCCTTCCGAATAGAGTTCGGAATAATCCCTCACTCTCAAAGTGGAATACAATCTATCGAATACGAATACCGAACCTTCGGCGGGAATGATCTCGGTGAGGTTCTCGCAGTCGGAAATCGCGCCCGTACCGATGACCGAAATGGACGCGGGCAAGGTTAGACGATAGATATCTTTATTATGAGCGAACGCGCCGTCGGCTATCTCGGTAAGTCTTTGTTTAGCGTAGCCGTCTTCTTGCAAGACGAAGTCGCCGTCCGCGTTTTGCACGTAGTAGAAGTCGGGGATGACGAGATCGGCGTGGTTGAAGGAACAAGCGTGAGTCTTCAATCCCGCTATCTTATAAACGCCGCCTTCGAGAACGAACTCGAAGCAGGTCGCTCTCAACATATCATCGGTGTATGCGGAAACGTCTCTCACCTTGACGAAAGGAGCGACCGAAGCGAGATACTCGTCGGTGAAGTAAGCGGCGAGGTCGGAATACTCGGAAGAATAGTAGACCTCGACCTTTTGATTTTCCTCGGTGGTGTGATCGGCGAGGAATCCTTGATAGAGCGAGATATCGCCTCTGAAGAATATCTCTCTCAACGAAACGCTTTCAAACGCCTCGTTGCCGAGTACGGCGACGCCCGCGCCTACCGAGATACTGCTCATATTGGTAGCGTAGAAGGCTCTTTCGCCAATGACGAGGATACTATCGGGAAGCACCATACCCACCAACCCTTCCACGTAACCCGTGAACGCGTTAGCGGCGATATTGGTGACCAATACGTCGTTAATGTAAGCGGGCAGGTAAACCACGCTTTCGGTTATCGTCGCGGTAACTGCGAAGCCGTTGACCTGCAAAGTACCGTCTTCGGTGGGTACCACGTCGAAGGAATCGTCGGTAAGCGTGCGATGATAGAGAACGTTCTCTCTTATACAGGTGTACTGCACGTTGTAGCAACTCGAATTGCCGTACACTGTCAACTCGTCGGAAACGCCCACGAAGACGTTATCCGCGAACTCGGCGTCCGCCAAGAAGGTGATTTGACGCAAGTTCAAAGCGTTCTCGAACGCGCCTTCGGCTACGTAGTCGACGGAAGCGGGTACGGTATAAGAAGGCATGGACGAATTGAAGATGTAGAGCAACAAGGTGGAAACCGAGTCGGCTTTCTTGCCGTACAAGGCTCTGCCGTCGAAGTAGAAGCTCGTGTTATGCGAGAGTCCCGCAATGCTCTTCAAGTTCTTCGCGCCGCTCAAAGCGCCCGATTCGATGGTTTGAACGACCGCGTTAAGACCGAGGTTTTGTACCACCGAGCCGTCGAACGCGCCCTTCTTGATTACCTTAATGCTCTCGGGAATATCGTAAGAAACCGTATTCGCCAAGCAAATGTACAATATGGATTTAGTCTTCTTATCGGTCAAAACGCCGTCCACGAAGGTGTAGTACTCGTTCGCGTCGTCAACCGATATCGCGTTAAGTTTAGAGCAACCCGCGAACGCGCCGGGATAGATCTTCGCGATGGTCGAGGAAATCTTCAACGAGTAGATCTCTTCCTCGTCGTTGAATGCGGAGGCGGATATTACCTTGACGGGCGAGCCTTTGTAGTAGGCGGGCAATACGATACTGACGTGGCCTAAAGCGCAGTAGTGAGATTTAAGCCCGATTATCGTATAGTAATCCTCTTGCTCGTTGTAAGTGTACTCGAAGCACTCGGGATCGCTGACCGTGTTGTATTTAACGTAGTTATAGGTTTGTTTACCGAATTCATCGTAAATGGTTCCTCTCGAAGGACCGTAAACTTTGAGTTCGGGGGAAGAATTGCGGACTACGTTCACGCCGAACTCGGCAACGTTCCCCGCAAAATAGATCTCGGTGAGTTTGGGACAATGGAAGAACGCGCCGTCGCCTATCGAATAGACCGATTGAGCGATGGATATCTTCCTGAGGTTAGGCATATAAGAGAAGGCGTTCTTGCCGATCTCGTAGATATTTTCGCCTACGAATATCTCTTTGACGTTCGCCACCGAGTTTCTCGCCGTGTTGCCGTCGAACGCGTAGTCGGATATACCGATTACGTCGTAGACCTTACCCGTGAGATCGTAATACTTGGCGGGTATGACGAGCAAGGTGTTTATATCCTCTTCCGCAAACGCGGAATCGTTATATCCGTTGATATATACGCCTTCTATACCGTTGAACGACTTGATCTCGATGGAATAACCGTTGGGATTTTCCTCGTCGGTACGCCATTCGACGAAGTTATAAGGTTGACGGGCGTTCACGGTGAAGTAAGCGTAAACGTAGGTGGGAACCGCTTGCAATTCGCCGGTACCCTTGGTAACTATACGGGTACTGGGCGCGTAAACGGTGACGTTTAACGCCGAGTCGTCGAGGTTGACGAAAGCGTTGTTCTTCAACGTGGTGGTGTTGCTCGTGCTGTGAGCGTCCTTTGAGAAGTCGCCCTTGAAGTAAACGGTAGCGAGATTATCGCATCCTGCGAACGCGTATTCGCCCACGGCGTCCAATCCCGCCGCGATGGCGAGAGTGTTCAAACGCGAACAATTACGGAACGCGTAATTGCCTATGCTTATGACGCTAGGCATATAAACGTTAGTCAAACGGGTACAATCGGCGAACGCGCTATCTTCGATAGCGGTGACGGTTGCGGGCAGGTTGATGGAAATGAGTTTGGAACCCTTGAACGCTTCCGCCGCGATGGCTACCACTCTTTGACTCAAACCGTCCTTATCGACGGTCTCGGGAATAGCGACTCTCGAGTGGCTCTTATCGCAGATATGAGCGGAAAGACCGGTAACGGCTACGCCGCCGCCGGGCAAAGCTTGAGTTTCGATACAAATACCCGAATCGTAGATCACGCCGAAGTAGGCGGGATAATTTTCTTTGAAGTATTTTTCGATATTGCTTCCCTCTTTGACGGTGATCTTTACGTTGTCGGGAAGGTTCTTAAAGGCGTCCTTACCCACTTGACATACGTTGTTGATTACCGCGATATCGCCGCCGAAGAATATGTTGGAAAGGGCGGTACAATCGTAGAACGCTCTTTCGCCGATATAAAGGACGGTGGAAGGAACGTAAATGCTCGCGAGTTTGGCGACCTTTCTCAAACCGTATTCAGAGAATGCGTTGTCGCCTATGGAAATCACTCTGTAACCGTTTATGTAAGAAGGCAAAACGATACGCAGATTATCCGATCTTTCCGAACGGATACGCAAGTTGGTGACGGTGACCGAGCCGCCCGAAACTTCAACGTCGAAGGAATTGGCGGATTCGCAGTTGGCGAACTTGAAACGATTTTCGCAATACAATTCCAAGTTACTTCCGTCGGGGCTGTAAACCACTACGTTGGGAACGTTTTCAAAGGTCTTTTCGGACAAGAATGCCACGTCCTTTTCGACGTAGAAGGAAACGAGGTTGCCGCAGTTTGCGAAAGCGTAATCGAACACGTAACCCAACTCGCCCTCGGCGGTAACGCTGTAAAGGTTGTAACAATCGGCGAATGCGTTTTCTCTAATATAATCTACGTCGCCTTTGAAGATGAGCGAAGAGAGATAGGTGTTGCCGCCGAACGCGCGCGCGCCTATATCGACGACGCCTGCGGGAACGATAAGTCTTTCTTTATCGTTGGTGGGCAGGTAGTAAACTATCTTGCTTCTTTCCGAGTTGTAAATAATACCTTCGTCGTACACGTAGTAGAGGTTGCCGTCCATTTCAACGTCGGTAAGCGCGGTACAACCCTTGAATACGTCGTATCCGAGAGTTTCGAGGCTCGCGCCCAAAACAACCTTCTTCAAATTCACCGCGCCTTCGAAAGCGCTATCCTTGATCTCTTTGACGCTCGCGGGGACAGTGTAGGTCTCGGCGGAAGAAAGGGCGAGATAGCTGATCAAAACGGAACCGTCGCGGTTGAAGAGAGCGCCCGACAAGAGCGTGCCGTTCTCTTCGTCTTGTATCGCTTGGAAACTGTACCTGAGGTTAGCAGAGTCGATGGTGATATCGACTAACGACGCGCAACCCGCAAAGACGTTGCTGCCTATCGTGGTGACCGAAGCGGGAATGCCGATGGTCTTAATTTCTTTATTGCCCGCAAACGCGCCCGAAGCGATCTCTTTGACGGGATAACCTTCTATCTTGGAAGGAAGAATGATATTTTGGTGGCCTTGACATACGTGGTTGCGAACGCCTTGAATGATAACGTAAGGCGTACCCACGTAAGAAACCGTGTAACGCAAACAGCTTATAGGCGTGAAAGCGTTGAAGGAAATATCGGTAGCGACCGTTTCGAAGTAGTAGTGTAAGTCGGTGTAAGCGTCGTCCACTACGTCGGGGCCGTAGACCATAAGGTCGGAACTGCAACCGCTGAACACGCCCTTTTCGAGATAACAATCTCCAGCGAAGGTAACGCCTTCGAGGTTGGAGTTATTTTGGAAGGCGTAGCTGCCGATGTTTTTCAAAGAGGAAGGCAGGTAGACGTTCACGAGGTCGGTACCGAAGAACGCGGATTTGCCGATGGACTCGACGCCGTCGAACAAAACAATCTCTCTTAAAGAAGTACAGTTATAGAAGGTGTTTTCCTCTATAATCTTTACGGTTTCGGGAACAACCGCGGTGCGGAAGTTTCTACCGCCGAAGCTGCCTATCGAAGTGACGGGATAATCTACGCCGTCAATGTTGACGTAGGCGGGTATTACGAGATCTACGTAGAGGTCTACCGCTTCGTCGCTGAGGTCTTCTCGGAATCCCTCCAAGGATACTTCGTTGGTTTGAGCGTTGAGGTTGAAGTTCAAGTCTTCGGACAAAGTCCATTGTTTACATTCGTGGCCGAGTCTCGCGCAAGCGGTCGCGACGTTGCCGCTCTCGTTCTTTGTGTAAACGGTGATAGAGTGACCGATATCCGACAAGGCGGCTATCCAAGCGTCCTCGTCTTGAGATATCTCGTCGTTTAGGATATACAAATATTTAAGGCTGCTGTTTTGGAACGCCCTGTCGCCTACCGTGATAACGGTGTCGCTTATGACTTCTTGCAATACGTTGTCGTTATAAGCGAACGCATAAGGCGCGATAACGGTGACCGACGAAGGAATTCTGAAACTGGATATAGAATTGGTGCAAAGGTAGGTATGAAGTATATCGTTGCCGTCTTCGCCTACTTCGAGGACTACGCCGTCTCTTACGTAGTACTTGATATTGCCGTTGCCGATGGAAAGATCCTTCAACGAGCCGCAGTTAGCGAACGCGCCGTAACCCAAATAGGAAACCGAATTGGGAAGGGAAAGTTCCTCTAACAGCAAGCAGTTGGCAAACGCGAAGTCGCCCACGAGTTCGATAACGCCGCTAAGATTGTCTACGCTCTTCAAAGCCGTACAGCCTTGGAATGCGGACGCGCCTATGTAGGTAACGCCTTCGGGTATCGTTATTTCGTAGAGGTTATCGCAACCCTGGAACGCGCCGTTGCCTATGTAAGTAACGGTGGAAGGCAATTCGATGGTTTGTATCACGCGTTGATAAGCGAAGGCGTTGTCGCCTATACCGACTACGGTATAAACCTCGCCGTCCTTCTTGACGGTCTCGGATATTCTTAAATTGACGTGTCCGCCGATACAGTCGGTATGAGATACCAAGGAAGTGATGACGGCGGTCATTTCGCTTTCGTTATAGGTGAATTCGAAGCAGGAACTTTCGGAAACGATGGATACCGAAAGCTCGAAGTCGAACGTGTTGACGAGGTTGAGATTATCGGGGATAAATCTTACCGAATACTTTTGTCTATCGGGGGTAACGGGACCTTGCGCCGTCCAAACGAAAGTACCGCTGACGGCGATATGCTCGCCGTTTTCGTCTATAAGACCTCTTATGTACATCTTGGCTTCCGTCGCGTCGATGTTGTCGTCTTCGAGGTCGGAACCCGCTTCAACGCGGGATCTCACAACGGGATAGATAGAATTATCCGCGTCGATATTGGCGGGATCCACTCTAACGATTATCTCTACGTTGTAGCTTTGATATTGAGAGAAGTCGGGGGACTTTGGCGTGAATACCGCGAGATACTTATTGTCGCCGTTCTCGTCGAGGCCGGGATAGATATCGCCGTCCACCCAAGAAAGCAAGCCGGGAACGTCTTCGCCGTCCGCGGTGGGATTGCCGAATTCGTCGGTGGTGTAGGCTTTCGCGGTGTATGCGGGAAGGGCTACGTCTTTAAGTTGAGTGCCGAACACTACGTGTTCGATGGGATCGAAGTCGGGGAAATCCACTAAAGCGGCTTTCTTGACTTTGACGGGAATCTTAACTTTGAAGTCCTCTTCGTTGAAGCGATACGCGATGGAAGTATCGTCAAGCACGAACAACGCGTCGCACGCGTAAGTGTCGATGGTGGAAAGTTTTTCACCGTCTTCGGGCAGAAGGTCGGGGGATTCCCAAACGAAATAACCCGAAACCTTGATGGTTTCGTACGCTTGGACGTCGCGGTCGTAATAGAGATAGAATACGCCCGCGCCTAACGTGTCGTTGTCTATGATACTATGTTCGAGAGAGTCGCCGTAATCGACTGCGGACGCGGAAGGAAGCTGTACGCGCAATTCGGCGTCAGTCACGTCTACCTTGATCTTAACGACCACGTTGGAACTATATTCGACGGTATCGTCGGGAATGAATAAAGCGTTGAAGGAGCCGCTTACTTCGGGGACCTCTTCGGGGTCTTCCCAAACGAAAGTACCGTAAACTTGATCGGATCTGCCTTTCCCTACGCCGAGAAGACCGCGAAGCGCGCTTTCTTTCAAAGGTTTACCATAGGAAATCGTGTCTGCGGCGGGTATCTCGAAACTCGTATTGAACGTAGGATCGGTGGGAAGCACGTTCAAGGTGAGAGGAATGGACACGAAAGATTTGTAGTTATCTTTGTCGTTGGGTATAAAGATTGCGATATAGTTAGCCGCGTCCTTTACGGTAACGCCCGGCCAAGCGACGCTCGTGCCGTTGTAAAGAACGTAGCCGCCCTCTTCGGTGAGATAACCCCAATTAAGAGTACCCTTGACGGTGGTATAGTTCTTTCTTTCCGCGTCCTTATAAACGCCGAAAGTGTAAGAGGTCAGTTTGGCGTTTTGCAAACTGTCGCCGCTCTTCAAGGTGGGCATATTGGGGGCTTCTATCAATTCGGGGGTAGCGGGAAGCACTCTGACTCTCAAACAGTCGTCGGTGTCCTTTTTCATACTCACCGTAGTATAGTTGTTGTAATCCGATGAAGGATCGGTCGCCGAGCCGCGCGGAGTGAATATGACGTCGTACTTTTCGGTAGCGACGCTCACCGCGGTATCCGCCCAAGAGAACGTACCTCTAACGGCTTTATTGTCTACGCCGACCACGAACACCACGTTTTCGGCAATGGTGGGCTCTAACATTTCGTTATCGAGCTTTTCGCCGAAAGTGACGGTGTAAGGCTCGCCGTTTTCGTCGTTTTTGACGGTAGGCCATCTCTTGACTTCGGGCTTCTTCTTGTGTATGGTGATTTTACACGAAGCGGTGACGGTGTTATAGCCTTTTGCGGCGAAAGTGACTTGCGCGGTATATTCGCCCGCGTAAACGCATTCGTCGACGGGATCGCCGTTCTTATCGAAGTACGCAACGCTGAACGAGCCGTCGAGAGCGGAAGAATCGAAGAAATACTTTCCGTCCGAGGTGTTACCCGTAAAGGTCACGGCTTCCCCGCTGTAAGTTTCGTCAACGTCGTTAAGAATGATATCGACGGAAACGTTTTTCTTACAAGCGGCGAGATAGGTGACGGCGAATACGAGCGTCAAGCATATCAAGCAAATAAATAAAACGTTCAAATGCTTTTTAGTCATAATAACTCCTTCAAGTAATTACTCCTACGAGGGAATCCCCCCGTTGTACTTAAAATAATATATTAAATAATACTGTAATAGCGGTTCAAAGTCAATACGAAACCCGAAAATTTATATATAATTATAATAAACGTTATTACTTTAATATTTTCTTAAACGTACTATAATTTTATTTTACTATAAAATTAATCAAATTTTAATCCAACCACCGCCTATTTAGGCACGATTTAACGAAAAACGCCGCCTATTTAGGCGGCGCAAGCGTTATTTAAAACGATAAGCCGATAAAAAACAGTGTTTTGAGTAAGCAACGATTTGTCTTTCAGTAACCGAATTTTCAAAAGTTACTCGTCACGTTGAGCTTGTCGAAACGTCTCTTCCGCTGTTTATTATTATAAACGAATTACCCCTTTTTAGGGGATCCTTCGACAGGCTCAGGATGACGTACTGTTTTTTCGTCACGTTGAGCTTGTCGAAACGTCTCTTCCGATTTAAGGTACTTATAACAAATAACTAAAACGAATTATTTTGCGTTTTGTTTGACGTATTCGATGACTTCGCCTACGGTTTTGAAATCCTTAACGACGTCAATATCGACCTCGAAACCGAATTCCTCTTCCACGTCGAAGATCATATCCATAAAATCCAAAGAGTCGGTTTGAAGATCCTCTTTGAAGCGAGTCGCTTCTGTGATCGCTATTTTCTTGCGGTTGCCAAGTAATTTTATTACGCGTTCTTTAATATCCATATTTTTATACTCCTTTATTTGTTTATATAATTGACCGTCACACGACGGGGTATATTTATATTCGCGTAGCGAATTATAATTCTCACAAAGTGATTCAGTTCCGTCATCCTGAGCCTGTCGAAGGATCCCCTAACCGATGGTACTCTATTCTTTTCATTCGGTTGAGATGTTTCGACTTCGCTCAACATGAAGCGTCGAACGAAGAAGAGAGCAAGTTTACTTATTATCTTCGAGTGAGAACGCGGGGGCGTTCGCTAACGCATTTATGCGTTGGACTTTATAAAAGTCGTATCGTGTAACGATACAAGCGAACGCCTTGTACGCTATCATATTGCTTCGCGGTAGCAAGTTATCATTTTCGCTTAGCGAATTATCATTCTTCTTGCTTCTTTATATCCTTCTTGAATTCGGGGGCGTCGTCGTAGCAAGCGACGGTAATAAGGTATCCCTCGTCTTCCCAAGAGCGAAAAACCACCATGCCTTCATCGGTTTGATATTCGCCCGAGGATAAATCGGTGGATAGCAGTTCTTTGTTCAAGCCCGTTCCCACTAATTTGGATAACGCTTCCCTCCTCGTCCAAGCGGTATAAAACGCGAGAGCGTCACCCACTTCGATAGGTTCGCCGAAATACCTCTCGGCTATTCCGTAAATGCTGTCCTTTTCGACTATCTTTTCGATATCCACGCCCACCGCTTTGGGTGAAATCGCAAAGCAAACGAGCTTTTCTTTGTGTGAAAGTGAGAAAGAAAGATCAGAGCCTTCAAGATAGGGCGCACCGCTTTCTTTGCGTTCAATAACGACCTTCTTCTTCAATATATTATTCACCATCGAATTGATATTCGAGCCTGCGCCCGTCAATACGACCAACGTTTTATTCATTCTCGTCCTCCTTGGTCTTTGCGGCGTAACCCGACATTGCGAAGCCGTCTACGACGAAAGCGAAAAGCGCGTATCCTACGAACGCTACGGGGAATATCCACCATGCGAAAGTCAATTCGGTAAACAATCTGAAAACTATCATCAAGGTCGACCCCACGAAAGCCAATAAGCCTTCCGCGCCCAAAAGATAAGGCAAGGGGGACAACGCTTTGCGTTTAACTTCTTTTGCTTCTGCTTCGAGGTCTTCGTTAGTCAATTCGCGGACTTCTTCCTCGACTTCTTCCACTTGTTCGCCCCTCTCGGCTTCCGCTTTCTTTATCTCGTTAGTGATGAGAGTAACGCCCATAAAGAAGGTCAAACCGCCCAAAAAGATTCCGATTATAGGAAATATCAAATACAAAACGAACATAATTATTCCTCCGTCTTTACGGGTTTGGGATCCTCGGAAATCGAGAGCCCCGACGCGTCGAGGTTGATTATATCGTCGCTCGCGTTATCGCTCGATGGATATTGCGGCGCGGGAGCGGATTGCTGTACGGCTTGTTGCGCCGCTTGTTGCGCGGCTTGGGAAACGCGGGCGGAAGATACGGTATTCTGCTTTTGAGGCGCGCCTTCTCTACCCACTACCGTGGCTTGACCGTCCTTGCCGTAGACGACTATCTTATCGAGAGCCTCTTCGGAAAGCGGCTCGAATTTGAAATAGCGACCGTCCCAACGGAAAGCCAAAGAGCCTTGCTTACCGTTACGATACTTGGCGACGATGAGTTCGATGACCTCGTTTTGCGGATCCTGCCCCTTTTCCTTATACAGGAACAAAACTATATCCGCGTCTTGTTCGATAGAGCCCGAATCTCTCAAATCGTGAAGTTGAGGTTTTTCGTGTCTTTGCTCGGCGCCGCGCGACAATTGGGACAAAAGAATGACCGGTACGTCGAGGTCTTTCGCAAGCAATTTGATACGACGGGACATATACGCGACTTCCTGTTGACGGCTCTCGCTCTTTCTATCGTCGGGCAAGTCCATCAACTGCAAGTAGTCGATTATTATTAAGTCGAGGTGGCTATGCTCTATCTTGAATTGTTTACACTTACTGAATATCTCGACGGGGTTGGAACTCGCGGTCTGGTCGATATAAATGCCGCTATCGAAAAGCGTAGAAGAAGCCGAACGCAATTTAACGTAATCGTCTATGCCCATCTCGCCGCGGTTTATCTTATCGTTATCCATCTCGCCGATATTGCACATCATTCTCGTTACGAGTTGTTTAGCCGACATTTCCAAAGAGAATATGAGGATATTCGCGCCCTTGTATTCGGGATTTTTGGCGATATTCGCGGCTATATTCAGCGCGAAAGCCGTCTTTCCGATACCCGGACGAGCAGCCAAAAGCACCACGTCCGAACGCTTCAAGCCGTTGAAGTGGTAATCCATATTCTTGAAACCCGTCATAAGCCCCTTTGCCTTTCCGTTCAAGGATTGATCTTGTATATCCGTCAAGACTTGGGGCACTATCTCGGAAACCGGCGTAAGCGTGGTTGAACCCGTATTCTTCGCGAGGTCGAGTATCAACTGTTGAGCGTGATCGAGGGAAGCCTCGGCGTTATCAGAAACGTAGACATTTTCGGCGATGCTCTTGCTCACGTTGAGAAGACCTCTCAAAAGGGTGTTCTTTTTGAGAATGTCGTAATAGCCTATATACCCGCTCGTAGAAGGCACGAAGTCGGATATCTCGACTATGTAATCGATATCGACGTCTTCGCTCGAAATACCAAGACTCGGCAATTTTTCGCTAACCGACACTATGTCTATCGACTTGCTCGCCGCGTGTAACGACTTCATCGCCTTGAATACGTGCTTGTGTTTCAAATCGAAAAAGTCGTCTTCTACGAGTTTGTCGATCATCACGTTAGCGATCTTCGGATCCAATAAAATACACGCGAGCATAGACTTTTCCGCGTCTACGTTATTGGGATATCTTTTTACCACGTTTTTTTCATTCTTCGCCATAATAATTCCTTTTACGACTACATTCAGTCGTTTTCTTTATCGTTATATTCGTTATTATCGTTATCGTCGTTGTTGCCGTTATAATCGTTATCGTCGTTATTTTCGTTTACGTTTTCTCTTTCTTTTTCAAAAGACGAAGCGTCGTTCGTTATAACGACGTAGTTATTGGGTTCTTCCGTAGTAGCGCGATCGGCGTCATCGCTTTCGCCCGATTCGCCGTCAATTTTATCTTCTTCGTTCTCGCCCGTAGGTTCGCCCTTCTTCTCGCCTTTTATCTTCTTTTTAACTATAATCAAAGCGATACACACGCCCGCTACCATCAATCCTGCCGCGATAGAAAGAAGTTCCCACACCCAAACCGAAGGGACGGTTTGCGTTAAGGTGAATTCGTTAGCGGAAAAAGGATCGAGTTTCCACTTATAAACCGTTTGACCGTCTTCGGTATACACTTCGTCGGGGTTTTGCCCTTTGACGTTGCGGAAGTACATACTGTAACGGAAATACGCGGTCACCTTCGAGTAATCGTAGCCGAGTTCCTTCATCCACTCGTAGGCGGTCGTTTGCGCTTCCTCTGCGTAAGAAGAATTTCCGTCGTTCACGAGCGCTCTAAGAGTTGAAAAAGCGTCTTCGTTCGCCACAGCGTTACGCACTACTTGCGAATAAACCGCGGAAAGCGAGCCGTTATTCGCTGCGGCGTACGCCTTTACGACGTAGTTTTGACGGAAGGTAGCGTCGTACGCGTCGAGGTATTGAAGCGCGTAATACTCGAAGTTACCTTTGTCCGCAACGAATAGAACCGTATAATACTTTTGGAAGAGTACGCCCTCTTTTTCCCATTCGGAAGGCTCGTTAGGCTCGTTGCCCGTAATGCCGTTCGCGATATAGTAATCGGTGAGATCGTCGTACCTTATTTCCAAGGTCAAAACATTGGGATCGGTATCGGTAAAGGTCGCTCGGTCTATCCTGTCGGCGTAATAGGTAAAGACCGTCCTTACAGCCGCGCGTTGCTTTTCAACGTCCAAGTCCGACGCGTCCAAACGCACGGTATAGGAATAGATCCTCGCGCCGCCGCTTTCTATCCTCACGGTATAGGTCGCTTCCCCGCACCCCGCCAATAGTAAGAGAGCGAGGGAAAGAAGCGCGATAATAGTTATCAATAACCCTTTTTTCATTTCAAAGAGGACAACTCTTTCAAAGTATCCGCGAACAACGCGAAGGCTTTTTTGAAGGGTTCGGGGGTGGTGAGATCTACGCCCGCGAGTTTGAGTATCTCAAGAGGGGGCATACTGCCGCCGGCAGAGAGGAATTTCTTATAATTTTCCACCGCGCCCTCTTTACCCGAAAGGATATCCGAAGCGATGGCTGTCGCCGAGATAAGCCCGGTAGCGTATTGATAAACGTAAAAACTCGTATAGAAGTGGGGAATACGCGCCCATTCGTATTTGAGTACGGGGGTTATAAATTGCTTGCCGTAGTAGAGGACGTTCAACTTCTCATACATATCGCAAAGCGCCTCGGCAGACAAACCGCCGCCCTTTTCAACGTATTCGTGCGCCTTTTGCTCGAACTCGGCGAACATGGTTTGACGGAATACCGTCGCCTTGAACATATCCAAACGATAGGATAAAAGATATTTGCGTCTTTCGCCGGTAGCGGTCTTCAAAAGATGGTTGATGAGTAAGGTTTCGTTGACCGTACTCGCTATCTCGGCTACGAAGATCTTGTATTGAGCCGCCGCGTAAGGAAGGGCGTTATCGCTGAAATACGAGTGCATACTATGACCCAATTCGTGCGCGATGGTGAAAGTCTCGCTCAAAGTGCCGTTGAAGTTTAAAAGAATGTACGCGGGGTGACCGTAAACGCCCCAGCTGTAACCGCCGCTTCTCTTGCCGTCCGATTCGTAGACGTCGAGCCATCTCTCTCTTCTCGCCTTTTTGAGAAGTTCCACGTAGTCTTCCCCCATAGGCGCAAGCCCTTCGAGAACGATATTGAAAGCGTCGTCAAAGGATATCTCTTCGGCTTTGTACTTCTCGGTATTCGCGTACATATCGTAAGCCTTATGCTCGCTAACGCCCAGTTGTTTTTTGCGATAGGTGAGATACTTTTTCAAAGAGGGCAACGCCTTATGAGTTTCCTCAATGAGGGTATTATATACCTCGACGGGCACGTTGGTAGAGTCGAGCGCGCGAGAAAGCGAACTCTTGAAGCCTCTTATTCTCGCGTCCATCCAGTCGGCTTGCACGTTGCCCGAATAGTTGCTCGCCAAGGTGTTTATCATATCCTTATAGCCGTTGAACATAGAGAAATGAGCCGCCTTGCGTACCTCTCTATTTTTGTTTTGCATCAAAGTACCGTAAACGCCGTGGGATAATTTTACCTTTTTGCCGCCAACTTTGACGGGGGCGAATTTGACGTCGGCGTTGTCGAAACGGGCGAAAGTATCGTGGAATACCGAAACTATCGCGGACGCTTGACCGAGTATGCTCTCTTCCTTTTCGGACAAGATGGTATCTTTCTTTCTCGCCAATTCTTTAAGCTCGTACGAATGGGCGTTGAAAGCGGGATCATCTGAAAGCGCGTTCAACTCTTCCACCGAATAAGACGCGATGATCTCGGGTGTGATAAACGCCGAGAGAGCCATATATTCGCCTACCACGTTGCCCAAAGAAGCGACGTATTGTTGATACTTGCCTATACGCATATCCTCGTGATTTTTCATATTGGCATAAACGTATATGGTCTCGAATTCCAATTCCAATTCGTCGGAAAACGCGAAACATTCGAGCAAGGTCGCTTTGTCTTTTAGTTTGCCCTTAAACTTGACGATTTCCTTCTTCTTCTCGGAAAACTCGGCGAGAAGACGTTCCCATTCTTCGTCCGAAGAAACGAGTTGAGTTAAGTCCCATTTGTACTCTTCGGGTATATCCTTACGGTCGTTATATTTCATTTTTACCTCCAAAACGTTAGGTTTATTCGTTTATAATCTTTATCGTTCGCTATCCGCCATTTGCGAATAGCCTTTTGAACTACTTACTATTCGAGTTTTTGGTCGCCTAAAACTATCCAGCCTTTCTTACGCATAAATTCGGACGCGAAGAAGCATACGAAAGCGGGTATGACGAACATAGTCAAGACAATGCCGAGGACGTATTTGTAAGCCATTACGCCCGCCGCAGTAGACGCGTCGATAACGCCGAAAACGCCGACCAAACCGCTAGTACCCATACCGCCGCCCGACGCGTTGCAGCGCATATCGAATAACACCGCTACGAAACCCGCTATTGCGGAAGCGATTATCTCGGGTACCATAATAACGGGCTTTTTCATTATATTGGGTATCTGCAACATAGAAGTACCCAATCCTTGCGAGATAAGCCCGCCGAAGCCGTTTTCACGGAAGCTTGCCACAGCAAAACCCACCATATGCGCGGCGCAACCAGCCACTGCTGCTCCGCCCGCTATCGAGAACGCTTCGGGGTTTTCTATCGCGGTAGCCGAAGTCGCTATCGCTATCCATATAGCCGCCGACGATGTGGGCATCGTGAGAAGTATTCCCATTACCACTGCGACGAGTATGCCCGTCAATATCTTAACGCCCGTACCCGCGTTGACAGCAAGGACGAGAACTTTCGCGATGAGGTTGACGAGTTGGATAAACGGCCAAGCGATGAAGATCGCGCCGAAGGTCAAAAGCAGCATTCCCAAAGGAATGAGTATAATGTCGAATTTGGTCTTGCCCGCGTAGAGTTCGGCTATTTCGATGGCGAACAACGCGACGACGTACGATCCGATGGGATTGCCGGGTAGCCCGTTTTTGAATACGATCGCGAGTTTGCCGTCTAGTAGCGAAGAATAATCGCCGCCCGCAACCAAAGCAGAAACGAGTTCGCCCGCCCAAGCGCCAAGTAAACCGCATACCGCGGCGGTGAATACGACCAAGGGTTTCGCGTTGAGCTTATGAGCGATACCTACGCCTATACCCGCGCCCATCAACGTTTTAGCGAAGTTGCCGATAAGTTTCAAGGTATTGCCGAATGCGTTATTACCCGACCAATCGCCTATTTGATATATAATTGTTCCCGCGATAAGGGTTGCGAATAAGCCCATCGCCATACCCGAAAAGGCGTCTATAAACCACCTTTTAGCGAGTTTTTTAACGATAGTCTTCACCTTCCCCTTACTTTCGGGGGTTTCAGAAGCGGGTTTTTCGGCGTTTTCCGTAGATAGATTCTCGGCGGTTTCCATAGCCGCGCTTTCGGTGTTTTCGACGAGCGTATCCGTATTTTCCGCGCCGTTTTCCTCTATTACGGGTTCGTTATTTATCTCTTGTATTTGGTTATCTTCGGACATAATTCTACCTCTTATTTCCGTTTATAATCGAGTTTGTTCTTTATGCACGCTTCGTATAACAACACGGTGGCGGCTACGCCTACGTTCAACGAATCGCACTTTCCGAGCATAGGGATTGAAACCTCTTCGTGCTTAACGTCGTACCACTCCCTCGCTATACCGTATCTCTCACTACCCATAACGAACGCCGTACGCGTGCCGTATGGTAATTCGTAATAGGCGTTTTCCGCTCGCGTATCCGCAAGGTAAACGGTGAAGCCTTTATTCAAGAGCCACTGACTGCACGCGGCTACGCTCTCGAATTCGAACACGGGCACGGTGAGAATGGCAAGCATAGAACTATGTATGAGTTTCGGGTGGGTGAGCCGCGCCTTACGGTTGCAAAGGAACACGGCGTCGGCGCCCGCGCCGTCCACAACGCGAAGCATAGTGCCTATATTTCCGGGAATCTCAACGCCGTCTATGACGAGTATGACCGACTTTTTGTCGGGTTTGAAATCGTTGATATCGTAACGGGGGAGTTTTGCGATGGTGATTATCCCGTCGGGCTTGTCTCTTTCGCTTATCTTATCGAAGGTTTTAGCGGATACCGTGTAATTTTCGGGGCAACGCTTTGCGAGAGTTTCTACAGCCGACGCGGCTTCGGGGGTATAGACGTATTCGGGGCAAACTATCAAAGAAACTATCTCCGTCCCCTCGTTTATGATATGGGTATTCATCCATATACCTTCCGCGATGAACAACTTTTCGGGGTTGGGCTTGGAATTTGACAAAATCCCTTTCACTCTCTTGATGACGCCGTTCGACTCGCCTATCGCCATAAAACCGTTTAAGTTCACTTCTTCACCTCTCTTGGGTACTTATCCCCAGTGTAATATTATTATATCACCCAATAAACCCTCTTGCAAGTAAATTTATTTTTATTTATATATAATAATTATGTAGTCGGTTATCAAACGAAAAAAGGCTGTGAAACCCCACAACCTCTATTCCTATATGAGATATTTCGACATCTTTATACGCCTCTCAATATAACGATAGGTAACCGATACGTCGGTAAGAGCGAGATCGAAGAATACCTTCGTTCGCGGTAATCGGATCGGCACGGTCTCTTATGGTTTCACAGCCCATTATGGTTTCATAGCCTCTTACGGTTTCATCGCCTCTTACGGTTTCAAAGTCCCTGTGCGCAACGCTTTAATGCTTTTATCTACCGACGAGAACGTTATCGCGGGTGGCGTCCCTCAACTCTTTTAGGGGGTTTCCGCTGTCTTCGTAGCGGTAATCGCTGCCTTTCAGCATTATCTCGTTTTCAATGACTAAGTGGCTCGGCGCGCTCTCGATATCCTTGTTTATAAGCCTTTGGAATTTTTGGAAACTGCTATTGTCGCCGAGATCGGTTACTCTCGCGTAATCCTCTCGGTTGCCGGTAAGGTCGACGGTAGTTTTCAATATCTTGCGAACGTAATCTTTGTTTTGGTGCAAGGATAATGGCTTTTCGAATTCGGGGTTCATTATTACCTCTTGCCATTGTTTGTTCGCATACTTGTTGAGTAGTTGTTCGGCTTTCGCAAGGTGTATGAGTTCTTGATCGAGATGAGTCGCCCAAACCTTCTTTATCGCGTTATCGGTCTCGGTTTCAAGGCACGACCAATACAAGAAGCACTCTATATATTCGTGCATGAGGTTGCACTCCAAGAAGCCTACGTTCACGTCGATGAGCGAGCCGTATTGTGTGACGTGTTCTTCCTCGACAAGACCGATTTCCTGATAGAGTTTTCGCCCTAAATCGTTGGGGTAAAAGGCGCAAACGTTCATATAATAATTCATGGTTTGCTGTTCTGCGGCGGTGATTATCGAAGCCGCCATTTTGCTTTCCCAGTCGATAGAAGCGTTATTGATATGGTACTTCACGTTATCTACGGGGTTCCTGTGGTGCGCGACCGTGGGGCGAGCGGGCATTATCTCGGTATAACAACCGACGAGCTTTTCCGCGTGCGTTCCGGTGTCCGCTTCGAGTAGATCGGCGTACCTGTAAAGGTGGTCGAAATCCTCTAAAAGCGCGAAATCGAGCGCCTGTTTGACGTAGTTATCTTTTACTCTTTGGGCGAGTTCGGCGGTAAGATCGACGGCAAGTTGCTCGTAGGAAATGGTGGTTTCGAGTATGGTTTCGTCAAGGGGTTTCAAGCAAGCGAGTCTCTTTTGCTGTTGCTGTTCGCCGTATCTCACGAGGGCGAGTTCCCGCCTTATCTCGTTGTCGTTTTCGTGGCGGTGAAATTGGTGAGAGTGCCAGACCGCCTCGAATTCCGTGCCGTTCATCAAAATAATACGGCATTTGGTGTACGGATCCACGGTGTGTTTGTCGTAAGGTTTGACGTACAAACCTTTCCAGTCTACGTATAGTTTATCGGTTTTTACGGGTTTCTCGTTAAAAGGGTTAAATGACATAAAAAATTCCTCCGTCGATATTATTGACGCGGAGGAAAGTTTTATACTTGTTTACAAGATAGAAGCGTTTTAAGAGGCTCCTTCGTCGGTTTTTTCGGGCGAAGAGGGGGCTTCCGCATTAGTAGAAGACGAGTTGGCGTTTTTGATAGAGTTGATATACGCCATAAGGTCGTCCTTTCTATCCGCAAGACCTTTCGCCGCTTGTTCCATAGCGTTTTGAGTCCTCTTTGCGATGGCTTCCTCTTCGAGTTCCTCTTGAGATTTGGTGGGGTTGGCTATCGCCTTTATTTTGGTGTACATTTGCAATCCCAAACCAATTATCAACGGCAAAGCGATGAGTACGACTATACCGTAAGGGGTGATAAGGAAGTTTATAAATCTACTGAAAAACGCGGGCGTTTTCGAGATGAATTTACATTGAACGTTGTCCGCTTTTACGGGCGCGTCGACGGGCGCTCCCTCTTTAATGCCCTGCGTTTGAATACAATACGCGCCTACGCCCTCGTCGTAATACAAGGCTTTAATACATTTGTGGGTGACGAGTTTGACCGAGGAATTCTCGAGCATTTTATCTTCCGAAATAAAGGTTACGTAATCGCCCACTTTAACGTCTTCCGCCTTGCAGTTTTTGACTACGATAGAAGTCCCGACGGGAAGGTCGGGCTCCATACTATCCGTTAAAATGTAGAGAAACCTGAATCCGAAAAGGTTGGGGTCTTCCCCTCTCGCTTTGCTGATGACGACGCAAAGGATGGCTACCGCTAAAATGGCTACGAAAAGTACGCTTACGACGGTCGTAATAACGTTCAGCGTTTTACGCAATTTGGATTTTGGAACCTTATTCTTTTTAGCCATTATAGTACCTTGTAATATTTATTACTTATAAATATTATCATAAATAACGTGTGAAATGTGGATTATTAAAAAAGAATAATTTTTTGTTTGACGTTAGACAAAAAGGCAAGCCTCTAACTCGCGAATATAAAAAAGAACCGTAAACCGATTTTCACGTAAACGCGGGATAATTCGACTATGCTCGCGATGACGATTTTATTGAAAAACCGCCGTACGGGCGACAAATAGAATCGAAATCCGACATTGACTCAAAAACTCTTTTACAGTTCTACTTCTATCTATTTATTACTTCTTTTTTACTTCTTTTATTACTTTTTTACTACTTATTTACTTCTTCTTTTTCTTTTTGAAAAAGCCCTTCTTTCCGTTTTCTTCATCGGCGTTTTCGTTGCCGATTATCGACTTGTCGTTCAAGACTTCTTCGAGGTTTTCTTTCGTAACGCTTATCGTGTTCTTGGGTTTGGGTACGTAGCTACCTAACGTAAGTCCGCCGCTACTATCGCCCGTATCTTTCTTGCCCGAGATCTTGATGGCGGCGAGTTGCTCTTTGCGGCTTCTTTCCAATTCCTCCGCTTCCTTCTTCTCTTTTTCCTTTTCCATCAAGTCGTCTAAACCGTCGAAATCCCATTCGTCGTCAAGCATAGTAACGCCTTTTGAGTTGACGTCCAAGACCTTGCTCGGTCTTGCGATCTTGCCGTCCGCAGAGGACAATTCGGAGAACGCGATACTCCTCTTGGGTTTGTATTTTGCGGTAGCGTCCAAAGGAACGTCGAAACCGCTGAACGAAATATCTTCGTCGAAATCGTCGTCTTCTTCGACGTCTTTCTCGCCCGAAGGAACGAAGGTAGCGCTGGAAAGCTCGTTTCTTGCCAAAGTGGGGTCTTCTTCCTCTTCCTCTTCTTCCTCATCGTTCTCGATAAGTCCCGCGTTACGCGCGTAAACGTAATCGCCGTTCTCGTCTTTTTGGGTAAGCGAGAGGTCGGCTTCGGGTATCTCTTGCATAACCATATCCACCGCTTCCATACTCTCGGCGGTAGGAGTTTCGGGTATTACGATATCCTCGGGTCTCTCGTCGGTGGGGACTACGTCCTCGCTGAAAATATCGAAGTCGCACATATCCGCGATTTGTTCCATTTCCAAAATCGCGTTCTTTTGCGCTTGTTCCATTTGTTGATAGTGAGCGGTTATCATCTCGCGGAGCTGCAACTCTTGAGCGCTACGCATTTGCATAATTCTCGCTTGTTCTTTTTTACGCATTTTGACAAGCGCGGAATTCTCTATAGGCTCCAAGTAACTGCGTTGCTTTTCTCTTTCCAATTCGTCGCGCAAGCGTTCCCTTTCTTGCTCGGTACGCGCTTTTTCGCTCTCGTAAATAGCGGTGAGACGTTGATTTTCTTCGAGGATACGTTGCTCGGCGGCGAGTTTTTCCCTCTCCAACCTTGCGCGAAGCGCTTCTTCCTCTTCGCGTCTGATACGCTCTTCTCTCTCTTTCGCCTCTCTGATTTGACGCTCTTTTTCGAGTTTTTTATTGAGACGCTCTTGCTTCTTCGCCTCTTTTTCGGCTTTGACTCTTTCGCGCTCTTTCTTCTTTTCGGCGTCTTTTGCCGCTTTCAAGGCGGCGAGTTTGGCTTTATCCTCTTCCAAAACGAGTTTACGAATGAGGTTTGCTCTCTCTTCGGTATCCGCTTTGGTCTTGTTTATCTTGTATTGCAAAAGTACCCTGTCTATCGCGCGGGTGACCTTTCGCTCTTCTTCCCTCGTTATTTCGGCGATCTCGGGCAGTTTGGTAAACACGCGGCGAGTCTCGAACAAACTCAATTTCAATTCGGGGAAGTCGTCGGGAACAAAGTCGTCGATATTCTTGGTAACGTATTCGTTTTCGACGTTTTTATCCTTCTTTTTCTTGGTTTCCTCACCCTCTATATTCTCGTCCGAAGTGCTTTGCTTGACGATGGACTCTATCAAAATATCGTTTAAGTAAATGAGGTTGTTGAATTTTTCTTGGTTTGCAAGGGGGAGCGCGTCCGTGCTGTCAACCGACTTGATCTCGAAACCGTTGTTTTGATAGCTATCAATAAATTGCCACAAAACCAAGGCTTTTTTGAAGTCGGGGTTTTTCAAGATGACGTTCGTTCTTATGATAGGGGGACGAACGAGGGCGCAGGATACCATCGTCTTGGCGAAGGGCGAGCCCATAAAACCGTTGACGATAGTCGCCAAACGAGCGATACGCTCGACGTCGGTAAGTTGAGAGGTATCCGCCTTCATCATCTCGTCCAAAGGCATATTTACCTCGGTTTCCATATTGTACTTGACTTTTTGTTTACCGAGGGCGTATTCGCTCGATACCTTAATGGTGAACGAGTCGGACGTTGTGGACGCCTTTTTGATAACGTCGAAACGCTTATTTATAAATTGGTGAAGTTTAAGAATAAGGGTATAAATGAAACGGTTTTCGTAGATCTCGAAAGATTCTTCCTTGGAAGTATTCAAGATCTTGGAAGGAATGACCATACCCTCTTCGTTAACCGACGCGATAAGGTTGGTATGGGTAGCCAAGTGCTTAACGGATTCGGTCGTAATGTTACGCGCCAAAGAAACGTCGATTATTTCTTCTTCGATTACGATGAATTTACGAGGGTTACGCACGATATTATCAATGTGCATAATCGCGTCCTCGATTTCGTCCACCCAGTCGAGGTCGAATTTCTTCTTTTGGAATCTTTGGGACATTTCGTATTTATTCTTGCCCGCCTTGATTCCGCTAAGATAATCGTCGTAAAAATCCTCTTGTTTTAGAAGAGAGGTAATATAATAAATATAATCGTCTAATCTTTTTTTATCTACGTTAATCATTATACTTTTTATATTCTCCTAAATTGAAGATTTCTTTGTTTTGCTTTTTGCGTTAGGGGATTTTCCTCGACGTTGCTTGGAATGACGTGCCGTAACGCTTATTATTTAGAATTAAGAATTCGTACTTTTTTATTCGTCATGTTGAGCGTAGTCGAAACATCTCTTCCTTGTCAATACTGCTTCGCGTTAGGGGATTCCTCGACGATGCTCGGAATGACGTACTCTAATTTTAACTCGTCATGTTGAGCGTAGTCGAAACATCTCTTCCTATTTGATAAACACTTATTAGTATTTACTGCTCTGCGTTAGGGGATCCTTCGACAAGCTCAGGATGACGTACTTTTATAGGCGATTCCTCAAGGTTGCTTGGAATAAGGCACTATAACGCTTATTATATTATGATAGAGTAATTTCACTATTATATAATACTAATACGATAAGCGCGTTACGTACTATTAGAACAACTTCTTCAATCTCGTCAAGTACTCTTTACAGTCGCCCATATTCTCTTCGCCGAAGTGGTCGGAGAGGTATTGGATATAGTCGTCGATCTCGTCGCGAATGTACGCCAAGTTCAAGGACTCGAACTTACGAAGGATCTTGTTACACAATACGTAATCCAATCCGTCGATTTCGGTACCACCGCAGGCAATATAAACGGGGACGAATTCACGCAATTGCTTAACAATACGGTTACCAAACGCCAAACGGAAGTGTTCGATAACGTAGTCGTCCATTTTTTCGAATTTATCGAGGTTCTCTTTACTGACCGCGTTTACTTCGAACGCCTTGGAGAACAATTCCTCAAGGTGCTTATATGAAACGTGTAACTTCTCGGTAACGGGGCAGTCGAAAGGAGCCGCTTTACTGTTAATGTTGATAGGCATACCGCGGTCGTAAACCTTATCGGAAATAGCGAACGTGGAGTCGTCGTTGTTTGCGGTGCCGATATACCACATATTTTCGGGAAGCTTAAATCTGCCTTTTTCTACGAACTTCGGGTCGCTCGGCCAACCGGAAGGAACCAAGTCGACTATCCATTGTTCACGCGAAGGCATTTCCAATATGGACAGCAATTCAGCGAAGTAGTACTCAACACGCGCTATGTTCATTTCGTCGAGAACGGTGAGATAAATATCTTCGCTGTAACGGGCGTGGTACATCGCCTTCAAAACTTCGGTCTCGTTGAAACGCTTGGTAAATTCGTTGAAATATCCGAATATTTCGGTACGGTCACGCCAGGACGGTTGAACGGAAGCGATGGTCGTAGGGTTATCGAAGAAGTGACCCATACATTCGGGAAGAGAGGTCTTACCTGTACCGGATATACCTTGTAGGATTAGCAATCTCGTCGTAGCGAACGAACTGAAGAACAAACGGATTATTTTAATTTCATAATAAAGTTTACGCCAGGGTCTATCGGGGTTATTAGCCGCGTAGAAACGGAAACGGTCGCACAGTTGCTCGAGCGTTATATCCCAGTCGTACTCGCGGGGCGGGAAAAGCCCCGCTTCGAATTCTTTATCAACTTCGGTAAGTTTGTAGAAACGGCTTTCGCCCTCTTTCTTTGCGTCGTCTTTGACCTCTTCGCCTTCGTAACCCTCGGTAATGTCGTAGCCGCGAGAGCCTATCTTCAAGCCGAGAATTCTATCCTTTTCCATATTGGTCTTAACGAGTTGTCTCTTTAACTCGTTGATCTCGTCGACGAGGTCTTGGTCGAGAACGGCGTTTTTGCTCTTTAATCTCTTGAAAAAGCGAATACTGAAATAAATTAACAACCAAACGATAGCGACCAAAACAGCCAATACCACGAGAACGACCAACGCGCCGACTATCCAATAGGAAGCGTTACCGTCCGCCATATTCTTTATGGTATTATAGTAATCTACAAAGTTAAACATTTGCGCTATGCCACCGAAAATTCCGGTGAATATCTGCAAGAATCCACCGATGAATATTTTCAGTAATGATTGTATCAAATCTAACATTGTCGTCTACAAGCCTTACGGCTTTCTCCTTTTTGGTTTTTGTTTATTTCGTATCGGTTAACCGATTAATAGTTTAGTTTTTACATTGAGCGTAGTCGAAACGTCTACGCTTTATTATTCACTCTTCTATCTCTACGACCTTACCGTCTTCGTCGGTGAGGAGTGAGAAGCGGAAGTTATAGGATACCTTACCGCCTAACTTGTCGTTAGTACACTCGGGGTCGGTACCCTCTATCCACACCGCCATAGCGTATCTTATCTTTTGACCGGGCATTAAGGGGTAGTAAACCGAGTCGAGGACGGTGCCGCTATCCGCGGAGTAGAAGGGTATCGTGTACCACGGGTCGCTGCTCTCGATATTGTTTGGATTAGATACGGGTACGGGATAATACTCGTCCTCGTGTCCGCCCGCAACGTATTCGGGGGTGACGCCGTCCGCCGATACCTTTGCGTAGCAACGATACTCGGGGGCGCTTAATACCGCATTACCGCTTTCGTCTTCAGTAACAATTTGTTTTATTAATAATATTCTTATAGTATCTTCTAATCCTTTATAAACGTTTGTAAGGGATATGTTTTCGGTATAGTAAACAGGTTTTTCAGAAATATTTTTAAGATAGAATGCGGATGCAATATAATTATCGCTGCTCAAACTACCCTCTTCGTTAAGGAATTGAGTTCTATAAGGTAACCATTCAAAAGTGAAGTTGTCCATATCTTTAGGGCCGGAGAGCGACAAAACCGAAGTGGGGTTTGTAAATTCGTAATCCTCGCTCAACGTTAAATAATTGAGGTTGGATCGCTCAACGGTAATACGGAAACTGTTAAAATCTATAAACGTCAATACGCCGTAGACCAAACCCGTGATAAGCAAGGCGATTAGAACGAAAATTACCATAATCAAAGATACGGTCTTACGTCTCGCTCTTTTGCGGACGCTCTTCCGTTTGATTATGTAGGCGAACTTATCCTTGTCTTTGAGTTGAGACTCGGTTAGCGAAGATTTCCCTTTAGGGCTTTCCTCTTCGTTGATTTCGGGAGTGGTCAACTCTTCGGTTTGGGTTTTCTTTTCTTTATCAGCCATATCTTCTTCGCGGTTTAGACCGCACTAAAACTTACCTTAAAGGCAAATTCAACTATAGGTTACACTAATATATATATGTTGATAAACAATTAGCTATTAACTCGTCACGTTGAGCGTAGTCGAAACGGCTCTTCCGCTTTTTACTTTTATAAGCACGTTACGCCTTTTTAGGGGATCCTTCGACTCGTCATAGGCTTCACTATAACTTATCATCTTATGATGATTTCGTTTTTGCTTGCCTATTCCTCTTTCTCGCAAACGTTATGCGTTTGCTCGAACCTCGCTTCGCTCGGAATGACGTACTAGTATAGGGGATTCCTCGACGTTGCTCGGAATGACGTACTCTACTTTTAGCTCGTCACGTTGAGCGTAGTCGAAACGGCTCTTCCTTACTCTTTAGGCTCTTCGCTTTCCTGCTCTTCGGAATTTGCCTCTTCGGCGGGTTGCTCGACCGTCTCTTCGACATCTGCGGAAGAATCTTCGGTTGAAGTCTCTTCGGCCTTAGCCGCCTCTTGAGCCGCGAGTTTTTCATCCTCTTTAGCGAAATACGCGTCGATCTGCTCGTCGGTCATACCTTGAGAAGCCATAAACGCGCGGATAGCCTTGCGTTCGAGTTCCTTTTGGTTGACTGCCTCGGTAGCAAGTTTGTCTGCGGCTTCCTTTTGAGCGGCTTCCTTGATCTTCTTGGTTCTCTCGTCCATAGCCCATTTGACAACGTAAAATCCGTTGTAGATAAACAACGCAGCCAAAGGAATTATGATAATCAAAAAGCTTGCGGACTTCGAATTATTCTCGTCACGGTCGTAACCAACGCCGTTCTCGGTTTCAATTCTACGGAAACCTTGCAACCAAAGAATTGCGCCGCCAATACCTTTGAGCTTACCCGTCATCTTACCGAAGACGTTACTATACTCAACGGTAGTCTCTTGTTCGCCATTGACGTCTCTATCACCGCGCGTAGTAATCTCTTTGTTGTTTTTGTTGATCATCACAACTCTGTGGGTAATGATTTGTTCGCTGAAGTTACCGTTGATATCCTTTATTGTCGCTTTATAGGCTATAACGTCACCAACTTGGATGTCTTCAAACGCAACTTTTTTGGTAATGACCATATCACCGGGATCGAACGTCGATTTCTTAACGTTAAAATCACAACCCAACTTTTCTTTAAGCGCCGCATAATACTCGTCGGATTGCCTCGTCATAGAGTCGGTACGTATTGCAAACCAATTGATCTTACGATTTATTGGATCGCCCGCATTGCCCGTCCAAATAATAATACTCAAAACTATGCAGAAAATTACTATCACAACTTGAATACCCGTAACCATGATATCGAGTATCTGACGAGTTTTAGGATTAATTTTCGACTTTTTCTTTTCTTCTGCCATATTAATATACTCCATTGCCTATTGGCACTATTACATAATATAAGTTATTATATCATAGTTTTTTGCGAATTGCAATACTCATATTTAATTAAATTATAATAATATAAAAATTTGTTGAAAAAAAATAAGAAAAAAGTTAAAAAAATCTATTTTGTGGTATAATTGTTAAGAATAGTTTTTAAGATTATGGTACTAGCAAGTTTTCCATTTTCATAAGCATAGTTAAAGAAATCCAATCATTAGAAAATTCTTCTCTAAGCTATATGATTTGGAATACTACACGACTTGATTTTCCTGATCCTTTTTTATCGCTTATTCTTAATTGCGGTTTTCCTTTCTCGATAAATCAATATTTTCATTTTTTATGCAAACAAAAAGGAGGGCCAAGCCCTCCTTTTAATTTCAATTAAAGCATTTATTCTATGCTATTCTTCACGTCAATTATTGAGCTGCACTTACTCTAATGGATACTTCAGCAACAGTGGTATCGGTAAAGGAAGTCATAGTATAGCCGTCAAGCCAGAAATAGAAAGCTACTCTATAGGTCTCACCTGCAGGCATAGTGAATACGCTAGTGGTATCTCTCGAAGTATTTGAATTAGTAACATTACCTTCTCCGTTAACTACCTTGTCATTCAAAAGCTTAAGGTTAGCAGTGCTGAGAGTGAAACCTGTATCACCGGAAATTGCATCGTAAGCTTGAGTGTTAACGTTTTCGATAGCTATACTATTGTAACGGAAAGCAGATCCATCAATCTCGTCCAAGTTACCGAATTGCCATGCAACGTTGCTGTTATTTGCACCAGTGTCACCGGTCTTATCCATAGCGATAGTAAATGCTGCAAAGGGAACCCAAGCAAGATACTTGTCATCAGAAGCAGCAGCAACTTGGTTTTCTGCAGGAGAGGTACCATATGCGATAACAGTATAACCTGCGCTTTCGAGGGCATTAGTAGGAACGGTTTCGCCAACTGCAACAGCTACGGCGTCAAACACGATAAACGCTGCATAACCGTTACAAGTATAGTCGGAACCCTCTGCTTCAGCGCCGGTAATTTTACTCAATGAACCACGAACTTGGAAGTTCAAGGTGTTGATAACGGATTGAGCGTCTGCATTGTGGAGATAGAACTCATCGTAGTAATAACCAGCAGATCCATTAACCGCAACGTTAGAGTAGTCACTAACTTTGTTGGTAGAAGTGCTGGGATCTCCGTTTACGTCGTTTCCCGCGGCGTCAGCCTCGATAACGAAGTTGGATTCGTCGCCGATCTTCGCGGAGTTGAAGCTCATTCTTGCGGGCCATACGTAGTTCCCGTGAACGACGTCAACGTGGGCACCGTTAACGGTAACGCCGGTAAAGGTGGGAGCCGTGCCGGTGGTAGCAACGAGAGCGCTTTGAGGGATCATACCAATCATGGAACGACCTGCGGCACTCGTCAAAGCGATTTGGTTACCCCAAGAACCAGTACTATCGCTAATCTTCAAGTTTACGTTACTATCGCCAGAAGACGTAGCTGTAAACGTCGCAGCAGAAGCCGTAACTGCAGTGTTAGCAGACGAGAACCATGCCAAAGAACTGGTGGTCAATGCGACTGCTAAAACGAGCATCATTACGATAGTCGTAATAAACATTCTTTTTTTCATAATAATATCCTCCATATTTTGCCTTTCGGCTATTTTTTACTTTATTTACACGCCACTCGGCGGGTTTAACCTATTTGCTGCATACTCTCGAGGAGAGTAACTTTATCGACCGCGTTGGGTACGGTACGTTGAGGGCGGGATACCGCGTTGCCTTGTACGTAGTCGACGCCCATATAGAACATATATTCCGCCATATCCTCGTTGTCGCAGAAGGTCGCGACGGTGGGAATACCTTGTTCTTTGGCGAAAGCGGTAAGTAATCTCAAGAAACCTTCCGCTTTGAAGTTGCCCAACTCGTAATATCGGCTATCTATACGGACGAAATCGAATTCAAGCTCGGATAACGTCGTCATACTGACCTTTTCGGTATTGTCGAGTAGGATCTTCAATCCTTTGTTCTTTATCGAACCCAAACCCGTTTTAGCCGCTTGACCTAAGTTTTGTAACGATACGCAGTCGAACGCAAGCACGAGGTTAGGTATGGGTTTTTCCACGAGGTTGAGGAATTTCTCAAGCACCGCGGGTTTCGTAAAGAATCTTGTCGAGATACTTATTACGAAGACGTACTCGGGGAATTGCTCGCAAACCTTGATATGTTCCAAAAGGCTCGCCATATTCAATTCCAGAACTCTATCGCTTGCCTCGGCGACCGCCGTCCACAATTGAGGTATCAGTTTACCCAAGAATCTATCTTGCAGTACTTGATACACGTTGAAGAACTGTATCGCTCCGTCTCTCGACAGCGCCGCGTTGTAGAAGTAAACTATCGGATCGGTTTGCGCTACGGCGGCGTTTATCGTCTTTGCCTTGTAGCGGTTTGCGAATATGTCGTTTTCCTCTTGGCGCTTGCGCTTCTTTTCTTCGGCGGCTTTGGCTTTCGCCGCTTTCTTCTCTTCCTCGGTCAATTCGGCTTTGGGGTTTTGAGCAAGTTCTTTCGCTCTTTGCCTTGCCGCTACCGATTTGGATAATTCGGTTATATCTTGTAACTCGGTCGAGATCTCGCTTGCAGCGGCTCGCTCGGTTTCCAACGCTTGTAACTCCGACTTCTCTTCATCGGTCATCGGTCTTAAATCGTCTTCCGACTCGACCGCCACCGTTGCGGATACGTCCGGCTCTTTATCTTGATAGACGAACGTCGGCTGCGGCTCCTCGCTTTCTTCCTCGGCTTGGCGCTTGGCTTCCTCCTTGGCTTCCTTCCTTGCTTCGGCGGCGATGCGTTCGCTTTCTTCTTCGGCTTTACGGATGCTCTCTTCAAGCTCGGCTATCGACTCGTCGTCGTTCGCCGCTCCGTCGATATCGACGTCGCCTTCGAAATCATCTTCCGCTTCCGACCAATCGTCTTCGAAATCCTCGTCGGCTTCGGGATCGTAGCGACCTTCGGGGGACAGTTCCTCGTCCGTAGCTAAATCAAGTTCATCGTTTTGTTGATCCTTCATCCGACCTCCGTCTTCACTTCAAGTATAGAATGAACTTTAAGTACAGTCAATACTCGAGTATATTTATTATTGATTTCTTACTATATTAAACTTAAACTTAACTTCATCTAAATCCAAATTTAATATTTGACGTGTAAACGATATGGATAAATCCATAATCCTTTTTTACTCACATCAATACCATTATAATACAAAAACGCAAAAATAAAGATTAAGATTTCATTAATAATCAGGATTTTGTAGCAATTTACGCCATTTTTCCATATAAAATCGCCGTTTTTGCAAAAGAAAAATTAAGGAAACTTAACAATTCAAGTAAAAGGCAACTATTGTTAACGCGGCTTGAATATTGAAATTCACTGTTTTAAGGGATTGAAACGACTCATCGCTTTTAATATTTGATGTTTATTAAGGGATTCTTCGACAAGTTTAGGATGACGTACTACTACTGGGGATTCCTTGACGTTACTCGAAATAACATACTTTTACTGTTTTTCTCGTCATGTTGAGCGAAGTCGAAACATCTCTTCCTTGTTATGGTTACTTTTTTTAGGGGATCCTTCGACAGGCTCAGGATGACGTACTACTATTTGGGATCCTTCGACAGGCTCAGGATGACGTACTTTTATGGTAGTCGTCGCGGTGAGCGACTATTTCGTCATGTTGAGCGAAGTCGAAACATCTCTTCCGCATTGTTCTTTATAAGTGTATTACCACTTTTTAGGGGATCCTTCGACAGGCTCAGGATGACGTACTACTATTTGGGATCCTTCGACAGGCTCAGGATGACGTACTCGTCTACTCGCACATTTTATCACATTCGAGAATCAATATTTGATTATATTATTGCTTTTCTATTACCTTAATAATAAAAACCCGTGGGCGAAATTCCACGGGTTAGAAACTATCATAATTATTTATATTTATTGTTTCGGATTTCACTCGTCGGTTTTTACGTTTTCCTCTTTGATCTCTTCGACTATGCCGTCGAGGGTGCATTTGCCGCCGTCTTCCAAACCGAGTTTAAGTTCGAGTTCCTCTATACGCGAGTTAAGGCGTTTCAATTCTTCCAAAACGGGGTCGGGGATATGAACTTGATCCATATCTTGTACGCGGACGTTATCCATCTTAACGATCCTGCCCGGAATACCCACTACGGTACAGTTAGGCGGAACGTCTTTCAATACTACCGCGCCCGCGCCGACTTTGGAATCGTGACCGATGGTGACGGGACCTAAAACGCTCGAGCCTGCCGAAACCATTACTCTATCCTCGAGAGTGGGGTGTCTTTTGCCCTTCTCTTTGCCGGTACCGCCTAACGTCACGCCTTGATAGATAACGACGTCGTTGCCGATTATGGTCGTCTCGCCTATCACCACGCCCGTGCCGTGGTCGATAAACAACCTATCGCCTATCGTTGCCCCGGGGTGTATCTCGATACCCGTTTTGCGCGCGGTACGTTGGGAAATACGGCGAGCCAAAAAATAGTACTTATGGTTATAGAGCCAATGCGCTCGCCTATACCAAAACAACGCCCTTACGCCGGGGTAGGTAAACAATACCTCGAAATAATTGCGCGCCGCAGGGTCTTTATTAAGAACTGTTTTGACGTCTTCGGTCAGTTTCATCGTTACTCCATTATATAGTATAGTTTATATATTCGTTACTAACGCGTGAGTTTTGTTTTATCAATATTCCAATATCGCCTTGATACGACGGACGCCTTGAGAAGAGCTTTGCTCTTTGACGATCTTGAAATGACCGAGTTCGCCCGTGCGTTTAGCGTGAGGGCCGCCGCAAATCTCTTTGCTGTATTCGCCCATAGTGTAGACCTTTACGACCTCGCCGTACTTGCTGTCGAATACGCCCATTGCGCCCGAAGCCTTTGCGTCGGCTACGCTCATTTCCTCGCATTTTATCTCAACGTCCGCTTTGATCGCGCCGTTTACGTAATCTTCCACCGCTTTGATCTCTTCGGGGGTGACGGGACGATCGAGGTTGAAGTCGAAACGCAATCTTTCTGCGGTTATGTTGCTACCTCTTTGACGAATGTCGGGATTAACGAGTTTTCTCAACCCCGCGTTCATCAAGTGAGTCGCGGTGTGAAGCCTCGACGTCGCTTCTGCGTGGTCGGCAAGACCGCCTTTGAAGGTTTGCTCGGCGCCCGCGCGAGAGGTGTTTTGGTGGTCTTCAAAAGCCTTTTCGTAACCTTTCATATCCACGGATATTCCCTTTTCCGCGCAAAGTTCGGCGGTCATTTCTATCGGGAAACCGAAGGTATCGTAAAGTCTAAACGCTGCCTTACCGGACAATCTCTTTACTTCGGGGGGAAGATATCCCACGACCTTGTCGAATTCTTTCAAGCCTTGTTCGAGAGTCTTGCGGAAACGCTCGTTTTCCTTGGACAACTCGTCCACTATCTTATCCTTGTTCTTCAAAAGTTCGGGATAAACGTTTTGATATTGATCGACGTACAATTTCGCTATCTCCACCAAAGCGTCGGCGGGTAATTCGAGAGATCTTGCAAAACGCACCGCGCGGCGAATAAGTCTTCTCAAAATGTAGCCTTGAGAAACGTTGCCGGGGACTACGCCGTTTTCGTCGCCGATGATGAAGGTGGAAGTGCGGATATGATCCGCGATAACTCTCATCGCCTTGGTGACTTGCTCGTCGCTACCGTAGGTCTTGCCGCTCAACTCTTCGAGCTTGGCTATCGCGCCCGCGAATACGTCGGTCTCGTAAACCGAAGAATGGCCGTTAAGGACGCATATGGTTCTTTCCAAACCCATACCCGTATCGACGTTCTTTTGTTTCAAAGGCTCGAACGTGCCTTGCTCGGTCTTTCTGAATTGCATAAAGACGTTGTTCCAAATTTCGAGGTATTTGCCGCAGTTGCAAGCGGGGGAACACTCGGGGGAACAAGGCGCAGCGCCCGAATCTATAAAAATCTCGGTGTCGGGACCGCAAGGACCGGTTTCGCCGGCGGGACCCCACCAATTGTTCTTTTTGGGAAGATAGAATATGCGGTCTTTGGCTATGCCCGCGCTATGCCAGATTTCCGCGCTTTCTTCGTCGCGAGGGCAATCATCGTCGCCCGCGAATACGGATACCGCGAGTTTTTCGACTGGTATTTCCAAAACTTTCGTCAAGAATTCATAACTCCAAGAAATGCTCTCTTTCTTGAAGTAGTCGCCTAACGACCAGTTACCGAGCATTTCAAAGAAAGTGCAGTGGCTTGCGTCGCCCACTTCGTCGATATCGCCGGTACGAACGCACTTTTGCACGTCGGTCAAACGAGTGCCTGCGGGGTGCTTTTCGCCCGAGAGATAGGGAACCAACGGGTGCATTCCCGCGGTGGTGAACAAGACGGTGGGATCGTTTTCGGGTATCAACGACGCGCTCCCGATAACCGCGTGGTTTTTACTCTTGAAAAAGTTAAGATACGCTTCACGAAGATCGATGGAATTAAGTTTTTTCATATTTTACCTCTTTTATCTTGCCTTACGGCTTTAATATTTTCTTTTCAACATATTCTCTACGAAGGTCTTCACCGCGAAACTCGGCGTCGTGCCTTTGTAGGTGGCTACGGATATTTGGTGGAAATCGAAGTCGAAGTCGGTTTTTATTTCGACGAGCGAACCGTTTTCCAAATCGCGACGGGCGAATTCGCGGGTGACGCAACCTATCCCTAAACCTATTTTGGCGTACTCGATTATTAGGTCGATACTGCATAATTCGAAAGTCGTACGCACTTTTCCGCCGTTCCTTACGATACAACGCTCTATTTGGGAGCGAGTCGCGCTTTTTGATTCGAGCATTATAAGCGGATAGGATATTAGGTCTTTCGCTTGCAAAACCCCTACGTCTTTAAGATTCTTTTCGTAGAAGTCGGGGCTACAAACCAAACATTCTCTAACCGTCATAAACGGGGTCAACAACACGTTATCGTCGTAGAAGTCGCCCGCGTCGTTTATCAAACCCACGTCCGCTTTACCCGCTTTTAGCATTGCGACCGTTTCCACGGAAGGACGGTTGATTATGCGAATGGTAACGTCGGGATACGCGGTTTTGAAGCGCGCTATATGAGCGGGCAACAGGTATTTCGCGATAGTGTCGGAAGCGGAAATCACAACGACGCCCGAACGTACGCCGCGCATTTCGGAAAACAACTTTTCCGCCAAGATTATCTCGTCGTAAGCGACCTTGACGTGTTCGTACATCATAACGCCCTCTTTCGTCAAAGATACGCCTTTTGAGTTACGAACGAAAAGCTTGCCGCCCAATTGCGTTTCCAACTGCTTGATGGCTTGCGATACCGCGGGTTGCGAAATGAACAGTTCCTGCTTCGCTTTAGTAAGGCTGCCCGTTTTAGCCACCACGTAAAATACCCTGTATAACTCCAAATTTATCAGCATTTATATATTTTACTATTATTTTCTTTTTAAGTAAAGCGTTAAAATATATTTTCTTTTGGGTTTGACCTTATTGCGCGAGAAAACCGACTGCAAGATATTCCGCCTCGAAATAAAAAAAACGATGAAAGACAAAAAATTGCAGAAAAAATTAAACTTTTTCGACTTTTGCAATCAATTATCACGTAACTAACACATTCATAGGATATAATACGGGTGTAGTTGTAAGAAAAGCATCCTCCATATCTTAAAACAAACGGCTAAGCCGACTGAAACCGAGCGCAAAACTCGGTTTTTTGTTTATAAGACCCGCCTGCTTTTATTCTCGATGATGCTTGCAAAAACAAATCTCAATACGCTTTGGTGCCTGCGGATAATAGCCCTTTAACTCTCGCGTCCGAGATAAAATATATAACGTTTTTGCCCTCGCTCCGACCTTTAACGAAGCCGTGCACCTTTATAGCCGCGAGTTGATGGGAAACGGTAGAGCGATTTATCCCCGTAGTTTTGGCGATATCGTTTACGCACATAGGGCAAATACACAACGCGAAAAGTATTCTTAAACGCGTTTTGTCCGAGAATACTTGGTATATCGCGGCGAGTTTTTCCAGCTTCGATACGGACGGCAAATAATAATCCACGAGGCTTTTTTGTCTATCGTTGATTTTGAGATCGTTCACATTTTTATAATAACTTTCATATCGTGTAACACAAAGTCGAATACGAAAGAAACGCGACGAAAGCGGTCGAAAATAAAGGAGGTTTATTTATGTTTGGAAACTTTGGAAACTTCGGTAACAACGGTATGCTGTTTATGCTTATTTTGCTTCTTCTCTTCTCGTTTTCGGGGAACGGTATCAATTCGACGGAATCGCTATTGCTTATCTTCTCGGCGTTTGCGCTTCTATTAGCCGGCGGAATGGGCAATTTCGGGAATATATGCGACGGTAGACGCGACGGAATACAATAACGAACGACCGTCGTTTCGCGTTACGAAAATAGTTTTTCGTCATGTTGAGCGTAGTCGAAACATCTCTTCCTTGTCGACATACTTTTATAAGATAGTTACCTCTTTTTAGGGGATCCTTCGACTCGCGGCAAGCCGCGGCTCAGGATGACGTACTGATAGAATGGGTTTCGCGTTAAGGGATTCTCAAAACACGGTAAGGATTGCGGGATAAAAAAAGTCCCAATACGTAATATTACTATAAACGTAATGGGACAATAACAATTAAAAATTTTAAACCGACGTTATTTGGTCTTCCAGACCACCGTAGTATCGCCGACAACCCATTTATCGTTCCACTGTTCGGGCTTAACGGGATAGTCCGCGACTATCGTGAAGTTGGCGTTGTTGAACACCGCTTCGCCTTCCATATATCTCACGGTGGAAGGTATCTCAATAGAGCCTTCGAACGAATAGCCCGAAAACGCGGCGCGCGCGATGCTGACTACTTGAGGGGGTATCACGGTGGCTTTACAACCCACCGTCAAAACCTCGCCCAGCCTATTTATGATCGCGTTTCCGTCTACGTAAAAACGAGCGTTTTTCTCGCTGACCTTGAATTTAACGAGGGAATTGCACGCGTAGAAACAATCGCCCGACAAAGCGACGGTTTTCTCGCCCACATAAGCCGCGCTCAATGAAGAACAGTCGTAAAACGCGCCGTCCGCAAGTTCTACGAGGCTCTCGGGAAGAATTGCGCGCTCTAACGCGTAGCAACCCGAAAAAGCGAAGTCCCCTATATGCGCGAGCCCTTCGTTAAACTTTATCTTCTTAATTTTATGGCAATTCAAAAAGGCGTAGGAAGAAACGTCTTTAACCTTCTCGCCGAAAACGTAATACGGCAAAGATGAACAATTCTCGAAACAATACGAAGGTATGATCTCGACGTTTTCGGACATTTTGATTCTATAGAGGGAAACGCAACCGCTGAACGCCCTCTCGCCGATCTCTTTCACGCTATCGGGGATATCCAGCCAAGCTATGGAATTGCAGTCCATAAAAGCCGCCGCGCCGATCTCTTGCAGTTTATTGGGCAGTAATACCGACTTCAACTTGTAACAGGCGGCGAATGCGTCGTGCTCTATGATCCTCACAGACACAGGCATATAAACCTCGGTAACGTCGCTACCCTCGAAGGCGTTAGCCTTTATCGCGTTTACCGCTCTACCTTTGTAACGGGAAGGCACGAAGACCTTTTCGTCGTTGCCCATATATTCGACTATGCCGTATCCGCTTCCGTTTTCAACGAATTCGAAAAGTTCGTCGAGTTCGGCGGTGGAGTATTTAGGAAAGTCGACGTTAGCCAAGTTCTCTTTTTCCTTTTTAAGCTTGACCAAAATCTCTTTTACGTCGGTGCCGCAACTCGCGCAACGGTCGACTTTTTTCGCTAATGTAGCGCCGCAAACGGGACACAAAATACTCATAGCCCCTCCTTAAAGAGATTTCAAATATTTAATCTCTTTGTCGTTAAGATATCTCGTTTTACCTCTCGACAATCCGCCCAAACGAAGGTCGCCGATGGCTACGCGTTTTAGGAAGATAACGTTTTTGCCGATACTTTCCATCATACGGCGAATTTCCCTGTTTTTACCTTCGCTGATGGTTATTTCCAATCGCGATATTCGATTTTCCACGTCAAGCAAAGTGACTTTCGCCCCTTTTGTTTGCTCGCCTCGCCCGATATCCATACTGTTGCTTAACCTTTGAATTTCCGCTTCGCTTACCTCGCCTTCCACCTTTACGATATAGGTTTTGGGGACTTCAAAAGAAGGGTGCGTGAGTTTATTAACGAGGTCGCCGTCGTTAGTGAGAAGCAATAACCCCTCGCTATCGTAGTCCAAACGACCGACGATAGATAGTTTTTTGTCAAGTTCGACGTAATCGTAGACGGTTTTTCTGCCGTGTTCGTCGCGCGCAGAGCAAATACAGCCTTTCGGCTTATACAGCATAAGATAGGAATAGCGAGATACCGGGCGTATCCTTTTGCCGTCGAAATACACGACGTCCTTTTCGGAAACGTCGAGACCGAGCTCGGTCACTTTCTTGCCGTTAACGCTTATCCTACCGTTCAGTATCAATTCGTCCGCTCCGCGACGGGAAGCGACGCCGCATTCCGCGACGTATTTATTTATTCTCATAGCATACCTCGAAAGTTTATCTTTCAATCATTATACTATATTTTTATTAAATTGTATATACCTTTTCGCAAAAAATCAAACGATCGCCTATCCAAACGTTAGCGTAGCCCGCCTCTTGAAAGGCTCTTGAAGAACGCGTAACGGTGTACTCGACTCTTAACGCAGCCTTTTCCTCTCTTTTAAGAGGATAATAGCGCGGCTTCGTGACGAAAGAAAGAGAATTCAAGACGAAAGGTTCGCCGTTTAAGACCATACAATTCTCATATTCCGCGTACGCCGCGTCGAGCAAACTCATACTCTTCCCCCACATATCCGACTCGTTGAGAACTACGCAAATAAGGCGCAAGCCGTTTCTCTCTGCCGCCGAAACGAGGCACCGCCCCGACGCTTTGGTATAGCCGGTTTTTACGCCTATCGCCCCGTCGTAGAGGGATAGCATTTTGTTTTTATTGACGAAGGTACGCGTTTCGTCCCCAAAGCGGAAAGTGTAACTCTTCGAAGACGCGATATCGCGGAAGGTGGGATTTTTCATAGCGTAGGCGGTGATCAAAGCGAGGTCTTTCGCCGTAACGTAGTGATTAGGGGAATGTAGCCCGTGAGGATTATCGAAACGCGAAGAAAACGCTCCCGCCTTGAACGCGGTGGCGTTCATAAGGTCGACGAATTTTTCCACGCTGCCCGAAGTCGCTATCGCGAGAGCGACCGCCGCGTCGTTACCGCTACGCGTCATCAAACCGTATATTAGGTCTTTTATTCGCCACTTTTCGCCTTCTTTGAGGTATATCGACGAGCCTTCCACGCCTACTGCGGCTTTGGGTATTTCTATACTCTTTTCGATATCGGCGTTTTCCAAAACGCAAATCGCGGTAAGTATTTTAGTCGTACTCGCAGGCTCTTTTATTCTCTCTTCGTTCATCGCGGAAAGCACTCTCAAACTGTCCGATTCCATCACGACGTAAGCGCGCCCTTTGAATGTTTCTACGTCGGCAAAAGCGTAAACGCGCGGTGAAACGAGCGACGAGAAAAAAGCGAATAGAAAGACTGCTAACGTCAGGTAGAGGACTTTATAAAGTCGATAGCGGAACTTAACAAATTCAACCATTTATTCTCCTCCTCTTTCCCGACGCTTATAAATCTCACGCCGTTGCCTATCACCAAAAACCCTACGGGTTGCACGCTGCCGCCCGCGCCCCCGGCTAATCCCTCGGACGCGCCTCTCTTGGTCTTTTCGCCCGAGCCGCTACCCGACACCATACCCACCGTTACTCGTGAAACGGGAATGACGACGTTTCCGCCGCTCATAATGGTTTTACCTATCACCGCGTCCGAATCAACGAGGTCTTTCAAATTCAATACCGTTTTTTCAAGCAATTCGTTTTCGTTCATTTTTACTCCTTTCCGTTAGTATGACTAAAAACCGCGCTTAATACTTGCAAAAGAGAAAAATTCAATAAACAATTTATAAGGACGGTAGGTCGGCGGGAAGAATACGTCTTGACTATGACCTTTCCGAAATAGTTTTTCAAGATAGTCCCTAATCCGTTTAGAATAGCTACTTTGAAGGGATCCAATTCGTCCACGAGAGTAAGAAATAACGTGGGCTTTATTTTCAATGCGAGTTTTACGAGCAGTTTGCGGGCTTTCGGGGTTAGTTTTTTAGACTCGAACGCCTTTTTGGAAAGCTTCGTCAAACCCGTCGGCTCGCGAACTAACGAAAAAAGTTTCAAGGAATACAGCCTTATTATAAGGATGACGTTGCCGCTCGGCTCAACGCTAAAAGACAAACGAAACCCAAGCGGAATAATCAATAGAGGTAAAAAGGGTAAAGTTAGAATAATAACGACGTAAAGCATAGGTTTAGTATGCTTTGAAAATAGTTAATAGATACGAAAGAATGAAAGGATTGATATTAGATTATGCGAAAGAGATGTTTCGACAAGCTCAACATGACGAAAAAAATCTTGCGTAGCAAGATATAATACGAACGCAGTGAGTTATAATTTTCGCGTTAGCGAATTATCATTCTTGCGTAGCAAGATTTCACGCGTTCGGTAGGACTACTATAAATTTGGTGTATTCGTTCACCACGCTTTCGCAGGTGATAGAGCCTTGCATGGCTTCGACGAGCGACTTTGCGATGGCAAGCCCCAAACCGAAAGAAGAACCGTTATCCGAGTGGGATTCGTCCTGACGGTAAAAGCGGTCGAAAATCTTGTCTATTTTGTCTTTTTCTATGCCTTCCCCTGTGTTGCGAATGGAAAAAACGAGGTTCTTTTTCTTTTCGAGAGTAACCGCTATCTCGCCGCCGCCCGATGTGTATTTAACCGCGTTATCGAATAAAATGGTTATGAGTTTTTCGAGTTTCGCCCTATCCGTGGTCATTTTGATATCGGGATTTATCTCGGTTTTAAGCTCTACGTTTTTCTCGAAACAAGGCGCTTCCATAGTCAAGCATACGCTCTCTACGAGGTCGCTTACGTCCACTTCCTCGACTACTACTTTTTTATTCGCTTCGAGTTTGGATAATTCGAGCATTTCGCGTATTAAAGTTTCCATCCTCTTGGTTTGCGTTTCTATCCCTTCAAGCCACTTCATAGTCTTTTCGTCGTTAACTTCGCTTTTCACGAGTTCGGTTTGCGCGGAAATAACCGCCAAAGGGGTTTTCAATTCGTGCGAAGCGTTGGCGATAAGTTCGCTTTGCTTATCCAACGCGACTTTCAAAGGGGCGAAAATGGACTTCGAACACAGCCAACCGATTATTCCGCCGAGCAAAGCGCAAAGAACGTCGGCAAGGATCAATATTATCGTCAGAGCCCGAAGCGTTTTTAATTCGGCGGTGAGATTATACGCGGCGTATAAAGTTGCGCCGTCTTCAACGTAAACGTAGTCGTAATAGAAAAATCTACCGTCGCAATCGAATATCTCGCTATCCGAATTTACCATAGTTTGTATTATGTTTTTCTGCTCTTTTTCGGTGTACGTCGCGCTTCTCTTTACGAAAAAGGTCGAGCCTTTAACGTAAACCAAAAGATAACCCGATTCTTCAAGCGACGCGTCCTGATAGTAACCGCGAGATAAAACGTTGGAAGTCGTGGTTTTTATCCTTCGCATCGTCACGAAGTACGCCGCTAAGAAAACTGTGGACAATATAACGAAAAAGATAACGGCGGATATAAATACCACCGTAAGAGTGAAACGAAGTCTTAATCTCGTTATCAAGGGTAATTTACTGTACTTCTCTCGGAACGAGTTGATAACCTACACCTCTCTTCGAATTGATATAAAAAGGCGCTTTGAGATAGTCGAGTTTCTTTCTCAAAAACGACATAAACGCCTCGAGATTATTGGATTCGAAATCGTTGTCCAAACCCCAAACGCGGGATATTAACTTTTCCTTTTCGGCTATCGCGGTGGGATTGGATAACAGGTAATCCATAATGTTGAATTCCTTGACCGACAAGCCTATGCTCTTATCCTTGTAATTCAACGTGCGCGAGGAATAATTCAAGGACACGTCCATAAACTTCAATTCGTTATTTTCAAGCAATTCGCCTTTTCTACGGGTGAGCGCGCGAACGCGAGCCAAAAGTTCGGGCGTTGAAAACGGCTTGGGTAAATAATCGTCCGCGCCGCCGTCCAAACCCTTGATCTTGTCCTTTTCCTCGCTTAAAGCGGTGAGCATAATTACGGGCACGGATAGTTTCGCTTCTCTTATCTTTTTCAAAACCTCAAAGCCGTTCATTTTGGGCATCATAACGTCCAAAATGATAATATCGTATATGTTTTCCAAAGCGTACATCAAGCCCTCTTCGCCGTCGTACGCGCAAAGAACTTCGTATTTCTCTTTGCGGAATACGTTCGTCAAAACGTCTGAAAGATCGTAATTATCTTCAACCAAAAGTATTCTCATATTTCACCTCTTCAGTCAAATTGTAGATCTTCCCTATTAAAAGAAAGTTAAAATGAAATAATTATTCGAAATCTTCGTAACGCATTCCGTCGTCTTCGAGTTGGCGGCGTTTTTTCGTATTCGCTTTACGAGGTTTGAACAAAAGTATAACGACTATAACGGCGGGGATAACTATGCCCGCTATCAATATGATACGAAGAACGACGTTGTTTTTACCGCCCTCTTCCTCGCTTTTTTCGCCGTTGCCCGAAGGGGTGACGATGGGGTCGGGATCCACTTCGGTCTTGGGATTAAGATAGTTGTCGAGATCGGTCTTATTCTCGACGTTGGACTCGTAAATATAGCAAATCTCATCGTCCACTTTTACCGCGTAGTACGCGCCGTCCGAAGACGAAGCTACGCCGAGGAATACCGCCTGCTTGTCGGTGAGATTCTTCTCTATTCCGTTATTTATCGCGGTGTACGCTTTCGGGGGACGCGCCGTCAATAAAAAAGTGGGGGATATACGCTCGGGCGACGCGGTTTTGACGCAATTAGCCAATTCGTCGCTCTTGACGAGGCCGCGAAGCCCCGAATACTCGACGGGGGTATAGTTGTTCACGGAAGAGCCTACCACCTTGATTGCGAAACCTTTGGGTATCTCGAACTTTTCTTGAGGGGCGGCGTATTGAACTTCAACGTAAAAGGATATCTTACTCTCTCCCACGACGTAATAGTCCCCCTCGTCCGCAAAAGCGGGAAGGCAGGACGCCGCGAAGACGGCGATAAATATCAAAGCAAAGAAAACTACCGTTTTTTTCATACGTTTATTATACAATATAAAAAAAGAAAAATAAAGAGAAAAAGCGAAAAAACATTGCGAAATAATGGTATTAAAGAGGATTGCTACAAGATAATGTAATAATGGGAAACGCATCGGAATCCCTTACGATAATTTGAGTTTATTTCACTTCGCCCGATTAAGCGTTAGAGTTAGCACGCCGATTTACTTTTCCCTCTTGCCGCTTCACCTCGAACGAATATTGACAAAGGGTATAAAAATAAGTATAATATAAAATGAGTTATTATTTTTATTTGATAAATTATATAAATAGTAATTATCAATAAAAGAAAACGCTCTAAAACAGTTAAACAAAACGGTGAAACTATGAAAAAATTATTCGCTATCGTTATAATACTGACCGTCGTCGTCTGCTTGTTCGCGGCTTGCGCGAAGGAAGACGTCACGATAACGTCCGTTACGCTCTCGGGCAATTACAAGACCGATTACAAAGTCGGCGACGAGATAGATCTTACGGGAATGTACGTTACCGTAAACTATTCGGACGGAAGTCAAGAAATCTTACCCGTAAGCGAGGGTATGTTCGACGCGGCGCAATTCAACACGAATTCGGAAGCCGCCTCAAAGAGTTTGCGTATCGTTTACCAAAACTTTACCGCGATTTTGAAGTACTCGGTTTCGCCCGCCGACATTGTTTCGAGAATAACCGAAGTGAGACTCGTCGATATGCCCGAGTCCATCTATTTCAACGCGGAACTTCCGCTTGACGGCGACGGATATCTTAAAACGGGCAAGGCGGTAGTTACCGTCAAAGACGTGGGCGAAGTGGAATTGCGTATTAAAGGCATTTGGATAAAGAATTTTTCCACTTCAAAAGTAGGTTCGAAAAAAGCCGACGTTACCGTCGTTACCGACTACGGCGACGTTACGGCAACTTGGGAATATACCGTTTTGCAACTCCCCGCCGCTAAAACTGTCACCTACGACAAAGCGATATCCGTCTATCTCGACGATAGTACGGCGGAACTATCGTCAGCGCTTTCGGGCGTTAAATTCAGAGTGGAATATGAAAACGGCGACGTAGCCGAATACGTCTACGACTCTACTTTCAAAGTGAGCGGTTTTTCCTCTTCCGAATTAGGCGAAAAGTCCTGCACGATATCCTTCACCGATAGCGAAAGGCGAACGATAAAAGCGACGCTCGAATACACCGTTAAAGTACCCTACCCCGTTTACACCGTAACCTTCAACGAGAATTACGAAGAGGGCGCCGTGTTCGACGTACAGACCAAAGACGGCTTGGTGGCAAACCCCGACGCAAGACGCACGGGCTGGGTGTTCATAGGTTGGTATGACGAAGACAACGCTAAATTCGATTTCACCGCCATTGTAGAAAGCGATATCACATTGACGGCGAAGTGGCAAAAAGCCAATTACACCATTTCTTTCTACGATGACAAGGGCAACTTTATGGGTAACGCCACCTACGACGTTGACGACGAAAAGCCTCTGCCCCGCCCCGCGCAATTACCTAACTACACTGCGCCCGCAGGCTACGTTTTCAGCCATTACACCGATTACGGCGGCGCGACGATAACGGGTATAAGAAAAGGCACCACGGGGGATATGGTCTTGACGGCTCACTTTACCGCGATAGAGTACACGGTGACCTACGTTCTTTCGGACGGGGTGGACACCCCCGCGACCAACCTAAATGCCGAGACCTTCTCGCAAGACGCCCCCATTGATTTCGAAGACGCGGTAAGGCGCGGATTTACCTTCGAGGGTTGGTTCTACAACAATCAAGCGATAACCACGACCAAGAATATTTGCACGAATATCACCGTCACCGCCAAATGGACGGAAAACGAATACACTTTGACGAGGGTAAACGGACTCACCGACGAAGTGATAGACGTTATTAAATTCAAAGTCACCGATTCGGACACCTTGATATCCAATTACGAAGTACCCTCTTTCAAATTCTACGGCTGGTTCACCGACAAATCCTATTCGGCGTCGAGCGAATATTCAAAAACGAGCGAAGGCAGATACAAGATACCCGCTCGCTCTTCGGGGGACGTCACCTTGTACGCGAAGCTCGAAACCTGCTACACGTTGAGCCTCGATACCCTTATTCTCGACGGCATCAATCCCAAAGTCATAAACGTAACCTTCGTTGAAAACGACGACAAGGTAACCCTTCTCATTCCCACTCGTCCGGGTTGCACCTTTACGAATTGGAGAAACCTCGACCTTAATCTTACCTATTCCAATGAAGACGATCTCGTCGGCGAGACCGAGGCGATAGATATAGCAACCGCGCCCATAATCGAATTGATCGTTTCCAACAAACTGCGCGACAACACCTTGCCGCTCATCGCATATTACGACGTTCACTCGCACGTCATAAGGCACCACTTCTATACCGATTTCGACGGCGTCGAGTACATAAGAGAGGTGGAATACGAAACGACGGTAAGAAAGAACCTTCTCGTACCCGCCGACTCCGCCTTTATACCGAGGAACGGCTTCAACTTCGTGGACTGGTATAGGGATCCCGAATACAAGACTTCGCGCGTGGAATATATAGAAGCCGAAACCGCCGACGAGGATATCGACGTTTACGCAAAGTGGTCGGCGATAACCTATACGATAACCCTACACTACAACAAAGAGGACGACGGATATCTCGTCAAAGCGGATATACCCGCGACCTATACGGCGAACGACGAATTCACGTTGAAAGTACCTTCATACCCCAACTACAACTTCGAAGGTTGGTTTGACGACGAAGAATTCCTTTCCCACCATCCTACCGACATTAGAAAAGGCAACTACGGCAACATGGTATTATACGCGAAGTGGACGCCCGTTACCTATATAATGACCTTGAAGAATATGGAAAACGCGGTTTATCCCGGTTTGAGAGCGTACACGCTCGAAGACGAAATAGTCGTCTTGGAAACGCCCACGAAAACGGGTTACAACTTCGGCGGTTGGTATAAAGAGAGTACCTTTATACATAAAGTGACCTCTTTCGTACCCGCGGAAGTGGGCGCGAATTATACCGCTTGGGCAAAATGGGACGTTAAGACTTATACCGTAAACTACGTTTATAACGATTCCGAGGACTTCCCCGCCTCGTCCGAGAACCCCGCTTCCTTCCTCTACGGCGCTTCGCCCGATCTCGAAGACGCCACGAGAAACGGCTACGACTTTATAAGCTGGTATTCTCGCCCCGCCGTAAACGGAACTTTCAACGAGGTTTACGCGATCAATGCGCTGTCCGTCTCTCTCGCCAATGAAAACGACGAAATAACCGTTTACGCGGAATGGATAAAAGGCGAATACTCGATAACCTACGTTTGCGAGGAAGCCGACGTTTCCTCTCTACCCACCAAATACACGATAGACGGAATGAGAGTGGGCTCGAAGTACACCTACACCTTACCTTTACCCACACGCGCGCATTACGTTTGCGTTTGGACTCTCGACGGGGAATCCATAACCGATTTGGGCGGCGAGGGCTTCGTCTACCGCGATATCACGTTGACGGCAACTTGGACGCCCGTAAACTACGCGCTCACGTTCAGGGTAAACGGTAAAACCGGCGTTTTGAATTACAACGCGGAAGATTTCGTAAACGGCGTTTACGTTCTTCCCACCTACGAAGAACTGCTTACTGCGGGCGTTTTCGCCGAAAACTCTCTCGTCGGGAAATACGTAGAGTATTGGAAGATAGGCACGACCGAAACTTCCGAGATAACCATCGACAAACTCAACAAATACACGTTGGACGGCTCTCTCGCCAACACGGTGTACCACTTGACTTATTCTTTGCCCGACGGCGCGACGCTTATCGAGGGTGCGACGGGACAAAACCCCGAAACGTTCACCTACAACACGACGATAAAAGTCACTTCGGCTGAATTAACGGGCTACGTCTTCGACGCTTGGTACACTGACGCGGAATTCGTCAATAAAGCGGGCACGGTTTCTTCGGGAATTACCTCGATAAAAACCCCCGCAGACGACCTCACCTTATACGCAAAATTCGCCGTTATCCGCACGATAACCTACGTCGACGCGGAAGGAATGACGTTAAGCGGCAAGGTGGAAACCTATACAGAATTGGCGTCCAAACCTCTCGGCAACCCCACCAAGACGGGATATAACTTCGGCGGCTGGTGGTGTTTGACGTTAAACAAGAACGTCACCGAGACCGCGGACTTCGGCTCTACCGACAACGTAAGGGTACAACCTCTCTTCTACGAAAGCAAGACGAACGGCGTAAGCAATACGGCGAATTTGAGATTCTCGCTTTCGGGATCTAACGCGACCTTGTCCTCGATAGGTTCGGTTAGCGGAAAACTCGTTATACCCGCTTCGGTAAGCGGATACACGGTAACCAAAATTGCCGCCGCGGTATTCAGCGGAAACAAGTCGATAACTTCGGTAACCATCGACGAAAACATTTTGGAAGTGGGCAACAGAGCGTTTGAAAATTGTACCGCGATAACCTCTCTCGTCATAAAGGGCTCGGCGATAATCAAGAACGAAGCCTTCAACGGCTGTTCCGCATTGAAGACGATAGAGATAAGCGCGGACGCGACCGTCAACGAAAACGTATTCAGCGGTTGTTCGAAAGTCGAAACCTTGACCTACGACGGCACGAACGGAAGCAACCAACTCGCCGTATATCGTCTATTCGGCGGAGCCGCGACTTACGACGGCAATTACGTGCCCGCTACGCTCACGACCTTCTACTTCAACGGTAGCGATTCATTAAAGGGAATCCTCTTGCACTGCGAGTCTATCACTAAACTTTATATCCTATCCGACGAACAGGTAACCATAACGGGCACCGATCTCACGGTATTGAACGGAAAGACGGTTTACGTCAAAACGCAAGCGCTTGCGGACGCATACTCCGTATCCTACTCGGGCGTGACCTTCGCCGTAGCCTAACGCCTAAACGATAATCGTTTAATTCGTTTAACAAAAAAACCGTAGTCTCGTATCGAAGATTACGGTTTTTAATATCAAATACTGTTGCGATTTTTCTCATTTCAAGCGGTTATCACAAAATTCCAAGGGTTTTAGGGGTGAAAAATCACAAAATTCCAGCCATTTTTCGCCAAAAAATCACAAAACTCCAAAAACCAGGTTATAGACCATAGTAATTGCGCTCGGCAAAAGGGATCCTTCGACTGCGCTCAGGATGACGTATTTATAATGATTTCCTATCAATACTAATCTTTCGGTTAGAATAGTTCCTCACGTATTCTTATCCTATTTATTAATAAGCTATCCTATTAAGCGGGTTATTCTCTATTAAATCAACAAATAACCATTATCAAAAAACACCTCGTTAAAAGAGGCGGTCTTCGAGGTCGAGTTTGAAGGTCAAAAGCGAGTAATCGCGCGAAGCGGTTTTATAAAAATGCTTTTTCTCTTTATATAAGACGTACCCTAAACTTTTTGCCAAAGCGATCATTCGCGTATTGCCCGACCAAGTTTGAGTATATACCCTCGTTATGCCGAATTCCAAGAGGTAGTTTTGAAAAAGCGTAAACGCTTCTTTGCCCAAACCCTTGCCCCTATACTCTTTAGGCACTATGTCTATACCCAAGCAATATCGCCCGCGGTCGACGGTGGAATAATTGCAAGATCGGTCGATACAATAGCAATTCATCCAGCCTATATGGATGCGTTCGGGATAGGAACATATCTCGAAAGTCCACCGAATATCGTCCTCTTTGGCAAAGCGCAATTTCGCGAGCCGTCTTTCCGCGTACTCTACGACCGAATCGCCGTCTCTACCCTCTTTATTCCAAGGGGCGTCCCAGTTTTTCCACTCGGTCTCTACCGTTCGCCATTTTAGGTGATCGTCGTAATCCGATGGCAAATAGTCTCTTAGCATCGCTTTTTCGCCAATAAGTTCCATACTTATTCTATGACCTTCCAAATAAGCGGACGATCCTCGCCCGAATAACGAATGGCGTTTTTAATGATGCTTTCCGCCGCAGACAAAGACGATTGGTTATCCGAATACAAAGTACAAATGCGTTCGCCGACATTGATTTTTCCATTTTTCTTGTGGAAATATATGCCCGCCGCGTGGTCGATAGAGTCCTCTTTCTTCACTCTTCCGGCGCCCAAGGTTATGGAAGCCAACCCCACTTGCTCGGCGTCTATGCCGTAAAACTCACCTTCTCTATCGGATAGCACGTCGAGGGAATATTTCGCACTCGGAAACAGCGAAACGTCGTCGATAAAAGACGCGTCGCCGCCCTGCGCGCTTACCATCTCTTTGAGTTTCATAAGAGCCTTTCCGTTTGAAATCGCGTCGTTTACTTTCTCTTCCGCTTCCACAAAGACCATTCCGCTCATCTTCAATAATTGAACGGACAAAGCGCGGCACAGCGCGTCGAGGTCACGAGGTCCTTCCCCTTTTAAGGTGTTTATCGCCTCGACGACTTCTATCGAATTGCCGACCGCGTTGCCAAGAGGAGAATCCATATCCGTGATCATAGCCGCGGTTTTCTTGCCCGCCGCGTTGCCTATCGCGACCATAACTCTCGCGAGTTTTTCGGCGTCCGCGTACGACTTCATAAACGCGCCGCTACCCACCTTTACGTCGAGCAGCAGGCAATCGGAATCGGTCGCGAGTTTCTTGCCCATTATGCTGGAAACGATAAGGGAAATATCGTCCACCGTCGCGGTAACGTCGCGAAGAGCGTATATCTTTTTATCGGCGGGGGTTAGGTCGCCGCTCTGCCCCACTACGGCAACGCCGACCTCGTTCACGACTTTTATAAATTGCTCGCGCGAGATATTGGTTTTGAAGCCTTTGATCGCTTCGAGTTTGTCGATGGTGCCGCCCGTGTGCCCCAAGCCTCTACCGCTCATTTTGGCGACTTTCAACCCGCAAGCGGCGAGAATGGGCGCGATCACAAGCGTAGTTTTATCGCCTACGCCGCCCGTACTGTGTTTATCGACTTTTATTCCTTTTATATCGGATAGATCGAGAGTATCGCCCGAATCGCGTATCGCCAAAGTCAAAGCGAGAGTTTCGTCCGAGTTGAGTTTCTCGAAATATATCGCCATAAGAAGCGCCGCGACCTGATAGTCGGGTATTTCGCCTTTCACGAAGCCGTCTACGAAAAACTTGATCTCTTCGTCGGTCAAGACGCCGCCGTCTCTTTTCTTTTTAATAAGGTCGTACATTCTCATATTCTCACCTCGTGACGTCGTTCATAAACGACTCGCCCGCAATCGAAGGAAGCCCGAAGAAATCGAGTATAGTCGCCGAAATATCCGCATAGGTTTTCCTCGTCCCCAAGTTTACGCTTTTGATTCTATCGCCGCAAACCACCAATGGGATATATTCGCGGGTGTGATCCGTCCCCGTAAAAGAGGGATCGCAACCGTGGTCTGCGGTCATCATCAAAATATCGTCCTCTTTCATTTTGGCGCGCATAGAAGGCAACCACTTATCGAACGCGGTCAACGCGTCGCCGTACCCCTCGACGTCTCTGCGGTGCCCGTAAAGCATATCGAAGTCCACCAAATTGACGAAACACAACCCGTCGAAGTCTTCGTCTACGGCGGTAAGAGTCGCTTGTAAACCGTCGGCGTTATTCTTGGTACGGACGAATTTGGTAATCCCCTTCCCTGCGAAAATATCCACTATCTTACCCACCGAATAAACGGTTTTGCCCGCGTTTTTGAGTAGGTCGAGCATAGTGTCGGGGGGCGTTAACGAATAGTCGTGCCTATCCGCCGTACGAACGTAGGGATATTCTCCCGTAAACGGGCGAGCGATTATTCTGCCCACACCGTACTCGCCGACCATTATTTTGCGGGTTTCCTCGCAAATACGATATAGTTCTTTTAGCGGCACGACGTCGTTGTGGGCGGCTATTTGCAAAACCGAGTCGGCAGACGTATAGACGATAAGCGCGCCCGTCTCGAAGTGTTCCTTGCCGTAGTCCTTGATGACTTGCGTACCCGAATAAGGCTTATTGCATAAAACCCCTCTTCCACTTATTTCCTTTATCTTCTCAATTATCTCGTCGGGGAAACCGTCCTCGAATAAAGGGAAAGGTCGCTTGGAAATAACGCCCGCTATTTCCCAATGACCGATAGTGGTATCTTTGCCTTTGCTCGCCTCGACGAGCCTACAATACGCTCCCTCGGGTTCGGGATATTTCCCGCCTATATCCACGCCGTCGATATTGAAAAGTCCCAAGCGGCGCATATTCGACATATCGAAGTTTTTAGCCTTCGACGCCGACAAAAGAGTATTACTGCCTACGTCGCCGAAGTCCGCCGCGTCGGGAAGAAATCCAACGCCTACGCTATCAAGAACAATCAAAAATACTCTCATCGTTTACTCCTTTTTTCGCTTATACGCGAGTTATGTAGTACGCTATACCTTGAGATGTTTGACAAACTCACTGCGTTCGCGTGTGAATAAATGTACGTCATTCCGAGCAACGTCGAGGAATCCCTTAAAGCGAAGCGGTACGTACTTATACAAATATTCAATATGGTTGAGATGTTTCGACTTCGCTCAACATGACGGGATCATTACGATACGTCATACTGAGCCGCGGCTTGTCGCGTGTCGAAGTATCCCCTAACGCAAAGCAATAATTACTTATATTAAACTCTCAATATGGTTGAGATGTTTCACAAGCTCAACATGACGATTAATACTTCGTTCCGTTGACTGATTTGTTCAACGAGTAAACGAACATTTTGAGCGAGGCGAAAAACCTTAATACTTCGCGGGTTATTGTTCGCTTTTTTTGACGATATTAACTATCGCGCTGGTACCCAGTCGAGAACAGCCGAGCTTTATATACTTTTCCGCGTCTTCCAAAGTCCTTATACCGCCCGCCGCCTTTATCTTGACCCAATCGCCAACGTTTTCCGCAAAGAGCCGTACGTCGTCGAAGGTCGCGCCGCCGGTGGAAAAGCCCGTACTCGTCTTTATGTAGTCCGCGCCCACTCTCGACACGATTTGACACATCTTTATCTTCTCTTCTTTCGTCAATAGGCAGGTTTCTATTATGACCTTCAAAACCTTACCCACGCAAGCGTCGCGAATGACTTGTATCTCGTTTTCAACCTCTTCCCATTCGCCCGACTTGACGAAGCCGATATTAATAACCATATCTATCTCGTCGGCGCCGTTTCTTATCGCGTCCATCGCTTCGAACACCTTGCTCGCGGTGGTGGAATTGCCGTTAGGAAACCCGATTACCGTGCAAATAGGTAGGTCGCCCGCGTACTTTTTAGCGTAAGCGACGTAACAAGGGGGGATACAAACGCTCGCCACCCCGTACTTTATCCCGTCGCGGATAAGGTCGCGTATCTCGCTCGCAGTCGCGGTTTGCTTTAACAAAGTATGATCGCATTTACTCAATATTTCCTTTACGTCCATCATTCTTCCTCGCCTTCGGGCACGACGAATTCGTCCTGTCCCTTTACAATTTGATTTTCGGTTATGACGGTCATCATCTCTTCTATCGTCGTAATACCTTTCAAAACGCAGGATCGAGCGGATTCTTCGATGGTTTTCATACCCGAATCTATCGCCAACTGCCTAACTTCTTCGAGGTTACGCTCTTCGTTTGCCGCCATCTTCAAAGCCGAATTCATATACATTATTTCGTGGATAGCCGTTCTGCCTTTATAACCCGTGTTGTTGCAGAATTGGCAACCTCTCTTTTCGTAGATGGTCGCGGGCTCGGTTATGCCGAGCATTTGCATTTGCGAACGGGTGGTGACCACTTCGGATTTACAAATGGGGCATAGCTTTTTAACGAGTCTTTGCGAGATAACGCCTACGAGAGCGTCCGCTACCAAGTAACCCGAAACGCCCATATCCTTCAAACGTACTATCGCGCCGGGGGCGTCGTTGGTGTGCAAGGTCGAGAAAACTAAGTGGCCGGTGATAGCCGAACGAATGGCGATCTCGGCGGTTTCCTCGTCACGAACCTCACCTATCATTATTATATCGGGGTCCTGACGAAGTATGCTTCTCAAAGCGGTGGCGAATGTCATATTCGCTTTCGTGTTTACCTGCGTTTGATTAACGCCGTCCATTGAATACTCTACGGGGTCCTCTACGGTGATTATATTAACGTCATCGTCGTTGAGTTCCTTAATAAAACAGTAAAGCGTGGTGGATTTACCGCAGCCCGTAGGACCTGTTAGCAGGATAATTCCGTGCGGGTGAGCGAGCATTTTATCAATTACCCTATCGGATTCGTCGGTAAAGCCCAATTCTTTACGCGTGAAATTGAACGCGCTCTTATCCAGAACTCTTATAACGAATTTTTCACCGTTTACGGTGGGCATCGTAGACACACGGAAGTCGTAATCTTCGTTGTTCACTTTCATAGATATACGACCGTCTTGAGGGATACGTCTCTCGGCTATATTCATACCCGAAAGAATCTTAATACGCGCGGTGATAGCGGGGAAATAGTCGCGCGGGAAAGACGCCCTATCCACGAGGTCGCCGTCAATACGATAGCGGACTCTTACCTTCTTTTCGTAAGGCTCGATATGGATATCGCTCGCGCGGAAAGGAATGGCTTCCTTTATTATACTGTCTACGAGTCTTACGGCGGGCGCGTTTATGACGTCGGTCTCTTCGCCCTCGGTATTCTCCTCGGTGTTTTCCTCGGTGACCGATTGCAGATCGGTCAAAGCGGTGGTCGTGGATTTTACCGCCGCAATGGATTCGATGAAGCCGAATATCTGGCTTTCGGTAACCATTATATAGCTTATCTTTCCGCTATGCCAATGCGCAATCGAAGAACGCGCGATGGGGTTCAACGGCTCCGCTATCGCGATTATAAGGGTATTGTTTACTTTATCGCGTTTAACGGGGACTATTTTATGCTTGCGTAAAAAGCCCGTCGTAAACTCGTTCAAAAGGTCTTTATCGACGTCCAACAAACCTATGTCGATATAGGGTAACCCGTAGTATTTGGCGAGGATATCGGTAACGTCCACTTCCGAAAGGACGTTTTTATCGATAAGGTATTTAGGCAAAAAGGCGTTTGCTTCCGCCGCCGCAGACAAGACGGTAGCCGCTTTTTCCTCGCTTATCGCGCCGTAGTGAACCATATATCGCATTATATCTTTATTAACGTTCATATTCCCTCCTTACAGGGTTTGCATTATCGACAACATAGGCGAATAAATCGCTATGAATACGAAACCTATCGTTCCGCCCATTATAGCGAGGATCAACGGTTGTAAGATCGTCGTCAATCCCGCTAGCGTATTTTGAACTTGCTCGTCGAAATAGGCGCAGGAACGCAAAAGCACGCTATCTATCGAGCCGGTTTCCTCGCCGATAGCCACCATTTGTTCGAGCATATCGGGGAAGAATTTATACTTTCTCAAAGAAACGGTCAAACTCGTTCCGCTTCTTACTTCTTCTATCGACTTACGGAATTTCGCTTCGCAAAACTTATTGCCCAAAACGTCGCACATTATTTCAAGGCTGTCCACCAAATTCATACCGCTTTTCATAAGAAGGCCGAAGCCGTGAGCGAAACGCGAAGTAACGAGGTTGACGTTTACCTTCTTGAATATAGGCAAGGTGTATTTTAGATAGTCCAAGCCGTATCTGCCTTTGGGGTTTTTCTTGATCAAAATGAACAACACTACCACTATAACCACGCCTAAAATGATAAACGCGTAATTGTTCACGACGAAGTCGGAAACGTTGTAGACGAATTTGGTAATTGCGGGCAACTCGATATCGAGGTTGTCGAGAGAGTCCCTAAACGTGGGAATGACGTAGACGAACATCAACGCCAAAACGCCCACCAAGAGGAGTACGAGGATAATGGGGTAAATCATCGCGCTTTTGACCTGCCTTTTTACCCTGTCGTTCATTTCGTAGTAGTCTGCGAGGTTGACGAGACATTCGTCAAGGCTACCGCTCATCTCTCCGACGTGTACCATACTTCTAAAGAAGTTGGGGAATACTTTGGGGTGTTTGGCGAAGGACTCGGATAGCATAAGCCCCGAATGTAAATCCTCGTAAACCGTATTCAGCACGCGTTTGAAAAGCGAGGAATAGGATTGATTTTTAAGAATTCCTATACAGTCGACTATAGAGATACCCGCGTTTATCATCGTCGAGAATTGACGACAAAACAGGGTTATCTCGCTCGTTTTTACCTTGCCCGAAAACGAGAAAAACGAGTTTACTCCGTCGCCCGACTTGACCGAAAAGGATATGAGATAGAGTTGCTGTTCGGCAAGCTGTTTTCTCAAATCTTCCTCATCCTTGGCGTAGTAGGTGCCGGAATAATTTTTGTGGTTCATATCCACGGCTTTGTACTTATACTTTTGCAATTTTCACCTCTCATCGATAGTATTGTCGCCAGGCGATAAGGTTCCCCGACGGATCTATCGTAACTTCAAGTAGTTTGGTTTCGTCTTTTCTTTTTATCGTGAGCGTATGATTTAAGCCCGACCCGTCTTGTTCCTCGTAAAGAAACGCGTCCGAGCGGACGTCCATATCGACGTGCCCGTTATTCGCCACGAAGTTATGCCCTATCATTTCCACGATCATTCGTTCCTCGGTAAGATCGAATTCCCTTTTGCTTCTCTTCGCGCCGATGGTGGCGATACTCAACAAAAGGGTACTCATCATAAGGACTAAAACCATTACGATCATAACGAATATCATTGCCGCGCCCTTGCCGAAAAGATACTTTCTCATCTTAAAAACTCCCTCTCGGCGATAGCGGACGCGTTTTTCTTGTCGACCGCCGATATTATTATCTTGTCCGCTCGGTAACTTATGCTGACGGCGTAGCGATAGTTGCTTTCCGTCGCGGCTTGTCCGTTCATATAGTATAACGTGTATTCGTGATCTTCGCCCGCGAGCGAATTCTCGCCGAAGCAAAACTCAACGTCTTCCAAAAACTCGGTTTCGTCGGCTGTGTTATAGTATATTTGAACGATGCTCTCAACCGAATAGCCTAAAAGTAACTTGTCGTCGTACTTCAAGTTTATCTTATTGACGCTCATAACGACGCCTAACACGGTCGCCGATATTATGCTCAATACCGCTAACGCCACGATAACTTCGGCTAAAGAGAATCCTTTTTTGTTCAATTAAAACACCTGTTCCGTATTGAATTTTCTTATAAGAGTCGCGCCGTAAAGATCGAAGTTCAATACGTACGCTCTGTTTTTGTTTTTGTTGTCCAAGAATTCGTAGGGGATCTTCTTGCCGCTCTCTGCTACGAAATCTTTAAGGCAGTAGAATTCCTCGGGTAAATTGATTATCACCGATTCTATTTTGGGAATGTAAGAGGAATTCGAGTTGCTTTCCACGAACAAGTCGATATTCTTCTCGAATAAAGCGAAGTTCGCGTATAATACGTCCAACTCTTCCCCCGTTACTTTCGTCTTCAACCCCTCGGGAATGAGCGAGTCGTAAAATTCGAGTTTCTTCTTTTCCCTCTCGCTTTCGTTCAAAGTGTAGTCTTCGAGATAGTTCGCCTTATCGTAGGTCTTCGCTTTCTTACCGCCCGAAGCCTTTACCACTGCGGCGTCAACCGTCTCTTCGGCGTCGCCGTTATCTATGAGCGAGTTTTCGGGATAAATGATATCGGTACGCAAAACGTTAAAACCGAAAGGCAGGTCGAGATAGCACCTTATCGTCGAATTACTGCACACAGTCAATATGGTGCTTGCGGCTCTCACGTCCGCGAAAAGGAAGGTCTTGTTCCTCAAATTGCTACGCGTTTCGAGCAATGCGTTCAGCGAGCAAGGCGCGGAATAGGTAAACGCTCTCGGTTGCACGGAAACTTTAGCAAGCCCCGTGCTGACGTCGTTGATGAACAACATATTGCCCATCGTAACGAAGAACAAGGCGTTTTCCTCGCCCTTATCGTCCACTTGAGCGGTAAGCACGTTGAGGTTCATACTGTTTGCGTACAATTTGACGATCTCGGCGCGTAAGGATTCGAGTATCTTCTTTTTGTTCATTTTGGGCAATTCCACGTAATCGCTCGCAACCAACGAATTGGGCAAAACGATGAACGCCGAGGGTATATCGGCTATGTTCTTGACGTAGTAAGACAAAGCGTTGCGTAACGCTTCGCCGTATTCGCCGCGCAAAAACAGGTTTTTATCCACCTTGATATCGTTGCACACCGCGTCGTTCAAAGACGAGTTAACGCGGAATACGCGGACGGTGGAAGCGATGGGATCGAAACCGATAACTATATTTTTAAGGCTATTGAGTTCGGCTTGCATATACACTCCTATTGGGTTTTTCTATATACGATAAAGGCGGTACTTTCATCTTGGAAAGTGACTTCGACCTTTATAGCGTTGTCTTTTTGATGGAAACTTACCGTATCAACGTCGGGTATAGGGTAAATTTTTTCGTCCGTAAGCGTTTGAGCGATTATGCTCTTATCGGCATAAGTCAAAGTGTAAAGATCGTCGTTCAAGGTTTTCTTGACGGTTATTTGAGATTCCGTAACGCTTTCCAACGTATAATCTGAAGAGTCGAATAAAGATATCCAATCCGAAACGAAGTCGTGAACGTCCTTTACGTTGTAGATGGCGTCGCTCTTCTTTTTCTCGGTGCGGAAGCTCTTCACGGTAGAGATGGCGAAAAGCGTCGCCAACGTGGTTACGATGGCGGTAACGGCGATCGTCACGATCAATTCTACTAACGTGAAGCCTTTATTACTCTTTGACATAGTATTATTATATAATAAAATAAGGGTTTTTACTATACTTATAGTAAAATATTTGTTGAAATTTGTAAACAAATTTCAAGTCGATGTGTTTTTTAGGTTTTCGGCATTCCCCGTTGCTCGGAATGACTTGCTTGTATTCTTACACGAACGCAGTGAGCGTTCGAGAAAACCCAAAAGGTTTTCGAGAAAGAGGAACGACCGAGCATAAGTGAAGTTGACAATTCTTTGTCAACGAATAAAAGCGAAAGTCGAGACGAACCCTCGTAGTCGAAACATCTCTTCCGCATGACCAAACCTGATAAGTAATTACGCTTGGTTAGGGGATTCCTCGACTCGTCATAGGCTGCGCTTTTACTCACCATCTAACGATGGTTTCGTTGTTGCTTGCCTATTCCTCTTTCTCACAAACGCAAGCGTTTGTTCGAGCCTCGCTTCGCTCGGGTTTTTCCCTCTCACGACGTGCTTATTAATGGCTTACATAATGATTACGGCTCAATCCACGCGTAACGAGAGATTGAGCCGTAACTTAATTGCTCGGGGCGTAGATGCGGGTACGCCCCGAAAAATAGATTAGAGTTTACGAGTCTGAATTATTGTTTATTCAGTGCAAATTATGCAATTTTGTAAACCAAAACGCCGTTGATGTTGATTTGAGCGCGGGTGTACAAAGTTCCTTCGTAAGCATCAAAAGCATCAGCATCAGCGATAGTAGTGGTAGCGCCGCTCTTATCGGTATAGTAGGTAGTAGTTCCGGTGATGAATGCATCAACTTTGGTGTATTCCCAAGCCTCTTTATCGGCAGCGGGTGCAGCTACTTGTTTCCATTCGCCACCAACAAATTGATAGTAACCGGCAAGTTCTTTAATGTTTTGACCTTTCTTATCTACGGTGTATTGATAAGCGTAATTAGTATCAACATCTGCGAAGTCGTCAGCGGTAGCGTCAACAATGGTGAGAAGTTCTTTTCTTGCGCTGTCGAGGGCTTGGATAGCCGCGGATTCGTTAGCTTTACGAACTACGATGGTGAAGGTAGGGATAAGTACGCCTGCCAAAATACCGATAACGGCGATAACGATAACTAATTCAACGATGGTGAAACCTTTTTTGTTTAATTTTTTCATTTTTATAATCTCCTTTTATAATAAATATTGTAATTTTGTTTATTTTTTGAACGCGAAAAAATACGCGTAAAGTCGCGACAAATAGTCGCTTATGAGTTTATTATATTAAAAATTAAAAGAGGGAAAACGTCGCGATCCGCATCATAACGCGCCCTCGTCCTTCTCAAATTCTTAAATGGGCGAGAGTTGCGGAACGGAAAGAATACCCGATAACTACGGGCGTATCATTTTCAACGGACGAATAGAAAAGGTATTCCACTTCGTCGATTTTATAGGGACGGGCGCGCATAAACGCAACCAAAACGGTGACCTGCAAGGTAAATATAAAGTTGAGGATATTCGAGAACATCATCAGCATATACATAGCCGCAGGCAAAGAATCCACGTCCGTAATAATTTCGATATAGGAAACGGCTTTCAAATAGCCGTCGAAACCGTATTCGTTGATAATATATTTCGAGAACTCGTCAAGGAAGAAATTCGCAAAATACAAAGAGGCGGTGAGCAGCACGAAGAGTATGGAAAGGCCGGCAGCTTGCTTTCTGCCGTTCCTATAAAGCAACAAAGTGTATATTAAGTTGAGACTTAACAATACTTCTATCATACTCTGCCTCTTGCGTTATTATAAACTAAACGAAAAAAATATGCAATGATTTTTATCAAAAAATCCGATTTTACGGAAAACTTAATAAAAAGTGGAAACTAAATATGAAGATTTGAGGGTTTAAGCGGTAGGAATAAGGCGGCGGGGCGGTCTTCACCTGAGGTTATGACGTCCTCTAACGGTTTAAGTGGGCAATAAGACGGGGGGTATTCGACAACCGCATTTTTACCAATTCGATTTAACGTTAAGAGGTAGGAACAAGGCGGGGTATTATTTCATTACCATTGTTTTATTCGTCACGTTGAGCTTGTCGAAACATGACGTATAAAAAAGTCTTTCTCGTTCGTGGATACTTCACATAGCGAGGACACAAAAACGTTAACGCTCAAATCTCGTCGCGTTTTATGGGGATCTCTATCGTGACGTCGGTGAGAGGATAGCATACGCAGGGGTGGATAACCGAATACTTCTCTTCCACCGGCTTCCAGTCTTCGCCTGCCATTAACTCGACTTTGCCTTCAAGCAAACGGCTTCGGCATACGCCGCATCCGCCGTTCATACACTTGCCGGGGACGTTCAACCCCGCTTTTTCCATCGCGACCATCAACGTATCCCCCTTCTCTATTTCGATGGGCGGATAGGTTATATCGGCGGATTTTACGGTTATCGTAAAGGGTTTGAGTTTTGCATACGGCTTACCCGAAAGATCTTCGGGCGTGGCGTAAACGAAAGGTCTTCGCATATGGATATCACTATCGCTAATACCCAATTTGGCGAGGTGTAAGTTAAGCCTATCTATCAATTCGTTACTACCCGAAGCAAACACCGAATAAGGCGGAGCTAAAAGCGACTTTATCAAAGAGGACGTGACGTTGCCGTGGCGACAACCGACGCGCGATTCTTCCCCCAAAAGATAGCAGAATTTCACTTTGCCGTTCGAATTCTTTTCCAACCAATTAAGATAACTCGAGAAGATTATATCTTTGTAATAATCGGCGACGTAAACGACGAAAAGTTCGAAGTTCTCTTCCCCTTCTATAATGGTTTCCGCCATAGAAATAAAATGAGATATGCCTATCCCGTCGACGAAGCCCAAGACCTTTTTCTCGTCGCGAAGGGGGTGATAGGTGAAATTACCTCTCGGGCGGGTTATAGTGACTTCGCTACCGACTACCCAATCGTCGAGCATTCTATCGCTTACGAAGTCGTCCCTGAATACTATTACGCTGTAATAACGATGATTAGGGGAAGAACAAACCGCGAGAGGCTTCAAAAATCTTCCGCCGTTTATCCGCATATACACGCAGAGGCTTTGCCCCGCTTCAAATAGAGGAAGTTCATAGTTTTGAGGTTCCAAACGATATCTCTTTACGTTTTCGGAAAAAGGCTCGATATCGGTGACTACGACGTCCATCATATCGAGATCGTCACGGAAATTCATCTCGCCAAAATAACTGCGAATACTTTTGAAATTGTAGTTATCGATCAATTCCTCGGCTTTTTCAAGTTTTTTCACCGCGCGGAAGTCGCCGCCGTAACCTCGTTTCTTAAAGATATCGTCGCTCATTTTTCAACCCTCCAAAATGCGTTCATCGCCATAGGCGCAGAGAGATAATCCGCGCCGAAACAGTTTATCAAACCGTTTACGCCGACGCATTCGAGCCCGACGGGGTAATCCGCCAATTTCCTTCTATTCCACCTAACGTAAACCGAGTTTTGCGACGTGGGTTCAAGCCCCAAAGGCGAGCCGCCGTACTCGGAAACGGTGTGCGCGTAGTGCAAAGGCGAGAAAACGACGTATCCGTCTATATTCTTCCTTATACTGATACCGAAGACCTTTTCAAATCTCTTTATGAGCCGCTCGGCAATGGCGGCCTCTTGCTTCTTTTTGTTATCTATGGTTATACACGTTAAAGTATCTTCCTCGTAAACGGCGGTCAATTTCAATATATATTTTCCGCCCTCTTCGCGAGGCTCGACGGACATAGCGGTTATATCCCGCCAATCTTTGCGGCGATCGTTGAGAGAGGAATAATCGGAAGAAGGTAAAACCACGGTTGGCGCTACGTCCAAACCTAACTCGTCGAAGGATCGATCCAAACCCAAACAAAGAGTGACTACCGAGGCGGCGTGTTTTTCCGTATTAATAATACGACGCGCGTTTTCCGCCACCGAATCCAAAGTCAATAACGAATTATAGACCTCTACGTCGGGAAGATCGGTAATGATTTCGGGCGCGTAATTAATAAAGCCGTCGTCCGTAACGACAGCATAAGCGCGTCCGTCTTTGAGTATTATTTTTTCTACCGAGGTATTGAAAAGCGCGACTCCGCCCTTTTCCCTGAACGCTTTAAGATAAGCGTAATCGACGTCGATTCTACCGAGATCGGGTTTGAACACGCCCCCCGAAACGTAGGTGTAGAGGTAAAGCGCGTAGGTTGCGAAGTCGAGTTTATCGGGGGTAAGCCCCAAATAAAACCAAAAACCGTTAATTACCTCTCTCGCCCTCAACGGCATATCGAGAGTTTCTTCCACCTCGTCCAAAGTGTAAGCGGACGCGCGAACGTAATCGGGATAGTCCTTTTTTATCTTCTCGCGGGTAGCGCCGTAAACGAGGGCTTTTACACCCTCTACCGTTTGCTCGACGAGCGCGAAAAATTTAGAGGTCGACTCCTCGCTTTCCGGGCAATAATCGTTAACTTTGTTTTTGAACGCCTCGAAACCTACGGGCAAAATGTATTCCCTCGGCATTCCGTCGGTAACTAAAAGCCTCAATACGATCTCGTTCACGGTATAGGGGACGTCCGCGCCCAACTCTTTGAGGCGGTCTTCTAGCCTTACGCCCAAAAATTCGGCGGGAATGCCTTTGAAATCGGGGTCGAAAAGATAGCGCCCCGCGCGCACGGCGGCGTTATACCCGCCGACTTTGTTCCCGCTTTCGACGAGTAAAACCTTTTTGCCTTCGGTGGCGCATTTAACGGCAGCCGCAAGGGATCCGCTCCCCGCGCCTATTATGATGAGATCGTATTTGCTTTCTTTTTTCACTTTTTATCACTTACGCACGCGGCGAAGAAGGTCGTGATCGACGTGTTCGTGACCGCGGATTCGTTGAACGTGGGGTACAGTATATTGAATACGTGGACGAGTTTATGCTTTTTGTCTTGCGGCCTCGCCCAATTCATCAATTCGCATTTCAAGCCTTTCGCTTTCAATTCCGCAGCCGCCTTTATCGAATGGCTTTTCATAAAGTCCTGCTCGGAAGTGACGAGATAAATAGGGGGGCATTCTACGGCTACGTTGTCGCAAAAATTAACGTAATCGGTTATCCGTGACGAACGATATTTTTTACCTAAAATGGCTTTGAAATACATACCCATCAAGGGTTTTCTCGCCATCTTACCCATATACAAAACGCCGCCGATAAAGCAAGCGCCCGAAAAAGTCAACGAAACGTTGACGTTGAAATACTCGGCTACCCTCTTGTTTTGGGTGATATTCAAAAGCGTAGAAGCAAGTTGACCGCCCGCCGAATCGCCGCATATACAGGTCTTTTTGATATCGCAATCGTATTCGGAGTAATGCAATTCGTACCAATTCAAGAAAGAGCAAAGTTCCCTCAATTCCAATTTAAGATCGGCTTCGGGTACCAAAGTGTATTCGGGAACGAACACCGCGAACCCTTTCTTCGCGAGTTCCATTGCGAAAGCTTTGTTATTTTCCTTTCTTCCGCCGTACCAACCGCCGCCGTGTATATCGATTATTACGGGAAGAAGCCCCGTATAAGATATGGGACGATAGAGGTCGAATGTAAGACGGGAATTAGTCGAGTAACCGACGTCGAATATACGCTCGACGTTAAAAGGCTCGACGTAAGCGAGCATTGCGTCCGAATTGACGAAATCGTTGTTATTCTTTACGAAATTCTCAATAAATTTAGCCATATTATATTTATATACCTATTTTAAGGATTTGTCAACCCTCGATCAGTCGTAATTACGCAAACGAGCGGGAATACCCTCTTTTTCCATTATCTCGACGTAGCGTAATGCGGTCGCTTTATCCACCTTTTCAAGACCGTGTTCAAGGCAACCTTCTCTATCTACGAAACTTTGAAAGACGAATTTCTTCGCGCCTTTTAACCACTTCGCCATATACTCCACGTCTAAATCGGTGATAAGCCCCTTTACCAAAGTCGTGCGGAATTCGTAGTCGACCATGCCTTCCAAAAGCAAGTCCACGCTTTTTAGGACGTTTTCGTTAAAAGGTACGCCGGTAGCGAGAGGATAGCCGCTCGGCGAGGATTTCACGTCCATAGCGATATAGTCGACGAGTTTTCTCTCGATAAGGCTTCTCAAAGTCTCGGGCGCGGTGCCGTTGCTGTCGAGTTTGACCGCGTAGCCTAAATCCTTTATCTTTTTGAGATAGACGTCCAAGTCTTTTTGAAGGGTGGGCTCGCCGCCAGTAACCACTACGCCTTCGAGTATGCCCTTCCTCTTTTTCAAATAGGAAAAGATCTCTTCCTCGGAATACTCTTCAAGTCCTACGCCTATAACGAGGGGGCCGTTATGACAAAAAGGACATCGAAAATTACAACCGCCCGTAAAAAGAGTACAGGCTGTGTAGCCGTCGAAGTCCACTAAAGAGAGTTTTTCAAAACCGACTATTTTCATTTTTTGAGTTTAAGAATATAGTCGCAAGCGGCAAGCGCGGCGTTCGCTCCGTCGGCGGCAGCCGTAGTAAGTTGACGATAGGATTTCGTTCTCGTATCGCCCGCTACGAACAAACCTTCGGTACGCGTGCGGCAGGTTTCGTCGGCGATGAAGTAACCCATTTTGTCAAGGTCGGCGAGGTTGGCAAACGCCTTGTTGTCGGGTATTTGCCCTATCGCTACGAACACGCCCTTGCAGTCGTATCTCACGATCTCGCCCGTTTGGGTGTTCTTGAATTCCACGCCCGTCAAAACGTCGTCGCCCAAGTAATTAATCGAAGCGAGGTTGTGAACTACGGTAACGTTTTCCCTATTCTTCAACGCGTTGACGTATATCTCGTCGGCGAAGAATTTATCGAACAAAGTGCATACTCTTACGCTCTTGCAAAGGTCGGATAAGAGTAGCGCGTATTGTAAAGCGGTATTTGCGTCGCCTATCAAAAGTACGTCCTCGCCCTTGTAGAACGCGCCGTCGCAAACCGCGCAAAAACTTATGCCGTTACCCAAAAACTTCTCTTCGTTGGGCAGGTTGAGTTTGCGGTGTTTTACGCCGTTAGCGATAATAACGCTGAGCGCGCGATGCTCGGTGCCGTACTCGGTCTTGGCGATAAACACGCCGTCCTCTTTGACGAGAGACACGACGGTATCGAGGTCGAATTCGACGTAATCCTCTATCTGCTCGAACACTTTTGCGGATAGATCCATTCCGCTCATCGCGGGAATGGTGGGATAGTTTTCCACCTTGGGAGAACTCGCAATTTGACCGCCTATGGATTCCTTTTCAATGAGTAAAACGCTCTTGTTATTTCTCTTTGCGTAGAGGGCGGCGGTCATTCCCGCCATACCCGAACCGATTATCATTATATCGTAGATCATACTTCTCCTTTTTGAAAAAAGCGTGAGAATTTCTTACGCTTTTTCAGTTTGTTTTTAAGTTGATTATTGATTTTAACCGCTTCGCGCGGGGTTATTTTTGAGGTACTGCTTCGCGTTAGGGGATCATTCGACAGGCTCAGGATGACGTGTTTTTATTCGTCATGCCTCTTTGTCGAAACTTCTCTTCCGCATTGAAAGGCTTGAATAAGTAGCAGACCTTCTCTTACTTGCTTTCGACGAAGGCTCTAATGTTGCTGACGTTGACTATGGTCTTTATTCCGTCCTCGGTGGGTACTACCAAAGTGGGGGCGGATTGAATGCCCAACGAACGAGTCAATTCGACGTTTTCTTCGGCGTCTATTACCGCGTATTCGATACCCTTCTTGTCCAAAACGGATTTAGCCATCTTGCAGTTGGGGCAGGTCTTTCTCGTAAAGAGGGTGAGCTTGTCGATGGTGGGCTTACAAGAAACGGTTTCTTCCTTTACCTCTTCGACGTTCTTTGTCTTTTTCAATATGCTGTGTTCGATATCGTAAGTGCGACGATCCTTAAATTCTTGAGACTTACCGTCGTTCCAGTTTTGTACGGGACGATAGTAACCGGTTATACGGCTGTATATCTCGGTCGTCTTGCCGCAAACGGGACAGCTGTGGACTTCGCCCGCCAAATAGCCGTGTTCTGCGCAAACCGAATAAGTAGGCGACATGGTGTAGTAAGGCAAACGATAGTTCTCTGCAATCTTTTTTACGAGTTTAGCCGCGGCGCGCCAATCGGGAAGTTTTTGACCCAAAAAAGCGTGGAATACGGTACCCGAAGTATAGAGGGTTTGAAGTTCGTCCTGTATATCCAAGGCGGTGAAAATGTCCTCGGTATAACCGACGGGAAGGTGAGAGCTGTTGGTGTAATAGGGAACGCCGTCCATATTAGCGAAGATCATATCGGGGAAACGCGCCTTGTCGTGTTTAGCCAAACGATAAGAGGTGGACTCGGCGGGGGTCGCTTCGAGGTTGTAGAGGTCGCCGTACATCTCTTGATAGTCGGAAAGTCTTTCTCTCATATGGTTGAGAACCTTCTTGGTGAACTCGACGGATTCGGGATTAGTGAGGTCTTTCTTCAACCACTTGGCGTTAAGGCAAGCCTCGTTCATACCGACCAAACCGATGGTCGAGAAGTGATTGTTGAAGGTGCCGAGATAGCGTTTGGTGTAAGGATAGAGCCCGTTTTCGAGAAGACCCGAGATGACGTCTCTCTTGACTTTCAAGGAACGCGCTGATATATCCATCATCTTGTCCAAACGAGCGAAGAATTCGTCTTCGTCTTCCGAAAGATACGCGATACGAGGCATATTCAAAGTGACTACGCCGATAGAACCAGTGCTTTCGCCGCTGCCGAAGAAGCCGCCCGACTTTTTGCGGAGTTCTCTCAAATCCAAACGCAAACGGCAGCACATACTGCGAACGTCGGAAGGTTCCATATCGCTGTTGATATAGTTAGAGAAATAAGGGGTGCCGTATTTGGCGGTCATTTCAAAGAGAAGTTTGTTGTTCTCGGTCTCCGACCAATCGAAATCGCGGGTGATGGAATAGGTGGGGATAGGATATTGGAATCCTCTTCCGTTCGCGTCGCCCTCTATCATTATCTCGATGAACGCTTTGTTGACCATCGCCATTTCTTTTACGCAATCCTTGTACTTGAAGTCCACTTCTTTACCGCCGACGATACAGTTGAGTTCGGCGAGGTCGTTGGGGACTACCCAGTCCAAAGTGATATTGGTGAAAGGCGCTTGCGTACCCCAACGGCTGGGGGTGTTTACGCCGTATATAAAGGATTGTATGCATTGTTTAACTTCTTTATAGGATAAGTTGTCTATCTTTACGAAAGGCGCGAGATAGGTGTCGAAGGAAGAGAACGCTTGCGCGCCCGCCCATTCGTTTTGCATTATTCCTAAGAAGTTGACCATTTGATTACAAAGGGTGGAAAGGTGAGAAGCGGGGGAAGAAGTTATTTTGCCGACTATACCGCCCAAGCCCTCTTTTATGAGTTGTTTCAACGACCAACCGGCGCAATAACCGGTAAGCATAGACAGGTCGTGAATATGGATATCCGCATTACGATGAGCCTCGGCTATCTCTTTGTCGTAGACTTCGCTGAGCCAATAGTTTGCGGTCAAAGCGCCCGAGTTGGAAAGGATCAAACCGCCTACCGAATAGGTAACGGTGCTGTTCTCTTTTACGCGCCAGTCTTTAATGTGAAGATAATCGTCGATAGTCTTTTTATAGTTGATGACGGTGGATTTGATCTCTCTGATGCTTTCGTGACTCTTACGATAAAGGATATAGGCTTTCGCTACCGAAACGTAACCCGCCTGTATCAACACGACTTCCACGCTGTCTTGGATATCCTCGACGGTGACGAGCCCGTCGTTTACCTTGGGCGCGAACTGCGCGGTAACTTTCAAAGACAACAAATCCAATACGTCGTCTTCGTAAGGCGTCGAAGTCGCTTCGAACGCTTTTTGCATTGCGATCTTGATTTTGGTGAGATTAAAATCTACCACCGATCCGTCTCTTTTCTTGATTCTATACATAAATTACCTCCATAGATATCGACGAAAAAACAGAGTAAAAAAAATTAGGTAACTGCTTTTCGGCGATCTCCTAAACTTCGATATTATTATAAACCTTTGAATAGAAAAAGTCAATACGAAAAAAGATTTTATAACTGTAGAATTACTACATATTGTATTGCAAAAAACGCTTGACCACAATATATTGTGTTTAGGAATACTAAAGGAAGGATCGCAAAACGGGCAAAAAACAAAGCGTATCGAGTCAAACGATAAGGGTAAGATAGAGAGCGAAAGGAAAAACAAGTCGAATAATCGACAAAATCGGGTAGTTTAGGAGAATTTCGCCTAATAGTACGCGGTTTAATAATATTAAACATTTTTACAAAATAGGCGAAAAACGAGGGTAAAAAACAAGCGACGAACGGAAAAATCCAAAAATCTTGTGTTTTGGGTATCCGCGGATATATCCGAGGATCTCGTTTATCGAAAAATCGCGAGTACGCCGAGCGACGAAAAGACGAGGCGCGGGAATGCCGGCAATTAATATAAGTACGGTAAAGCACAAAGTACGACAGCCTTATTCAAGGAATTATCGAGCTTTAGCGAGTCCGAACAAAAGAAGGGACGGAACCGTCCCTTCTTAAAAGTCATATTATTAAACGATAGTTTATTAGACTATACCTTGAGCCATCATAGCGTCGGCTACTTTCTCGAAGCCCGCGATGTTCGCGCCGTAAACGAGGTCGTAACCCGTGCCGTACTTTTCGCAAGCCGCGGCGCAGTTAGCGTGAATGGCTTTCATTATTCCGCTGAGTTTCTCGAAAACTTCCGCTTTGCTCCAAGAGAGGCGCATACTGTTTTGGCTCATTTCCAAAGCGGAGGTAGCAACGCCGCCCGCGTTAGCCGCTTTGGCGGGGGCAAACAATATCTTGTTAGCGCGGAATACTTCTATCGCTTCCAAAGTGCTGGGCATATTCGCGCCTTCGCCTACAGCGAATACTCCGTTCTTAACGAGGATCTTCGCGCTTTCTTCGTCGATTTCGTTTTGAGTAGCGCAAGGAAGAGCGATATCGCACTTGATAGTCCAAATACCCTTGCAACCTACGGTATAGGTAGCGGTGGGAACAGCTTTGACGTACTCGGAAATTCTCGCGCGGCGTACTTCTTTGATATCCTTTACTACGTCGAGATTGATTCCGTTGGGATCGTAGATGTAACCGTCGGAGTCGCTCATCGCAACCACCTTCATACCCATTTCGGTCGCTTTCTCGCAAGCGTAGATAGCGACGTTACCCGAACCCGAGATGACCGCGACGTTGCCGTTGGTCTTCTTGCCGTTGTATTCGAGCATTTCCCTTACGAAGAAGAGCAAGCCGTAACCGGTGGCTTCCTTTCTACCCAAGCTGCCGCCGTAGGTCAAGCCTTTACCCGTCAAAACGCCGGTGTATTCGTCGCGAAGTCTCTTGTATTGACCGAATAAATAACCGATTTCTCTTCCGCCTACGCCGATGTCGCCCGCGGGGACGTCTACGTCAGCGCCGATATGACGGCTGAGCTCGGTCATAAAGCTTTGACAGAAGCGCATAACTTCCGCGTCGCTCTTACCCTTGGGGTTGAAGTTGCTGCCGCCCTTGCCGCCGCCGATAGGAAGAGTGGTAAGGCTGTTTTTGAGGATTTGTTCAAGACCTAAGAATTTCAAAATGGAAAGGTTTACGGAGGGGTGGAATCTCAAACCGCCCTTATAAGGTCCGATCGCGCTGTTGAATTGAACGCGGTATCCTTTGTTCACTTGAACTACGCCGTTATCGTCTACCCAAGGTACTCTGAACATGATGATACGTTCGGGTTCAACGAACCTTTCCAAAAGAGCCGCCTTTTGATATTCGGGGTGCTTATCGAAAACGGGTTGCAAACTGAAAAGAATTTCTTTTGCCGCTTGCAAAAACTCTTTCTCATTGGGATTCTCTTTTTCCAATTTTGCATAAACTTCTTCAACGTAAGTCATAATATATCTCCTTTTTAATAATTTCCTATTTACCGAATCGTTCCGATTATTATATATTGGATTTATTATATATATATTATAATACTCGAATATAGGCAATTCCAAATTCTCAAAAAAGATTTTGAAAATTTTTTTCTTTTTTCTCTCGACAACTCTTAATAAAGGATCTTATCAAAATCGGGCGCTACCGCGTCGCAGGTGACCGTTATACCGAGTTGACGGAAACTTCTTCTCTCGTGATCGGCGAGCATTACCGTGCTGTGCGCGTCGCTACCCGAAAGTTTACTCAAACAAGCCATAGCGGACTTCAATATCTCGTCGCCCGAAGACGAACTGTAAGCCAAAACGATAAGAGCCTCTTCGAGAGTAAGGAATTTACGTCTGTACTTGAATACGTTGCGTTTCAAATTCAAGATAGGCTCTATCATTTCGGGCGCGAGAAGTTTCACCTTATCGTCGATGCCCGCAAGGTACTTTATGGCGTTGAATACGGCGGACGCCGAAGCGTTCATCGCGCGATTATCCCTTCCGGTAATGACCGTTCCGTCGGGAAGCTCGATAGCGACCGCGGGGCAGTTCTTCTTCTTTTGCTTATCCTCCGCCGCCGAAACCGCCGCTCTCACGTTAACGTCTATACCAGCTTTGTTCATCAAAACGATGGCGCTATTTACCAAAGATTCGTCGCATTTGTTATGAGCGTAGTCGTACAGAGCGTTGTAGTATCTTCTAACGATTTCCTCACAAGCGGCTTTTCTCACTACCTCGTCGTCGGTTATGGCGAATTTAATCATATTTACGCCCATATCGGTCGGCGAGAAATAGATATCGTCGCGGTTGGTTATCTTTTCGAGCATAGTGCGCACGACGGGGAATATACTGATATCTCTATTATAATTAACGGTAACTATACCGTATTTATTATAGTGATAACTGTCTATCATATTTTGGTCTTTGAGCTCTAACGTCGCCGCCTCGTAAGCGATATTGACGGGGTGCTCCAAAGGCATATTCCATACGGGGAAGGATTCGAACTTCGCGTAGCCCGCGGTCTTGCCCATCTTGTACTCGTGATAGAGTTCGTTCAAGCAGGTAGCCATTTTACCGCTGCCGGGGCCGGGGGCGGTGACGATGACCAAAGGCTTGGTGGTAGGCAGGTAGTCGTTCGCGCCGAAACCTTGATCGCTAACGATATACTCCGCGTTCGCGGGATAATTGGCGATAGGACGATGGACGTAGACGTTTTTACCCAAAGATTTGAGTTTATCTCTGAATTCGATAGCCAAAGGCTCTTCTTTGAATTGGGTGATGACGATATTACTGACGGTAAGACCTCTCTTGCGGAAGATATCTTCCAATCTCAAAACCTCGTCGGTGTAAAGAATACCGAGGTCGTTTCTTTGCTTTTTATTTTGGATATCGCCCGCGTTTATACAAATGATGATCTCCGCCTTGTCCTTGAATTTCTCGAGAAGCATCATTTTGGCGTTGGGATTATATCCCGGCAAAACCCTCGCAGCGTGTAGGTCTTCGAAGAGTTTTCCGCCGAACTCTAAGTAAAGTTTGCTGAACATTTCAACGCGTTCGAGTATATGCTCGTATTGGATCTTCAAATATGCCGCGTTATCGAATCCCTGTTTCATTTTCGCCTCCGTAATAATTAAAATATGGGTTTATTATAGCACGCTTTACGGTCGTGAAAAAAGAGGATTTCGACATTTTTTACTGTATTTTTTGGACATATAAACAGGATTTATTATTTCTATCAATAATACTTATAAACCGATTTATCGAATAACTCAAACGCAAGAATATAGAAAAACGCCCCGAAGGGCGTTTTGGGCTTATGACAACTTAAATTAACGGTGTTAGGATATTCGTCACGTTGAATTTGTCGAAACGTCTATTCCGTTTTTGCTCGTTTGTCGCACACTATTCTCAAAGGATCTTTAAGCAAAGTTATCTTTCGAGAAGCGAATACTTCGCCGCGAAGATATTACATTTTGACGAGTTTATTCCGTCCGAATACGTAAAGATACTTTTCGTCGACCTTTCTCGATAGTCCTTTTTCCACCGCCTCGGCGTAAAGATCGAGTTGCTCTTTGTAACGATCGCGCAAAACTTCGTCGGTCGAGTCGGACTTCTTAAAATCCACGAGTATGACTTTTTCACCTATAATAAGCATATCTATAACGCCTTGTATGAGGGTTTCCTCGTCGCCGATATCAGAAGAGCCGTAAGCGTTGAGTTCTTTCGCTTTCTTGCGATAGATAAACCTCTTTTCGCGAAGGGTCTCGACGTTTTTAGCCTCAACGCCAATCGAGGTATTCAAGAACGCGAGTATCTCTTCGGGCTTTATCTCTCTCGCCTGTTCCTCGGTCAATATCTCGTCTTCGACGAGAGAGGCTATACTCTTCTTAACGTCTTCGACGGTCTCGGCAAATAAATCGACGTACTGCATTACAAGATGGTAGTTCGTACCCTTCTTCGCCCTATCCTCTTCCTCTACGAAGAGTTTAGGCGCGGGTATTTTTTCTTCCGAATTCAATTCGGAAACGCTGTACTTGCTGTGCAATTTGGTGGCGTCTCGATGAGGATATTCCGCCCTCAATACTTTTTCGACCTCTTCGTGAATTTTGGCGATTTTCTCATTTTTGGCTTGTTCTTCTTCTTTACTCTTATCGTCGCCACAGGTGCCCTTTTTGGTTTTATTTTTATCATTATCGGCATCGTCGTTGAAGTTGAATTGATAAGGCGTTAGATAATGCTTATACTCTTTGAACGTATCGGGATAATTGGCAAGGCAATAATTGATCCAATCGCCGAACTTTTTGCCGAATTCGGGAAGAGCCGGGCAAGGCTTGCTTTCGTCGCAAACTATGGCGAGGGCGCATTTAGCGCGGGTAAGAGCGACGTAGAGTAGGCGCAATTCGTCTTCTTTTTCGTCGTTCTTTTTCTTCAACACGGTGGCGTTCACGTCGAAAGGCGTATGAATGGATTGGTCGGTGGGATCGTAATAATCCATCGCCGCGCCGAACTCTCTATCGACGAGAATGTTCTTGCCGTCCCCTCTTTTATCGCCGTATAACCCCGCGAGAATAACGACGGGGTAGTCCAAACCCTTGGTTTCGTGGCAGGTATAGAAGGAAACGCCGTCCGCTCTCGAAGACGCGCCTTTAAGTTTGGGCTTTTCGTTCTCTCTATAATGAACGACGAAAGAGTGAAGATCGTTCGCCCATTGTTTACCTTTAACTCCGTAAACGTAACCGTTAATGGCGGCTATCTTTTGCAATCCGCCCAAACCCGAAGCGATATAAGTCGCAAAACCGCTCTCTTCCATCACGATTTTAACGAATTCGGATACCTCGGTGTAGGCTGATAACTTTCTGAATCTTTCTACGTCATCGAAGAATTGTTTATACTTGTCTGCATACTCGTTATTAGATTTGGCGTAAAGCAAACACGCTTCGGCGAAGGTTTTTTCATGGGGGTATTTCCGTCTAACGTCGGCAAGCTCTTCGTTGGTCATTCCGCCCACGTACGAGTGTAAGGAAGCGATGAGCGCGTAGTCGTCGTAAACGTTGTCTATTATGGACAAATAGTCCATTACCATATCGAGTTCATCCTGACCTATCTCGCCCTCGAATTTACCCAAATTCAAAGGAACGCCCGCCGCAGATAACGCTTCCAAGGTTTTATTAGCTTGACTGCGCGCCCTGTAAAGTATAACGATATCCTTATGCTCTAACTTACGGTGATGAATTTCACCGTCCTCGGGAACGTATGCCATTTTGCCGACTGCTTCGTCGATATACGCTTTGATAAGCCCCGCCTCGGCGTAAGCGTCGTCCTTTGCCTTATTATCTGTGGACGCTGCGAACATATCGTAAACCTTATCGGGTTTCGCGCCCGCTTCTTGCTCTTCGCCGCTCGGTTCTTCGGGTTTATTCTCTTCTTCCTCGGATTCTGCGTCGTTTTTCTCAAGCTTTAAACCGTTTGAGAATAAAAGAGAGACGGCGGGGATATCGTTTCTACATTCCTTCGGGGTGAAATTGAATTTATGTCCCGCGCTTTCGTCGCCGTAGGCGATCTTACCGAAGTCTTTAGTCATAAGGATAGAAAACGCGCGATTGACGAATTCAAGGATATCGGTTTCCGAACGGAAGTTGGCTCTGAACGATATGCCTTCGCCCTTCCCGGATATCTCGTTAAAGGAATTAAGGAAAATATTGGGTTCAGCCAATTGGAAGCGATATATGCTTTGTTTCACGTCGCCAACGACGTAAAAATTCGCGCCCTCGGCTATACTGCGAATGACGGCGTTTTGCAAATAGTTGACGTCCTGCGCTTCGTCGAGGAAGACGTAATCGTGGCGGGAGCGTATATCCTTGCATATCTTGCCGACTTCTTCATCGTCTTCTTTATCGTTGAGAATGATCCAAGTGTATCTCAATAAGTCTTGGAAGTCGACGACGCCCTCTTCGGTTTTCAATTCATCGTATTTTCTTTGGAATATAAGAGTCGCGTCGATCAACGCTTTCACTTGTTCCGCCGCTTTATTGCGGGTATCGATCAATTCTTCGTAGCTCGTCGAAGAGTCGAACAATTCTTTCATTTGAGGGATAACGTTGTCTTTAAACGCATCGTAAGTCGTTTTCATCTCGTTGAACAAATCAGCGTCTATGTTTATTCTAGCATGGTGATCGCTCGGTCTTCCTTTAGCGGCGAAATCCTTATATGCGTTGAACAAATCTCTAACGCTCACGAGTTCGTCAAAGTTATCCAAATAAGGTATTAGTTTTTCGGCGTACTTTTCACATCTTACGTCCCCTTTTTTGATCCTTTCCACTTGCGAGGAAGCGATTTTCATTATCTTCCCGCAAACGTCATTGAAGTATTCGACTATATAGCGAGCGATGGGGCTATCTTCAAAATCGGCGGATGTATCGTATATCGCATACGCATTATTCAACCATTTTTCTCTTTCTTCTTGTACGACCATATAGTCGTACAGTTTTTCGACGATGCCTATAAACTTGTCGTCCTTTCTTAACGAGAGTTTATCGATAAGCTCTATTATATTAGAGGTTACTTCGTACTCTTTGAAGGCTTCCTTCATCGCTTTCGCCTTTAACTCGTTAGAGTCGTTTTCGTCTATTACCACGAGGTCGGGGGACTGCCCTACTTTATAGAAGAATTCCTTTACTATATCGAAGCAATAACCGTGTATCGTGCCTATGTCCGCGCGGGAAAAACTATCCAATTGAGCGCGTATCCAATCTTGGATTGAAACGTCAGCGGTGGATTTTGCCCTTTCGATGAGAGCCTTCCTTAACTTCGTTTTCAACTCGTTGCCCGACTTGTTGTTGTAAGACAACATCATTATTCGCTCGATAGGGACTTTCTCATCCACTATGAGCCTGACCGCGCGCTCGATCATAGCGCTGGTTTTACCCGTGCCCGCCGCCGCGCTTACCATAATGGTCTTACTTTTGCTTTCTATCGCCATTTTTTGATCATCAGTCCACTTATTACTCATCGTCTTCTTCCTTCTCCGCGTAAATAAAGTCTTCTATCTTCTTTTCGGTTGATTTTCTTCTTTTCGGCTCAGCCTCGTAGCAAATGTGTTTCATTTTACAATTATCGCAACTGTCCGCGAGTGGGGTGGGTTCTATTTTCCCCTCTCTTATTCGAGCGTCACCGTATTCCAATAGCCTCATAACGTAATCCATCAACGCGTCGAATTCATCTTCCTTGACGCATTTCAGATCGCCCGCGCCCTTGATAGCGCCGTTTTTCTTTTTAACGCTTATTACTTCGCTCGATTCGTTAATGGTAAGGTCTCGGTCGAGTTTCAAATAAATCGCGTTGCTATCTATCATTTGCCCGACGAACTCGTAATCTCTCTTTCCGTAAGAGGCGTTTACGGGGACGTAAAACGCGCCTACGGGTCTATAAGACATACTCTTCAAAGCGTTCAGGTAGACGAGTAGCTGTATTTTTCTACCGTAATAGACGTCTTTTAATTTTGCGTCTACCGCGCCGGTTTTATAGTCCAAGGCGATAAGATCATCGTCCGAAACGTCTATTCTATCTATTTTTCCCGTCAAAGCCGTGCCCGACTTCAACTTGATGGATTTGAGCAAGCCGCCGTTATCGTCGAATTTCGCTTCCAAGTATTTGGGGCGGAAATCCCCTTTCAAAGACAACTCGGCGAGGTCGACCGTAACGTCGACCGCTTCGTAAAGCATTCTGTCCACCCTACGCGAACCGACGTCCTCTTTCAAGGATTTCAAACGGGGATCTTCGTCTAAAACCTTCTTGGCGATCTCTTCGGCGTCTATTCTTCTCTTACCGGGTGAATCGGTTTCGTAAGTGGATAGATGCTCTTTGAAATACCTTTCTAAGACTTCGTGTATAAAGGTACCCGTTTCGTTGACGGCTATTTCGTCGGTTTCCCTCTCTTGCGCCTTTAATCCATACTGAATAAAGAATTGATAGGGGCAGTAGAAATAGGATTCCATTTTGCTTACGCTCGACTTGTTGTTGGGCAAGAACAGTTCGGCGGCGTCCTTTATTTCCGGCTTGTTTCTCTGCTCGGAAATACGATCTACCTTTTTACTGTCTTCTTCGGTCAAAGACAAACGCAGAGCGCTATAATTATTTTCATTATCTTTGTCGTTTTTCTCACCGTACGAAGCAAGTTTGAAGCATTGTTTTTCGGTGACCGCTTTTTGAGCGAACGTGTGCTCGAATCCGCTCTTGGCTTTCACGGAGAACATACTCGACAGCATATCGAATAACTCGGATTTTACCACCGCTTCTCCTTTTACGTCGTATTCGGGGCAACTCACGACGAGCAATTTGCTCGGCTTGCAAAGAATCTCGGCAAGGCAGAATTTGGCAAACTTGTTTTCCTCTTTCACCGCGGGTCTTATCACGAGGTCGTGGCTTTGCAACTCGGAATTATAGTTGTCCGTCAAGATACTTCCGCTCTCCTCTTCGGCGGGTATCTTACCTTCCGCCGCGCCTATGACGAAGAGCGCTTTGACCTTTTCGTACTTACAATCCTTCGCAGTACCGACGAACACGCAATCGTTAATGGAAGGTATTAAAGCGATTTTGACCGCTTCAAGAGAAGCGCGCAGCAAATCGGCGAAGTCAGAGAGATTAAGTTCGAGCCCCGAGAGTAACTCTTTCATAGTATCCAACGCGGCGGAGAGTTTTTCGGGAACTTGCGCCGCCCTGTTCATAGCGTCGCGATCGTCTTTTAAAGAGTAATAATAATCCTTAAAGTGTTTGTCGTACTTTATCTCTTTAAGGTGATCTCTTAACGCGTCGACGTAAGTTTCTACGAGAGCGGAAGAATCCAGTTTTATTTGCTGTTCGATAAAACGAGCGCGTACCTTTTCCGCTTCCTCGAAAGCGAGTTTTTCTTTCTCGTTTATGTTTCCGCTCGTACTATAAACGAAGGGGTTCTTGAAACGCGAACGATCTATGCCGTATTTTAACGCGAATAACTCGAATTTTTGAGAATCGAGAGCGGACACTTGGGAAAGGGGATTTCGCAAGAAAGAAATAACCGTCTCTCTTTCGTAATTGTTGACCGCGAGTTTGAGAAGGGAAAGGACGTATTTTGCGGCGGGATCGTCACTCAAAGGAACTTCCTTATTCTTGAAATAAGGGATGTTAAAATCGCTGAACGCGCTGTCGATAGTGGGGTCTAAAATATCCCCCGCAACCACCGCGATATCCTTATAACGATAGTTTTCATCGCGTACGAGACGGGCGATCTCTCTCAAAACGCCGTCTATTTCGTCTTGAGGCGAGGGGGGATTGAGAAGTTTGACTTCGACGTCCTTTTTGCAATTTATCGCGCCGCAAACGTCGTAAAGTTTGTTCATTATCGAATCCGAGTAATCGTTGAACGAGTAGAAACAGTCCACCTCTTTATAAGGTGAGCCCGCCTTCCTGCCCATATTCTTAACGGCTTGGGTGGTAACGTCGGGATATATCGCCCTGTTTCCGAGCCCGCCGCCTTGATCCACTACCGCGATATTCACTTCGTAGGCGTTGCGCATAAGTTGCTCGATCACCTTATATTGAACCGCGTTGAATTCGTAAAAGTCAACGATACAGAATACGCCGTCCTTTACCCTTTGCGAATTAGGTATCTCTTTAACGAGCGCTTCAAGGCGGGTGGTGGGATCGTTATACCTACCCTGCAATTCTTTAAGGTACGCGTTATAAATGGTGGCGAGGTCTCTCGTCTTGCCCGCGTTGTAGCCCTTCATCTTTTCGGCGGCTCTTAACAAATCGTCCACCGAAATACCGCTGCTTCTTATCGCGGTGATAGAGCTGTATATCTCGTTTACGAATCCCTTACGAGATAAAGACGAGCCGTAGTACTTCAAATCGTCCTTGACGTTGTACAACGCCTTGGTCATTATCATAGTGCAGCCCACGGGCGTCAAACACTTCTTGATTTTGTTTCCGAGAATTAAGGACGCGAAGCGGCTGAAACTCATAACTTCCGCTTTAAATCCCGCTCCGTCTATTCCCGCCAATTGGTTTTCAACCGAAAACGTATAAGCGTCGGGACAAATAATGAATATTTCCCTGTCGTCTTTACGGTTACGCAAAGACTCAATAAGGGATTCGGCGCAATAATCGGCGTCGTTACTTTTGAATACCTTAATCATAATCCTTCCTTCGTTTTTTTATTCATTATAACACATTTATTCTTCTCTTTTTATTATAAATCGCCAAAAATCGAAAAACAACCGTCAAATGGTGTATTTTTTGGACAAATATGTTTATTATCCGTTTTTCAAATTATTTTTTATAGGTCGCTCGATTTTCGCGTTTTATATATAGGTCGTTTTTCAAAAAATATCGGGGATTTTTCGCGTTTGAAACTAAAAAATAATATTTTTTATAATTCAATATAAAATCTTGTTTGTGTTTTTGCGTAAATATGGTACAATAATAGCGGCGAAAGCTAATATTAAAGAGGTAACTATGAAAAAGATAATTCTCGTTATGATTACGTTGGTATTACTCGTATCCACCGCGGGCGTATTCGCGGCGTGCAGTAACGTCAACCAACTGAATATGCTTTCCATCGGCTGGCTCGATAAGGAAAGTTATACCTACGACGTAGTTTACAATGAACAAGTCATAGGCGAAATGACCTATACTTTCAAACGCGTCTTGAACGGCAAGGAAAGCACGCCCGCAGGCGAGTACGAAATATCTTCGGGCGGATATTGCGAGTATTCCCTCAATATCACCGGCGGCGAATACGCGGGCAGCACCATTTATTCGAAGGTAATTCTTTCAAGCACCTTGACGCCCATCGCTTCTTACAAAAAGTACGATAGCAGCAACGACGCTCTTGATTACGAAGTAACCACCGATTACAGAAGCAAGAAAGGATCGATACTCATAAACGGCAAAGAACATACTTTCAAGAAAAGCGCTTCGACTTTCGATAACGACAGCCTTTACACCGTCATTCGCGCTTCGGTATTCAGTCCCGAAAAGAATAACTATTCTTTGAGTATGAGCGTCGTTTCCAACGACACCGCCGAAGTACGCACTATATCCGTCGCAAAGATAAGCGCGGAAGCCGATAAGAAGAGCAAGTTATTGGACGACAAAAGCAAGCAAATAGAGTTCAAATGCTCTACTTTCCGCATAGCGGTACCCGCCAAGTACGGCGACGGTACGTTTACTTATATGAGCTTTGCAAACGACGCTTACAAGTTCGAAGGCAAGAGCCTTATTAAACTTCCCGTCGAAATAATCGAAGGCGATTACACCTACGTTTTGAAAGGAATTAATCTAGAATAAATAAATCACTATTATAAATAAAAAGGACGCTTCCGTGATCGCGGAAGCGTTTTTCATAATGCTTTTTATTATCGTTTTTCAAAAAACTCTTATTATCAAACGTCGTTGCGGACGAGGTCTTCGAAAGTTTCGCGTTTTACTACGATCTTCTCTTCTTGCCCGTCTATCGCGACGATAGCGGGACGGGGCAGGCGATTATAATTGGAAGCCATAGAATAGTTATACGCGCCCGTTACCAATACCGCGATGGTGTCGTTTCTTTGAGGTTTGGGGATTACGACGTCTTCTTGAATGAGATCGCCGCTTTCGCAACATCTACCGGCAATTACGCATTTATAATCAGCGGGAAGGTTCATTTTACCCGCGTTAAGGACGGTGTAGCTCGATTTATACAGCGCGTAACGGGGATTATCGCCCATACCGCCGTCAATAGCCAAATAGTTTTTATAGCCCGTGATCTCTTTCACGCTGCCCGCCGTGTACAAAGTCATTCCGTTGGCGGCGACTATACTTCTACCGGGTTCCATAACTATTATAGGCATTTTTATATCGTGTTTTCCGCAATAGTCCTTGATATGTTCGGAAATGCGGAAGATATTGTCTTCGTAATCGATGACGGGATCGCTCTCGACGTAGCGAACGCCGAAGCCGCCCCCTAAATTCAATATCTCGATATCTCGACCGAGCGTTTCCTTGACTTTGCCGATGTACTTTATCATGATATCCGCCGCGTCGGTAAAGGGCTTGATATCGAATATTTGCGAACCGATATGGCAATGGAAGCCGACGAGCGCAACGTTTGATAGACCGAAAGCGTATTCGACTATCTTATCGGCTTGTCCCGTTTCGATAGCGACGCCGAATTTACTGTCCACTTTGCCCGTAGAGATAGCCGCGTGGGTGTGGGGATCTATACCGGGCGTAAGTCTTAATACTATCTTTTGGATAACGCCCTTCTCTTTAGCGTATTCGTTTACCGCGTTGAGTTCCTCGAAGTTATCGGTGACGAAATACCCTATCCCGTTATCCATCGCGTATTTGATATCCGCGTCCGTCTTGTTATTGCCGTGGAAAAACGCCTTAGAGAGAGGGAATCCCACCGAAAGCGCGGTATATATTTCGCCCGAAGAAACGAGGTCTACGCCTATACCTTCCTCTTTCGCAATGCGGTATATCTCTTTTATACAAAGAGCTTTGCCCGCGTATAAAGGGAAAGAACCTTCTCCGAAACTGCTCTTCATTGCGCGAAGATACCGTCTTATTTGAAAGCGAATGCCCTCTTCGTCGAGAAGCATTAAGGGGGTGCCGTATTTCTTTGCGAGTTCAACGGTATCTTTACCGCAAAACGCGAGATTACCCGATTCGTTGACCGATAAATTGTCGTGTAACATAATTACCTCTTTTTCGGGGATATACCCCGACTTTTATTATCTAACGTACATTTATTGTTATTATAAATACCTATAAACCACTCGAAGGTTTTTCGCCGCTTTTAACGACGATCGACCGAATCGCTTTTTCGATAGTCAAATCTTACAATAGTTTGTCGAGCCTTGCGACCGCTTCCAAAGTGTTTTCTCTACTGCCGAAAGAGGTCAAACGGAAATATCCTTCCCCGTTCGCGCCGAAGCCTACGCCGGGGGTGCCTATTATCTGCGCCTTTTCCAAAAGGTAGTCGAAGAACGACCAAGAATCGAAGCCGTCGGGGCATTTCAGCCAAATATAGGGGGAATTCACGCCGCCCGTGAACCATACGCCTTTCTTTTCGAGAAGTTCGGCGATGAGTTTGGCGTTTTCAAGGTAGTAGTCGACGAGATCCTTACATTCTTTAAGTCCTCTTTCGGTAAACACCGCTTCGCCCGCTCTTTGAACGACGTAAGGCACTCCGTTGAATTTGGTAGCCTGACGGCGCGCCCACATTTTGTTCAAATTGAACTCGCCCGAAGTAAGGGTTTCGGGAATGACGGTGTAACCCATACGAGTACCCGTAAAACCCGCCATTTTGGAAAGGCTGTTTATCTCGATAGCGCAATCTCGCGCGCCCTCTATTGCGAATATACTATGAGGAAGATCCTCTCTTATGTAGCTTTCGTATGCCGAATCGAATATTATCAAAGAACCCGTCTTTTTAGCGTAATCAACCCACTTTTTGAGTTTATCGTAGTCGTAGACCGCGCCCGTGGGATTGTTTGGGGAACAAAGATACACGACGGAAGGGATATCGTCGTCGGGCGGTGTGGGCAGGAAGTTGTTTTCCGCGGTCGCCGGAAGCAACGTAACGCTTCTACCGCTCATAATGTTACTGTCCATATAAACGGGATAAACGGGATCGGGTATCAATATTCTATTATCGCCCAAGATATCCACGATATTGCCGAGGTCGCTTTTCGCGCCGTCGCCGACGAACACCTCGTTCGCTTTGACCGCAATATTCAATTTATTAACGTAGTAACCCGCTATCGCTTCGCGAATAAAATCGTAGCCGTATTCGGGCGCGTAACCGCGGAAAGTTTCTTTGACGCCCATCTCTAATACCGCCTTTTGCATCGCCTCGATAACTACGGGAGCGAGAGGTTGAGTTACGTCGCCTATCCCTAAACTGATAACCTTTTGATCGGGATGCTCGGCGCGATATTTTCTCGCCTTTTGAGCGGTCTCGCTGAACAAATAATTGGGTTTAAGATTACCGAAATTTTCATTTACCTTGATCTTCATATTCGTATACTCCGTCGTAAACTTTTTTAGCCGCGCCCGTCATAAAGACGCGGAGATCTTTTTTAACTTCTATATAAAGGTTGCCGCCTAAAAGTTTCACCTCTACGGGAACGTCGTAAGGGCACAAACCGTTCAAACAACTCGCCGCGACGGTAGCCGAAGCGCCCGTACCGCAAGCGTAGGTCTCGCCGCTTCCCCTTTCCCATACTCTCATTTTAAGATGGGTTGAGTCGACGACTTCGACGAATTCGGTATTAACGCTTTCGGGGAAAAACGCGTCCTTCTCAAACTTACTTCCCACGCCAAAAACGTCAAAATCGTCAACGTTATCGACGTAAACGACAACGTGCGGATTACCGACCGAAACGCAGGTCACTTTGTAATCCTTGCCGTCTATTACGAGGGATTTATCGACGTACGGCTCTTCGCTTGATATGGGAATGACTTTCGGATCGGTGGTGACGATACCCATATCCACGGTAGCTCCGACGGCAACGCCGTCTTCCACTTTCATTTTCAAGGTCTTTATACCGCTCAAAGTCTCTACGGTGACGACCTCTTTTTTCGCGTAGCCCGCGTCGTAAACGTATTTGCCTACGCAACGAATGGCGTTACCGCACATTTTTCCCTCGCTACCGTCGGCGTTGAACATTCTCATTCTTGCGTCCGCGACCGAGGAAGGCATTATCAAAACCAACCCGTCCGCGCCGACCGAGAAGTGACGAGGGGACATAGCGACGGCGAGAGAGGACGGATCGTCGATCGTTTCCTTAAAGCAATCGACGTAAATATAGTCGTTAGCCGCGCCTTGCATTTTGGTAAAACTTACTTTCATTCTTTATCCCTCAAAAGATCTTCCATAGCGTAAAGACCGCTCTTTTTACCCACCATGTAACCGGCGGCGACGAGCGCGCCTTCCGCAAAAACCGCTCTCGAATGAGCTTCGTGTTTAAGGGTTATGGTCTCGGCGTCGGTGCTTATAAACACTTCGTGAATACCTACGATATTGCCGTAACGCAGTGAGTGCATTCCTATTTCATTGGGATCGCGTTTAGACTGTCCCTCTCTACCGTAAACTTCGTAAGCGTCGGGTCTTACAGCCTTTACCGAGTCGGCAAGCATAAGAGCCGTGCCCGAGGGCGCGTCGAGCTTGCGGTTATGGTGGGTTTCCACAATTTCCACGTTAGCCGAAGGGAACGCTGCGACCGCAGCCTTGACGAGTTTTCTCAAAACCGCGATGCCTACGCTCATATTGCCCGAATAGAATATAGCCGTTTTTTCGGCGGCGGATTTTATTATCGCCTTTTCTTCTTCGGTATGCCCGGTCGTCGCTATGACTACGGGGATATTACGTTTTACGGCGTAGTCGCAAACCTCTGACGCACAAGTATGATGACTGAAATCCACGATTACGTCGGCTTCCCCCGAAAAAGCGTCGAGAGAGAGGTATTCTCCGCCTATCTTATCTATCTTCGCGGCGACGGAAGACGAAGCGAAACCCTCTTCGCAGAGTTTCACGACCTCTTTACCCATTCTGCCCGCGGCGCCGTTTATCAATACTTTCATATCACACCTTCAAAGCGATGCCTTCTTTTCTCATCAAATCGAGCATTTTCGCCTTTTTAGTTTCGTCCATATCGGTAAGAGGCAGACGAATGAAACTGTCGCAAAATCCCATAGCGTGCATAGCCGCCTTTACGGGAATGGGGTTCACCTCGCTGAACAAGGCGTCGATGAGAGGATGCAACCTAAATTGACATTCCGCGCTGCCCTTTATATCGCCAGCAAAGAATTTATTACAGATTTCCAAGGTTTGACGAGGTGCGACGTTGGATAAAACGCTGATAACGCCCTTCGCGCCCAAAGACATCAAGGGAACGATTTGATCGTCGTTGCCCGAATAGAGATCGAGTTTTCCGTTTACCAAAGACATGGTTTCCACTATTTTGCTGATATTGCCGTTAGCCTCTTTGATAGCCGCGATATTGGGGTGATCCGCCAAAGCCGCGTAAGTGGAAGGCTCGATATTCACGCCCGTACGAGAGGGAACGTTATACAAAATAAGGGGTATACTGCTCTTGTCCGCGATTTGAGTGTACATTTGTATCAAGCCCTTTTGAGTCGCTTTGTTGTAATAAGGCGTCACGACCAACGCCGCGTCGGCGCCCGAATCGCAAGCGCACTTGGTAAGATCCAACGCATACGCGGTATCGTTACTACCCGTACCCGCGATGATAGGCACTCTACCGGCGGCGCGCTTTACCGCGAAAGTGATGGCGTCCCTGTGTTCGTCATCGCCCAAAGTGGAACTTTCGCCCGTCGTACCGCAAATGACCAAAGCGTTAATGCCCTCTTCTATTTGCCAATCGATAAGCGTTCCGAACTTGTCGTAGTCTATACCTTTTTCATTCATCGGCGTAATAAGCGCCGTAGCAACTCCGCTGAAAATAGTCTTTTTCATATAATCTCCTTTTCATTAAAAAGCCGAGCGCGCTGAGGCTCGGCAATATCGTAAACGATAGATCGTTTTAAGATAGCACTCCGCATACGCGACAGTCTTACGGATATTATTCCGCAAAACCAAGTAACTGCTTGCAACAGCCCTTTCGGCGACGACACCTTTCCCCGAAACGTCTTTTGCAGACTTCTCGTCTCGGATACTCTTTGCCAATCGCGCCTCTAATCTTAATATATTATTTATTTGTATTTTTAGTTTACTACAATTATATTTAATATGTCAAATAAAAAAGCGTTATAAAAATTCGCGTTAGCGTTTCCGTATAACCGTTACGCGTTTGCGTAACGGTTTATCGCGTTTGCGTTGCAACAAAAAAGGCTACGAAAAACGTTCGTTAATCCAACGAGGGATATTTCGACTCCGTTACACTTCGATCAATATGACGATTTTTGAATAAGCACGTCATCCTGAGCTTAGTCGAAGGATCCCCTATTCGGGTAACTACTATTAATCGTAGCCTGTTTTATGCTTTAATTATTTAACGATTACTTTCTCGCTTCGAGTTCGGCGCGACGTTTCTTCGCGTCTTCGATGATCTTATCGTTATTGGAAGCGGGAACTTCTTGATACTCGGCGAAGGTCATAGTGAACTTACCTCTGCCTTGAGTCATAGAACGCAAGTCGGTGGCGTACTTCAACATTTCCGCTTGAGGAACGGTAGCGGTTATAATTTGCTTACCGTTGACTTCTTCGGTGAACTTGATGCCGCCGCGACGTTTGCTGATATCGCCCATAACGTCACCGAGGTAACTGGAAGGAACGATGATCTTAACGTCCATAATGGGTTCGAGGAAGTAAGGACCCGCAGCGGGGATACCTTCGTCGTACGCGAGTTTAGCCGCGGAGATGAAAGCGATTTCCTTACTGTCTACGGGATGGTACTTACCGTCGAATACGGTTGCTTTAACGTTGATCATGGGGTATCCCGCCAAAACGCCCGTCTTGACCGCTTCGCGAAGACCTTTTTCAACCGAAGGGATATATTGACGAGGTATCGCGCCGCCTACGACCGCGTCGACGAATTCGAATTCGCCGTCAGCCGCGCCCGGCTCGAAACGAACGGAGCATTGACCGAATTGACCGCTACCGCCGTTTTGTTTCTTATGTCTGCCGACCGCTTCGGAAGATTTACGAATGGTCTCTCTGTAAGAAACTCTGGGCTCTCTCAAAATAGCGTCCAAACCGTATTTATTCTTAACTTTCTTGACGATGATATCGAGTTGAGTCTCGCCCAAACCTTGCAATAAGGTCTCGTTGGTCTCGGCATTCTTTTCGATACGAACGGTGCTTTCTTCTTCGAGTACTTTATATACCGCGGAAATGACCTTTTCTTCGTCGTCCTTCTTCAACGCGTTGATAGCGAGGCTGATAACGGGAACGGGGAAAGGAATGGGATCGAGTTCGGTCTTGTTTTGAGGATCGCAAAGAACGTCGCCGGTCTTGGTGTAACCGAGTTTCGCTACTGCGCCGATATCGCCGGCGTTGAATTTATCGACCGCCTCTTGCTTCTTGCCCTTAATGCAATAGATGGAAGCGACTCTTTCGCTCTTATCGTTGGAAACGTTTACGAGGTTGTCGCCCGCGTTCAACGTACCGCCCATAACTTTGAACATCAAAAGTTTGCCGACGTAAGGGTCTACGATGGATTTGAAAACTTGCAAACAGGTAGCGCTCGCCTTCGTCTTAGGCGTGGGAACGATATCAACGATCTTGTTCATAAGCTCTTTTACGCCTACGTTTTGAGTCGCGCTACCGCCGACCGCCAAGATAAGGTCGCAGTTCTCAACCAAAACTCTCGCGCCTGCGAGAACGTCTTCTTCGGACAAATCGCCGGTCTCGAAATATTTTTCCATCAATTCGTCGGATGCTTCGGCAGCCTTTTCGACGAGTTCGAATCTCGCTTCTTCATACGCGCTTTGGAAAGCGGCGGGGATAGCGATTTCAGCGCCGTTCATATCGTAAGCCTTGCCGTCCAATACGCTGACGTAACCGTTCATTTGATTGCCGGCAACGATGGGGATTTCAGCCGCGATAACGTTCTTGTAGGTCTCTCTGATAGCGGAAACCGTTTCAAGATAGTTGGCGTTTTCTTTGGTGACGCCGTTGATGAAAAGGATAGCGGGCATTTTGCGTTCGTTGATCATTTCGATCGCCTTCTCGGTACCGACCGAAAGGTTACCGCTCGCGCTGGTAACGATGACCGCGCCGTCCGCTACGTGCAAAGCGGCGACAACTTCGCCTTCGAAATCGAAGGAACCCGGAGTGTCGAGGATATTGATCTTGGTATCTTTCCAAACGGTGTAGCCCAAACCCAAACCGATGGAGATCTTACGAGCGACCTCTTCCGCGTCGAAGTCCATCGTAGCAGTACCGTCGTCTACGCGACCGAGTCTGTCGATGGTTTTACCGTTAAACATCATGGCTTCGGCAAGAGAAGTCTTACCTTCGCCGCCGTGACCTATCAAAGCCACGTTACGAATACTTTCTGTATCAAAAACTTTCATTTTGTTACCCCTCTGGATAATTTATTAACCTCATTGGCCTTTTATATATTACTATAAGAATGTTTTTTTATCAACTGATTTTATATCGATTATTAAAAAATTTTTTCATTTTCCCTCTTTACGAAAGAAAAAACGAGATAAAAAGCAACCTTTCTTTACACGGGCGCATATCCTTATAGCGAGGTTATGATAGGGTTTTTCGATAGCGGTAAAGGGGGACTTACCGTCCTTGCGAAAGCGATAAAAGAGGGCGTCGGCGGCGACGTTCTCTATTTCGGCGACGAAACAAACGCGCCCTTCGGCTCGAAAGACAAAGAGTCGTTAAAACGGATAGTCCGCGATGATTGCCGTTTCCTCGAAAGGTTAGGTTGCGAAAAGGTGGTTTGCGCCTGCAACACCGCGTCCGTCGCTTCCGAAAATATGCGTTTGAATATTCCTTTTTCAAGGTTGAGATACGAATTCGAAGCAATTAAAGGGGACGCGTTGTTTTTAGGGACGGAATTCTCGGTTAAAAACTTCGCTTCACGTTCGAACGAACGAATAAAGTGTTTAGCGTTACCCCTTCTCGCCACCCTTATAGACGATGACGCGAGCGAAGAAGAGATATTCGATTACGTTTCCCGTACGGCGAAAGGAATAGCCGCCCCTACTTTGATATTGGGTTGCACGCATTACGGGCTCGTTAAAGGGATTTTATCCCGCGTGTTCTTACCCGAAAAGATCATAGAAATAGGGGATAGCGTTTCAAAAGCCGATATTTACGGGGACGAATCCCCACTTCGCGTCTTCTTTTTGGACTACCAATACAAAAAATACTCTCTCGTACTCGAGAGATTGCTCGAAGACGAGAGAGTAAATACTTTTTCGTTACCTCTAAATAAGCATATACCTTTGAAGTAAAGTTTCAAGGCGGGATAACGAGTTCTCGCAAGCCTTTTCCGAAGATAGAGCCATACTCATACCCAGCCAAGAGGCTTTCACGGCGCGACCGTCCGACTTTTCTATCGTATAACAAAGCCCGTCGATGAGTTCCATAAGAGCGCTGCGTTTTTCGTTATTCAGTTTATTATTGCCCTCGACTTCGCTTCTCAAATTGGCGACAATCGCGTATAGTTCGTTGAAAACCGCGGGGTTTATCTCTCGCGCCGCTTCTTCGACCGTGGCCTCGGGAACGTCGCCTACTTCGTACAAAAACACCTGTCTGAACGCTTCGCGATAGGGGTTGAGAACGTCTCTCGAAAAATATCTCATAGACTCGTCCCCACTGCTTCCGTAAAGGGAAATCATAAGCTTGTCGAAGGATTGCGTACCCAAATGGAATTCGTAAATCAACTTGGTGACGAAGCCCACGATAGCCTTATTTCCGCTTGGAAGGTCGACCGAAAACTTACCGTCCTTCTTCTCGAAAGAGGTGACGAGCAAGCGTTCGTAATCGATGGAATTATAGCAATCGGTGACGCATATCCTTATAGGATCGTCGTAAGAGATCAATTTCAAAAGATCGTCGAAACAGGTTGAAAGCATCAACGTACTCGAACCGATTATCGCTTTTACGGCGCTATCGAACATAGCGTATTCCTGTTCTCTCGTTAAACTCATATTACCTCCGCTGTTACTTTTCTATTATATCACTAACTTCGGCTCTAATCAAGACAATTTTCGGTTTTATCCTGACGGGCGATTTTCGCGTTAATATGCTACCGAAACAACATATTGTGGGTTAAATAGTATGTCGGCGGGAAAACGACCACAATATATTGATATAAGAAAAAATTTTTCAAAATATTGTTTTATTTATAAAGAATATATGATAAAATACATATTACCACACTCAAGAGGCGAATTTATGGTTGATAACGATAATATTGATAAATTGAAGATACTTTACTTAATGGATAGAATGGAAGTAGCACTATCTGAAGACATTATTATTTCTATCTGCTATCAAGACAATCCTTGGATGACTTATATGAGTTGTAAGAGCGCGTTGGGCCAACTCAACGACGCAAATTTCCTGCACGTTTCCCGTCAAAACGGAAAGGTCTTTTACAACATCACCGCTGAAGGAAGGCTTTGCATCGCCAACTTCTACACGAAGATACCCTCTTCCACCCGCGAACAAATAGTAGACGTGGTAAACAAAAAGAAGTACGAATACCGCAAAAGACAGGAATTGGACGCCGACTATTTTCTCAATGCCGACGGCACTTATACGGTGAAGTTATCCATTTCCGACCCTTCTTCTTCGAATAAACTACTTGAATTCAAGATCGTCGCGGGGAACAAGGATAGCGCTCGTTACGCCGCAAATACCTGGCAAGACAAAGCGACGTCCATTTACGAATACCTCTACGAACACATTTTCGACTGATACTTTTATCCGTCGATTTGATAACGAAAAAGGGCTGCAAACGACGTTTTATTCCAAAAGGAAACTCGTTTTCGCAGTCCTTTTTTTGCCTACGCCTTTCGTCTAAATCACTTTTATATCGTGAATATTGATCTCGTTGCCCGTTATGAGATAGGTGTTTACGCTCTTACAATGCGGGCATTCTTTTGCGTAAGTCGTGGTTTTGTAATTGCTCTTGCAGTCCCTACAATAGGATATCGCTTCGAGTACGACGAGGTCGAGTTCGCAGTCCGTCATATACTTCGTTCTCTTTTTCGCCCACTCGAAACAATCCTTGAAAAGATCGGGCACGACGGAAGAGACTTCGCCGACTTCCATAGTGAGCGCTTTGACGGCGTTCACTTTGTTTTCTTCGGCGACCTTCTCGACCTGCGATATTACGTTCATTACTATTCCGAGTTCGTGCATAGTTAAAGCGATATATTCATTCCTTTTTATTTTAATAGGGGATCCCTCGACTTCGCTCGGGATGACGTACTTGTACTTACAATACGTTAAGCGTTTTTCGTACTGTTACGCATAAGTTTAATAATCGTTCGTCACGTTGAGCGTAGTCGAAACGTCTCGTCCGAGTTTTTAGCTTTTGCTGCTTCGCGTTAGGGGATCCCTCGACTTCGCTCGGGATGACGAGCCGAGCGTTTTGCGCTTTCTTATAGGATTTACGCTTCTTGTTCTTTTTGCGCTTTCTTGTAGGCTTTACGCTTCGCTTTGAGTTCCTTCGCCTCCTCGCTGCCTAAGTGACCGATTATCTTGAACGCGCGTTTAGCCGCGTAGGAAAGCAAACCGGTGACCTTGTCTTCGGCTATTCTCATATCCGAACATTTGGGATGATCTCTCAAAAGATGGATGGCGTCGAATTGGCATCTCGTAGTGCAAAGACCGCAACCGATACACTTATTGGGATCGACGTAGGAAGCGCCGCAAGAGAGACATCTCTTGGTCTCGATCTTGACTTGTTCTTCGGTCAAGGTCTTATGAGCGTCCTTGAAGGAATTCTTGTGATCGACGGTTTCGTCCATACCCGCTTCCTGTCTGCCCGCTTTGTCGTATTCGGGATATTTGAGGTCTTCTTTGTCCAAAGGCGTGTAGTTTCTTCTATCTCTACCTATGGTCATAGAAGCGCGAGGTCTGACGTGACGATGCAAACTTTCCGCCGCTTCGTGTCCCGCAGCGATGGCGTCGATGACGAAACGAGGACCGGTGTAAACGTCGCCGCCTACGAATATATCTTCGTCCGCGGTTTGATAGGTGAACTTATCCGCTACGGGATAGTTGCCGTGCCAGAATTCCACCTTGGTTCCTTTGAGCAAGTCGCCCCACTCTATCGCTTGACCGATAGCGAATACCACCTTATCGGCGGGTACTTCGACGGTAACCGTTTCGTCGTAAACGGGGGAGAATTTCTTCGTGGTGGGATCTATCGTTCTCAAACACTTCTTGAATACGACGGCTACCACTTTGCCCTCGGCGTCGACTTTGACTTCCTTGGGACCCCAACCGTTCATTATTTCGATATTTTCTTCTTTGGTCTCGGTGATTTCCTCTTTGGAAGCGGGCATTTCCTTCTCGCTTTCCAAGCAAATCATCTTAACGGATTTGGCTTTGAGTCTCTTCGCCGTTCTCGCGCAGTCTACCGCGACGTTACCGCCGCCAACTACTACCACGTTGCCGTCGAATTCGACTTGTTTATCAAGAGCGCCTTTTAAGTATTCCACCGCTATTTCGGTGCCCACAGCCTTATCGTTTTCTACGCCCGGACGTCTGCCGCCTTGGCAACCGATGGCGATATAAAACGCTTTATAGCCTTGCTTTTTAAGTTCGTCGATAGTGACGTCCTTACCTACTTCCACGCCGCATTTGATCTCGACGCCGAGCTTTCTCAAAACGTCGACTTCGGCTTCGATAACGTCTTTTTCGAGTTTATAAGAAGGAATGCCGTAAGTAAGCATACCGCCGGGCTTCTCGTTTTTCTCGAACACGGTGGGATTATAACCCATCTCGGCAAGATAGTAAGCCGCGCTCAAACCCGCGGGGCCCGCGCCGATTATGGCTATCTTCTCGTCGAATTTTCCGTGGACGGATTGGACTACCTTATCGGGAATATATCTGTTTTCCGCCTTCAATTCGAGGTCGGCTACGAATTTCTTAACCGCGTCGATGGATACGGGCTTATCGATTTGTCCTCTCGTACAAGCGTCTTCGCAACGTTTGTTACATACTCTGCCGCATACGGCGGGGAAAGGATTCTCGGTCTTTATCATCGCCAAAGCCTCGCGATATTTGCCGTCGCGAGCGAGTTTAAGGTAGGCCTGTACGGGAACGTGCGCGGGGCAAGCCGCCTTACAAGGCGCGCTGCCTTGAGGATAGGTGTTGCTCATTCTCGCGGTATCTCTGTACTCTTCATCCCAAGCGTATTCGCCCCAAATGTTGTTGTCGGGCAAAGGCGCGTGTTTATACTTGACTTCGCTACCGTCTTTCTTACAAAGCTTTTGACCGAGCTTTACTGCGCCGGCGGGGCACACTTCAACGCACTTTCCGCAAGCGACGCACTTCTCTTTCTCTACGTTCGCGGTGTACGCGCTACGAGAGAGATAGGGCGTATTGAACAAAAGCGAGGTTCTCAACGCATTGCATATTTTGACGTTACAGTTGCAAATATCGAATATCTTGTTTTCACCGTCGATGTTGGTGATTTGGTGAACGTAACCGTTCTTTTCGGCAAGCTCGAAAATCTCGAGGGCGCGCTCTTTGGTTATGTAATGCGCTCTCCCCGTTTCCACGGTGTAGTCCGCCATATCGCCGAGTTGTACGCACCAATCGTCTTCGTTGTCGGTACAACCGTCGCCGAGAACTGCGCGGGACGCGCGGCAAGAACAAATACCCGCGGATATATGCCCTTCGTACTTGTCGAGCCAATAAGAGATACGTTCCAAGTCGATGGATTCGTTTGTCGCTTGAACGGCTTTTTCAACGGGGATTACGTGCATACCGATACCGTCGCCGCCGGGACGAACCATTTGGGTTATACCCGCCAAAGGAATAAAGGTCATTCTCTCGAAGAAAGAGGTGACGGCGGGATTTCTTTCGATTCTATCCACCGAAGAGTTGAACAATTCGGCGCTGCCGGGAACGAAGAAAGGCAAGCGATATCTCTTGACCTTGTTGGTGTGTCTCAACACGCCGTCGTGGTCGGGATAACAATCGCCGTAATCGTACTCGATAAAGCCGATGACCGACATTTCGTTCATCAATTCCTGCAGTCTTGCGGGCTCGAACTCGGGGTTCATCTTTTGCAATTCCTCGATGGTATAATGCTTACGCAATTTCATTTTAAGACAAATGTCCACCATCTCGGGCGTGAGCATCTCGCGAAGTCCCCAATATTCGGGATCGTCCGCGGTAATACCGCCGATTTTATGCGCGACTACGTCGGTAACCTTTCTACCGAGTTTTGCGTACTTCTCTTGAAGTTCCGCTTCGCCTTGGTACTTACTGATAATCTTGTCGTTTTGTTTAGGCATATTATTCTCCTTGATCGAGTATTTTTTTGAAATATTGTACGACCGCTCCTATCCCGTCGCCGCGCCTTGCGGAGATCGGAATGATCGTTGCGGAAGGATTACGATATAATATATTCTTTTCACACTTTTCGAGATCGAAATCGAAATAGTGCAACGCGTCTATCTTGTTAATAAGAACGAGGTCGCATTTAGAGTAAATAAGGGGATATTTCAAAGGCTTGTCGTCCCCCTCGGGAACCGAAAGGATGGTCATATCCATACTTGCGCCCGTGTCGTACTCGGCGGGACAAACGAGGTTGCCCACGTTTTCCAGGAATATAAGATCGAATCCGTCGCCGAGTTCGTTAAGACCTTGTCTCGTCATTTCAGCGTCGAGGTGGCACATTCCGTCGGTATGAAGTTGCACCGATGGGCAACCCGTCTTTTTGGCGACCGTTACGGCGTCGACGTCCGAATCTATATCCGCTTCCATTACGCCTATCCTGTACGAAGAAGAAAGCTCGTTTATCAAAGCGACGAGCGTACTCGTCTTACCCGCCCCGGGCGAAGACATAACGTTTACTAAAAAAACGCCCTTATCCGCCAATTCTTTACGGAGTTTTGCGGCGGACAGGTCGTTGTCTTCAAATACGCTTTTCTTCAATAAAATCGTCTTTACTTCCATATTTAAGCGGGCTTTTATCGTCTTACGTTCGAGAGCTTACCTCTCTATTTTCAATTATATATTATAAATATGTTTTTGTAAAGAGATATTTATCCATCTTAATTGCGTTTTAATCCCAAATAATACGACTTTTCGTCGGAATACACGAAAAACGGCGTAAACTCGGGGGCTAAATCCTCGCTTTCCTCTTCGGGAAGCCTCAACCCCACAGAGATATCGCTTAACCCGCCGTGATGAGAGTCTATCCCCTCTCTTCCGTCGTCGAAGAATATCCATAATTCGCCCTCTTTCCCAAGCATTCGCGCGGCGGAATTTTTGAACGCGATTTTGTCCTTAAAATGGGGATATGCGTCGAAAACGAGTATCTTGTCGTATTCGCCCGCGTGTTGATAAAAGTCGCCTACGATGAAATTAACGCCCGCGTTCCTCTCGTCGCTTTTAGCTTTCTCTATCATCTTATCCGAAACGTCTATCGCGTCCACTTTTAAGCCGTAAGAAAGTAGCGTAGAGTCCAACGCGCCGCTTCCGCAAGCGACGTCAAGCACCCTTTCGCCGACCTTGAATTTGATGGGGGAAAGCGCCTTTTCCGCATTTAATTTATATTCGGGTTTCTCACGCCATTCGGGCGCGAGTCTGTTAAAAAAATCCCGTTGTTTTTTAGCGTTTTCGTCAAGCATTTTTAATCGAGTCTATCCTTTTTCTCAAATATTGTTCAAGCGCGTCAACGTTCTCGTCCTTCTTCGCGGACAATACGAAGACCTCGGCATTTTCGTTGCGTTTTCTTACGTTGGCTTTCGCCTTTTCAAAGGAAAAATCAAAGATATCTTTTACGTCGGTCTTGGTTATTGCGACCACGTCGGCGACTTCGAACATAAGGGGGTATTTTAAGGGTTTATCGTCCCCTTCGGGAACGGACAATAAAACGAGGTTTTCGGTCGCGCCCGTGTCGAATTCGGCGGGGCAAACGAGGTTGCCCACGTTTTCCAAAATAACGAGGTCGAGATCCTCAACGCCCAAAGCGCATAAAGCCTCGTAAGACATTTGACAGGTGATATGACAAGCGCCCGCCGTGTGCATTTGTATCACTTTTACGCCGGTCGAGAGCAGTTTCACCGCGTCCACGTCCGAGTCTATATCCGCTTCTATAACGCCTATTTTATAGTCGTTCTTCAAACGGTTGACGAGATTGGTTATAAGGGTGGTTTTCCCGCTTCCCGGGGAAGCCATAACGTTAAGGTAGAATATCTTCTTTCTCTTCATTTCCGCTTTTATCTCTTTCGCAAAAAGATTATTGCGCGACGTAATATCCTCTTTTATCTCGACTATTTTCGGTTTGTCCATATAAGCCTCTCAAGCAATAGCGTATTTGCAATTATTATAAACGACCGTAACTAAAAAATCAAGTAGCAATCGCTTATTGCGCGCTACTCGAATGATAATGTCGGCTATTTGAGCTTATCGCCAAGTATCCTTTTCGCTTCCGTAACGATAGGCGTTTCGCGGTTGCCTATGAGCCTGCCGAGCCGTGAATCGCGGCGTTTTTCGTATTCCGCTATCGCTTCGTCGTAAGTAAGCTTCAACGTGGAAAGATGATAGCGTTCCACCTCGTCTTCGGTGAGATTTTTATTGCCGAAATCCTTTACTCTGCATAAGTAATAATTGTTGACGTTGTGCCTCGATATCAAATTGTAATAGTCGCTCACAACGCCTATTTTGCAAACCACGTCAACGTCCGCGCCGAGTTCTTCTTTTAGTTCTCTCTTTACGGCGGGAACGAGGTCTTCCCCTTTTTCCACGCCGCCGCCCGAAGTCTCGATAAGAGTCGCCTCGCCGAATTCGTCGTTTCTAACCGCCCGCACGAAATAAAGATATCCTTCGTCGTCAAACACTATCGCCCGCACCACGTCTCTATCGTGCGTAACACCCTTATATTCCCATTCCTCGTCCTTTAACTCGATATACAATTCTTTTCTCTCTTCCATATTAATTAGCTTTTTTAGGGTATAAATAATCAATCAATAATCTTTTCCCAATTTCTTTAGTAGGCTCACAAAAGGCTATCTCATCATCCCACACTCGAACTAGACTATATCTTAATGTAAATTGCAAACTCTTAATAATCCTTGAGATCCTATAAATGTCCGTATCATAGTATTCTTTAGTTTCAGTATCATTTTTGTTATCCTTACCTTCCATACGAAGTAATTGTTCTTTATTAGTTGAAGAAACACATTTCTTATATGAAACATACAAAGAAGGACACTTGTTTTTCAACAAACTTTTAATATCTTTGAAAACCACTTTATCGATAATGTCATAGGCATAATATGGTATAATTTTACCATCGATTGGATTCATATATATATGGTTATAAAAGTCTATATCTATTATGCAACCATGTATGGTTCCTTGCCCTCCAAACTCTTTAACAAATTCTGCATATTTCTTTTGAGTTTCATAATACTCTGCTAAATACAATTTTATTGCATCAACATAATTCGGCAAAAGATTATAGTAATAATTTAAATCGTTTACACTTGCTTTCCTTATACTCCCTCCATTTAAAATATATAGTTTTCCTCTATTTGCTTTCATTAGAAACATATAACTACCATTTCGCTTAACAATATATAATTGGTCAAATTTTCTATTGAATGAAATGATTTCATTTATTCCTCGATAGTAGTTCAAATAGTCGTTTCTATCTATCTCGTATATGCCATCTTTATAATCGGAAAACCAATCGTAGTCCATATGTATAGAAAAATTCTTATAAGATATGTTTTTGGTTTTATAACCTATTTGATTATCCGCATATACTCTCTTTTTACCATCATCATAATAATAATTACGATGGTTATGACCATTTACATATACAAATCCTTCATTAATCTTTTCATCTTTCAACCAATCTTTTATCGGCATATGGGTAAAAATTATTACATTCTTATCAAATAAGGCTTTTTCTACTTTTTTATACAATTTTTCAAATTTTATAGATTCGTTTATTTCCTCAGCCCTATCCAATGTATAACGATAAATTCCTTGTTGAGCATTGAATACATCGTTGTAGCCAGAAAAACCAATCCCACCAAATATAACCAAGACGGCTTTGCGTAGTTTATTTCTTAACTCTATTTCATCTATAACAGACAACTCATCTTCTTTTATTTCGATAGCACTACTACCATAATAGAAGGGTGGACATTCCCAATAATACAAACTATTGTGGATTAAATGGAAACCATTCTCTTCTATTGACTGTCTATATGTTGATACAATATCATTCACAGATATCTTATACGTCTCATTTTCCCCATCATTTACATAACTAAACGGCCACAATTCGTGATTCCCTAAAGTTATAAATACAGAGCCTTTGATTGTGTTTTGCCCAAGACTTCGTAAGAATTTCTTGTAAATACTATAATCACTAGAAATATCTCCACCTATAAGCTTTATATCTGATTTATCAATACTTAATTCTTGAACCATTCTTTCTATTACATATTCTTCATCGTTTTCAGTAATACAATTCCAAATATTAAACTTATGCATTAAGTGAATGTCAGTTATATACGAAACAACTCCATTATAATCACAATCAACCCTTCGCTTGTTTAAGAATACTTCGTAGCTTGATTTCTCTTCAGTTAAAGCATATTCCAAACAAGCCATTTGTCTTTGCTCTAAACATTTAAATGGGTATTGTATTTTTTTTGCGATTTCACTTCTAACTTTTATATTATCAACTTTAATATTATTAAGTTTTTTAATCCATGATAAATCTTCACAAAAAAGAAAATCAGCGTTTGATAAATCATTTTGCAAAAAGAACAGAAAGTCACACATTAGTTGAAAATCATTTTCATAAGTCAACACTTTATTATGATTATCGTACCATGATTGTGTAACATAAAAACTACCATTATAATATTTTTTCTGAATACTATACTGATCGTATTTTTTATCCTTCGGCAATTTAGTATTTACATTGGTTTTATACTTATGATAATCAATTCCAGTCTCTAATGATGTACTTATATCGCAGTCTGAAAGATCATTGTCAACTGCGTCAATAAAAGTCGTAAAATCTAAATAGTAGTACGGAATACTGTATAAGTCACCGTCTACGAAAGTATAAATTTTTTTTATATATAAGTTATTCTTATCATCATAAAAACCACAAACTTTTAATTCAGCTTGCTGCGTAAATATGTCAAGCAATCGTTTCATAATACGTATTCGTTTATTAAGTACTGGCTTTTTCTCAATGAATAAATATCTCTCACAATAATTATTTATATAGTTTTGAGCAATGTCTTTCCCATAAAAATTAACTAAAAAAGAAAAATCTGTGTAATCAAAAAAATAGTATAAAGTACGAATACCATCCTCAATTATTTTATTAGCGATAATAGGATTGTTTTGGATTATCAATCTTAGGATAATTTTTTTTGATAAACCAAATGAATAATCTTTATCGTTCATTAACGACTGAAACGAAGAAAAATTTTCACATCTTCCTATTTCACGCTTTAAACAATTGTTACGTGCTTTTAGGAAATTCTCTTCTATCCTTATTTGCTTTAAATATCTATCAAATGAATATGAAGATATATCATAATTTAAAAAAGATTTTCTTCGCTCCAAAATGCCTATATCTAATTTAAACTTAGTTATCTCATCATAAGAAAACACATAACCTAAATAGCAAGCATTATCATATATTTCTTCACCCACATAATAAAAGTATTCTTCAAAATCTTTAAACTCGTTTATAGACAGTTTCCATCTAAAACTATCGCCGCAATTATATTCATATACAAAAAAAACATTATTAAACAAATCATATCCTTTTTTACCATAATATCGAAATATATTATGATTCAATCTAATATAGGATAAAAACATTTCTCGATCACGTTCACTTAAATCATTAAAATCTTCAGCTATAATGTCCAATTCTTTAGTAATCTTTGCAAAATCAACTTTTTTCATATACTCACCTTCTTAAGTTTACCGATGGTTACACCATCGATTGTGATTGATATATATATTAAACTATACTCTCTTGTTCGTCAATACGATTCGGTGTTTTGAAAAGATTATTTTCGGCGTTTTGAAAAGGTTTAAAGGTTTAAAAAGCAGGCATCTTTAAGTTCACGCAATAAGGCAAGGTATAATAAAGCTAATCTCGGCAACAAGATTCAAACTATAAATGTCGTAAACAAAGGTCAAAACCTAATCGATCACATAACCGAGCCAAGTAGCAGTGATAATAATTGTCACCCTAAACCGACGTACCTACTTCTATAAGATTACCGTCGGGATCGTAAAAGCGTATGACCTTCTGCCCCCAGCTGTGAGTCATCAAGCGATTAACGTACTTTACGTCGGGATAATACTTTTCAAGTTTTTCTATGAATCCCTCGATATTCGATTCTTCAAAATAAAGTTCGCAGGAATTGTTTTCCGTGATAATATCCTTACCGAGAAACTCTTTCCAATACCTCTCTTCCTGCAAAACCAGCCTATCCGTCAATATCATATTTCCGTCGTTATCGAGGATGAGTTCAAAGTCGAATAGATCGTGATAAAACTTCAAGGATCTCTTTGCGTCCTTCACGACAATCAATACATTTTTCAGTTTCATAAAATAACTGCCCTCATAAACCTATTATTTAACCCCTACTCGAGACATAGAAACTACGACCTCTACGTGTCGAGTATTCGGGAACATATCGTACGGAGTGATACGTTCGGGGCGGAACGTATCGTCGAGAATTTTAAGATCGCGCGCTAAGGTCGCGGGATTACAGGATATATAAACGAGAGAGTCGGCGGACTTGACCGCGTTCAGCACGCTTTCCGCGCAACCCTTGCGAGGGGGATCGAGTACGACCGTTATCGTGGGTTTAACGACTTTAACGCCAATCGCCACCACGCCGTACTTCGCTTGCTCGGCTTTGGTATAGAATTCTTCCATCATAATAGCGGCGGCAGCGTTATCAACGCCCGAAAAACCGCAACTCTCGATATCCACCTTTTCGAACAAATCGTCGAAAGAGGGCGCGACGGTAAGCGAAGTAACCTCGCACAAAACCTGTTTCCCGCTCTCTAAATCGGCAAAACAAACGCTGCTGCCTATCTTAACCGACCTTCTCTTTTCGTCGTACTTTTTCAACTCAAACGTTTTGCTTCCGTCCTCTATTTTGAGAAAATACTCGTGACGTAGGCTCATTTCGTGAGACGCGCAAAGGGTAAGGTCGCCTTTCAACTTTTCTATCAAAGAGGGTAATCTTTCGCCGCTATCGCAACAAATATTACTTACCTCGTTTTTCAGTCCGTTTTCTTCGGCAAGTCTTTTGCCGTCTAACGTCGCCTCGGGAACTATTTCAAGGTTATAAACTCTCGCGCCTTTCTTTGCAAACGACGCGCCTAAAAGTCCAACGCCCGCGTAAGCGTCCACGACAACGCTTCCCGCTTTTACGTCGATAGTCCTTTCCACTTCGTCGTATATTTTATCTCTTATCTCGTCGTTTACCTGCAAAAAGGATTCGGGATTTACTTTGACTTTCACGCCGCGGATGAGCGACGACTCCTCTTTCCCGCCCGTTAACTCGGTCTTTTCGCCCAAAATGACGTTGGTTTTGGCTTCGTTGTAGTTTAGATACAAGGCGTAGCGGTCGAAGGTTTTGCTCAACGCTTCGTTTAGCTTGGCTATGGCTTTCGGCTTCTTCGCGACGACCAAAGTTACGGATAAAAAACCGTCCGTTATGCGCGCGTAAAGGTGGCGTAAAACGCCTTTACCGCGCTCTTCTCGTCATAAGCCGCTATCCCCTCGCCGTTCGCATAAGAAAGCACGACGTCGATGAGTTTTTCCGCCCATTCGCCCTGCAAAAAGCACTTCGTGATACTTGCTATCTTATGGGTCTTCTCTTGATAAAAACCCACCGCCGTTTTACCGTTTACCGTACCGAAAGGCAGCGCCATTTTGTTCCTGTACGCAAACTGCTTCGAGGGTACGACGTCGTCTATCAATAAGCCCTCGCGATAATTGCGGGCGATAGTGGTTTCCACCGCGCTTTTCTTTATTCTTAACTGCTCTTCGTAAGCGACGTTCAAAATATCGCAGCCGCCGCAACGCGTAAAGCGATTACACACGGGGGTCACGCGGAAAGGCGACGCTTCCAAAACGCTCAACAGAGCGGCGTAAGCGAAGTTCTTTTTCACGTGGTCGATCCTTATCAAAACGCGTTCGCCTTTCAAAGCGAACGGGATAAAAATAACGAAACCGTCTTTTTTCGCTATACCTTCGGAATTAACGCCGTAATCTTCGACGAAAACTTCCAACTTATCGCCTTGTTTTATGAGGGTATTTTTATCCATACTTACTTTCCCCGTCGATCGTACTAAATACGCTTTTTCAAAACGTGAAAAGCGTAAAACGCAAAAAGGGACTGTGAAACCCAATCAACCCCAAGAAGGAGCGTTCGACCATCAAAACGAACTTACAGTCCGCCGTATTGAGTTACAAAAGAATAGTCGAGTATCCCGAGGATTAACGATAAAACTTTCCGCAGTCCCGTCTTGATTATTTGAGTTTTTGTTGGAAACGCCAACTGTCTTCGCACATACGCTTCAAGTCGTATTGCGCTTTGAAGCCGAGTTCCTTTTCCGCTTTGGAAGGATCGGCGTAGCATTCCGCTATGTCGCCGGCGCGACGTTCGACGATCTTATAGGGCAATTGTCTTCCCAAAACTTCCGAGAAGGCTTTTACCATATCGAGAACGCTGTAACCCGTACCAGTACCCAAATTGTAGACGTAAACGCCGTTCGCACTCTCTTCTATCTTCTTCAAAGCGAGCAAGTGACCGCGAGCAAGGTCTACGACGTGGATATAATCTCTCACGCCCGTACCGTCGGGGGTGGGATAATCGCCGCCGAAAACGTTAAGGAAGGGGCGAATACCTATCGCGACTTGGGTGATATAGGGCATTAAATTATTGGGAATACCGTTGGGATTTTCGCCGATAAGTCCGGATTCGTGCGCGCCTACGGGATTGAAATATCTCAAAAGGCAGATATTGAAAGTATTATCCGAAACGTAGAGGTCTTTGAGTATTTCCTCGATGAAATACTTGGTCTTGCCGTAAGGATTGGTGCAAGCGCCGGTGGGAAAATCCTCTCTTATAGGCACGGTCTTCGGGGTGCCGTAAACGGTCGCGGAAGAAGAGAAAAGAATGTTCTTGACGTTATGAGCGCGCATAACTTCGAGCAATCTCAAAGTGCCGGTTATGTTGTTATCGTAGTATTTAAGAGGAAGTTTAACGCTTTCGCCTACCGCTTTCAATCCCGCGAAGTGAATAACCGCGAAAATGTCGTGCGCGGAGAATACCTTATCCATACCCTCTTTGTCCAAAATGTCGACCTTGTAAAAAGCGGGACGTACGCCCGTTATGGCTTGAATTTTGTCAACGACGTCTTCTTTGCTGTTGGAAAGATTATCGATTATGACGGGTTCGTAACCCGCGCCGATGAGTTCCACCACAGTATGACTTCCTATATATCCCGTACCGCCGGTAACCAATATTTTTTTCATTTCTTGCTCCTTGTTATCATTGCATAAAGGGAAAAGCGGCGAGCGCCTTTCCCCATAAAAATCTAATTATTTAACGAAAACCTTTTTCAATTTGGCGAAGCGAGGAAGACCGTCTTCCAACGGCGCTTTAGAATCGCCTTGAATGAGAGGAAGGGCGTACTTGACGTATTCCTCGGTCAAACCTTGACCGGCGGGCAATATCCAACTTTCGGGGATCTTCTTCTCTGTGTTGGCTGCCAAAGCTACGTCCATCAAAGCGGGCGCGCAAACGTAACCGTCGGCGGTCTCGTCTCTTTTGAGGATAACCATCTTATCGGTGATACCGTCGATAGCGGCTTTAACGGCGTAAGCGCCCGAAGCGAACGCTTCTTCTACGTCGGTCTTGCTCGCCAAGTGAGCGGCGCAACGTTGCAGCAAACTGAACTCGATGGCTCTTACTTTGATACCGGTCTCTTTCTTGACGATATCCGCGAGCATAGCGCCCACGCCGCCGAGTTGAGCGTGACCGAAGAGGTCGGTAGAGGAAGCGACGAATTCGCCTACGTACTTACCTTCCTTGGTCTTGATACCTTCGGAAACGACGACCATACACTTGTCGTTATTTGCGGCGCAAACTTTCTTAACGCTTGCGACGAACTCGTCGATATCGAAGGGGGTTTCGGGCAAGTAGATGAGGTCTGCGCCCAATCCCTTATAGGTAGCGAGTTGCGCGGCGGCGGTGAGCCAACCTGCGTTTCTTCCCATCACTTCCAAAATACAGACCATACCGGTATTGTAAACGGTTGCGTCCAATTTCAATTCCATAATGGAAGTGGCGATATATTTAGCCGCCGAACCGTAACCGGGGCAGTGATCGGTGCCCCAAAGATCGTTGTCTATAGTCTTGGGAACGCCGATTACGTTGCAGTCGTAACCCACGCTTTGCAAGTATTTGCTGACCTTGTTGCAGGTGTCCATACTGTCGTTACCGCCGTTGTAGAAGAAGTAACGGATATTGTATTTTTTGAAGACTTCGAGCAAACGCTTATAGTCGGTGTCGTCCACTTCTGCGGCTTTGAGTTTATAACGAACCGAACCCAATGCGGAAGAAGGGGTGTTCTTCAAGAGTTGCAATTCTTTGATATCTTCTTTACCCATATCGTAGAACTTCTCGTCGAGAATACCTTTAATGCCGTGAGCCGCGCCGTAAACCGCGGTGATCTTATCGGGATGCTTTAACGCTTCGATAAAAACGCCTGCCGCGCTGCTGTTGATGACGGACGAAGGACCGCCCGATTGACCGAATATCATTGCTCCAACTAAATCTTTCATATATTTCCTCCAATGGTCGTCTATGCGACTTTTTTATTACAAACTTAAAATCCTTGCGAGCTCGAACAGTTTTTCGTCGAAGTTCGAAGGTTGTGAAAGGGCTTCGTCAACGCCCATATCTATTATTTTATTGTCGCGGATACCCACTACTCTGCCACCTTTGCCTTCGTTAAGAAGTTCGACTGCGCGCGCGCCGAAACGAGCGGCGAGCGTACGGTCGGCTTGAGAAGGCGTACCGCCTCTTTGGATATGACCTAAAACGCAGGAACGGAAGTGCATTTCGGGCGAGCGTTGTTTCAATTCGTTGATAACGTCGTCGACATTGCCAACGCCCTCTGCGAGCATAATTATAGCGGATTGTTTACCCGCTTTCTTGCCTCTCGAAAGCACGGAAACCACCTGATCGTAATCGGTTTTATGTTCGGGAATGAGAATGATCTCGGCGCCCGAAGCGATGCCTGCGTACAAAGCGATATCGCCGCAACGACGTCCCATCACCTGTACTACGACCACTCTTTCGTGCGAACTCATAGTATCTCTCAATTTATTGACGTTTTCGACTACGGTATTGACTGCGGTGTCGAATCCCAAAGTATAGTCGGTATAGGCGAGATCGTTGTCGATGGTGCCGGGAATACCCACGGTCTTTACGCCGAAGTCCTGATACAACTCGTTCATACCTCTGAAACTACCGTCGCCGCCGATGACAACAAGTCCGTCTATTTTTCTCAACGAAAGGTTTTCTGCAGCCTTTTTTCTGACGTTATAATCGGTAAATTCGGGGCATCTCGCAGTCATAAGCATAGTGCCGCCTCTTTGGACGATACCCGAAACGCTGCGTTTGCTGAGCATAATGAAGTCGTCTTCAACGAGCCCGCGATAACCTCTATTGATACCGAAAACTTCTATATCCTGATAACCGCAATAACGAACCACCGCTCTGATGGCGGCGTTCATACCGGGGGCGTCGCCGCCCGACGTCAAAACCGCTATTCTCATATTAACTCCTTTTACGCATAGTCGCGTATTATAAACGTTAATGAAATTATAGCAAATGAAAAAAATATAATCAATTATTTTATTAAAATAAAGAAAAATAATATAAAAAAGTTGCGGGATAAAACCACAACTTTGTTATTTGAAAAGGCGATAATAACTATCCCCTTTACGCCTACGCAACATAACGGCTCTTCACTCGTCACGTTGAGCGAAGTCGAAACGGCTATTCTCTCGTCATGTTGAGCGTAGTCGAAACGGCTATTCTCTCGTCATGTTGAGCGTAGTCGAAACATCTCTTCCGATTAAAGAAAACGAAATGGGAAACTACGCTTATTTAGGGGATACTTCGACACGCGGCAAGCCGCGGCTCAGTATGACGTAGTATAATGGATTTTAGCTCGTTGACACTTCTTTTCGTCACGTTGAGCGTAGTCGAAACGTCTATTCCGCTTTTGCGATTTGCGGAAATAACAAACGCTTTTCGCTTATTGCTTCCTCTCTTTGAACTCTATGCAGTCGTTGCCGTACATGATTTTGAGTTCGTCGACGAGCTTGTCGCAATAGGTCACTTTTTTGTCGGAAACGTAGTACTTACCGCCCATCAATATATAGACCAGTTCTTCGCCGGGGTAGTCGCCGAGAATGGCGTTCATTTGGTTTTTATTGAAATCCGTACTGACTTTTAGAAGGATTATCTTGTTGCGGAAGTCGTACTTGTTCTTCGTGAAAGTCGCGGTCGAGGTAGAGCCGCCTACGTCGGTCGGCAACCAATCGGTCATTTTGCTCACCATCAACGTATATAAACCGTCTTTGTAATTGAGTTTACCTTCCGCTTTGACTATCGCGCCCTTTCTCAAAGACGAGCGCACGTTTTGGAATTGAGAGCCGTAAGCCACGAATTCCACCTTGTATTCCAAGTCCTCAATAACGCCGCTACCGAACTCGTTGCCCTTCTTGTCGACGCGCTTCTGCGCTTCCGCAAGTCGCCCGGCAACCGAGACGACTTTGCCCGCGTGGACGCCCACTTCGTCTATAACGCCGCCCTCTTCGTCGTCCGAATGCTCTTCTCTCAACGCTCCGAGCTTAAACGGAATGCTCGCGTAGGCTTCTTTATAGTCGTCCAAAGGATGCCCCGAAAGATAAACGCAGAGTAACTTCTTTTCTTCTTCGAGAAGGGTTTGTCTGTCGAATTCTTTGACCTCTTCCATCTTTATCTCGCTCACCATCGAATCGTCTTCGAGGAAGCCGTCGAAGAGAGAGAGTTGCCCGGTGCTTTTGTGTTTTTTATCCGCGTTTATAGAGGAAATTACCGAGTCGTAATATCTCATCAAAGTCGCTCTTGACCGCCCGAAACAGTCGCAAGCGCCGCTCATTATAAGCCCTTCAAGCATGGTCTTATTTATCATCACCTCTTGCCTTTCGAGCATATTTTGGAAGGAAGTGTAAGGGCCGTTCTTCTCGCGTTCTTCAACCAGCTTCCTCGACGCTTCGTAGCCCGAACCTTTAATAATGGACAACCCGTATCTCACGGTTTTGCCGTCGGTCGAGAATTTGACGTCGCTCAAATTAACGTCGGGTTTAAGCACGGGAACGTTGTGTTCGCGCAGATATCCAACGTATTTTTCCACGTCGTCGTTGACGTTGCTTCTATCGTTCAAAACGGCGGTGATAAACTCGGGCATATAGTATCTCTTCATATACGCCGTTTCGTAGGACAATACCGCGTAAGCCGCCGCGTGCGACTTGTTGAACGCGTAGGAAGCGAAAGACGCCATTTCGTCGAATAATTTGACGGCGGTCTCTTCGTTCATTCCTCTCGCCAAAGCGCCTTCTACGGCGGAATTCTTGCCATCGCCCTCTTGACCGTAAAGGAAAATGTGTTTTTGAACGTCCATTTCCTTCTTCTTCTTTTTACTCATAATACGGCGAAGTATATCCGCTCTGCCGAAACTATAACCGCCTATTTCGCGGACTATCTGCATGACCTGTTCCTGATAAACGATACAGCCGTAGGTATTTGAAAGAATGGGTTCGAGGCGAGGATCCACGTAAACTATGTTTTGCGGACACTTCTTGTTGCTGACGTACTTGGGTATGCTGTTTATGGGACCGGGACGGAACAAAGAAATACCTGCGATGATATCTTCGAGGCAGGACGGTTGAAGGTTTCTCATAAACCCTTTCATACCGTTGGATTCGAGCTGGAACACGGCGTCGGTCTCGCCCGAAGAAATGAGTTGATAAACGGCGGGATCTTCGTAGCCGAGTTCGTTGAAATCCACCTCTACGCCGTGATTAGCCTTAATGAAACGCTTGGCGTATTTAAGGTCGGTAAGGTTGGTAAGCCCTAAAAAGTCCATTTTCAGCAAGCCGAGTTCTTCCACTTGATCTTTGGGGTATTGAGTGGTAACCACCCAGTCGTTATGCTGCAAAGGTATATGTTTGGAAACGTCGTCGCTACAAATAACCACGCCCGCCGCGTGCATACCCGTATTGCGGGGAACGCCCTCGAGGCTCACCGCTACGTCGATAATACGGCGGATATTTGGATCGTTTTCATACATTTCGATAACGTCGGGGCTCTTCATTTTGCCGTACTTTTCACGCTGCTTTTCGTCGTTTTCGTCAAAACGACCCAAAACGCCTTTGAGTTCCAACGTGGGCAATGTGGGTATGGCTTTGGTGATCTTATCAACTTCGGCGTAAGGAAGCTCGTAAACTCTCGCAACGTCCTTTATCGCCTGTTTAGCCGCCAAAGTACCGAAGGTTATTATCTGCGTGACGTTAGCCGCCCCGTATTTTTTTCTGACGTATTCGATGACTTTTTCTCTTTCTTCCGAGCAGAAGTCTACGTCGAAGTCGGGCATAGATACGCGTTCTTCGTTGAGGAAACGCTCGAAAATGAGGTTGAAACGCAAGGGTTCAACGTTGGTTATTCCTATCGAGTAAGCGACTATACTGCCTACGCCCGAGCCACGCCCCGCGCCTACGGGTATTCCGTTGTCTTTGGCGAAACGAATAAAGTCCCAAACGATAAGGAAGTATTCGACGTAACCCATTTTGCTAATTACGTCAAGCTCGTAATTGGCTCTTTTAAGAATAACGTCGTCTACCACCTTGTATTTTTTGTAGATGTTTTCCATCGTCATACTACGCAAGAATTCTTCGGCTGTTTGCCCGTTGTCGGGAACGTACGGGGGCAAAAGGGATTTTTTCGCGGGCATCGGAAGGTTGATCTTATCCGCTATTTCGAGGGTTACGTCCAAAGCCTCTTGGTCGTTAGGGAACGCTTCGAGCATTTCGTCGTACGACTTCAAATAGAATTCGTCGTTGGGGAATCTCATACGATTTTCGTCGTTGAGGTGAGCCGCCGTTTGAATGCACAATAAAACGTCGTGGCTCTCGGCGTCCGACTTTCTCAAATAGTGCGCGTCGTTGGTGGCGACGAGCTTTATACCGAGTTCTTTAGAAATGCGTTTAAGCCCTATATTCGTTATCTTTTCGAGGTCTCTTCCGTTTTCGGTGAACCTGTGATTTTGCATCTCGAGGTAGTAGTCCTCGCCGAACATATCTTTGAAACGCTTTGCGTAAGCGAGCGCGGAATCGTAATCCCCGTCTATGAGATAGCGGGGCAATCTGCCCGCGATACAAGCGGACAGACAAATTAGACCTTCCTTGTATTTTTCAAGACATTCGATATCTATACGCGGTCTGTTCCCCGAGAAACCTTCGAGCCACGCCAAAGAATTCAACTTCATCAAGTTGTGATAACCCACGTCGTCCTTCGCCAAAAGGATAAGGTGGTCGTTTTTGACCTCGCGACGAGCGGGCTCTTTCATATTGGGCACGGTATAGAATTCGCACCCGATTATGGGCTTGATATACAAGTCTTTATACAATACGTCGTCCCCTTTCGCTACGACGATATCGTCCTTCGTGGGCATTGCGCCCGCGTTTTCGGGGTCGGTCTTCAAGCGTTCTTCGTATTCCTCTATGGCTTTTTTAAGCTTTAGCTTCTTGACCTGAGCTTCCCAATCCGACTTGGCGGCGTGGAAAAACGTCATCGCGCCGTACATATTTCCGTGGTCGGTTATGGCGATAGCGGGCATATTGAGGCTTCTCGCTACGCCGAAGATCTCGTTTACACGGGACGCGCCGTCGAGAAGGCTGTATTCGGTGTGGACGTGCAAATGCACGAATTTTTTCTCGGGATTTTCCATAATTTATCTCTCTTTTCGGTTTATTCGCTTTGATTTTCAAGAAGTAACGGGAATCGTTTCGCGTTGGGTTGAGCCTCGCTTCGCGCTATAATTTTGATGGTTTTTCTTGCTTTTTGTTCGTCACGTTGAGAGTAGTCGAAACTTCTCTTCCTCTTATTCGTCACGTTGAGCGTACTCGAAACGTCTTTTCTCTTGTTCGTCACGTTGAGCGTAGTCGAAACGTCTCATCCTCTTCTTGATACTTTTATAAGTAGCCGCCTCTTCGCGTTAGGGGATCCCTCGACTTCGTTTGGGATTACGCAAATGGAATCAAGCCCTTATTCCTTGGAATTGAATTATATTATTTATAATATATACTTGTCAAGCCATACGGAAAACTTCTCTCAATGTGTACAAAAAAGACGAAAAGCAAAGCTTATAATTGATCGTTAAAAATAGCCGTCGTTTACTTCGGTTTGAGAGAAACTTAATAGGCGTTATAAGTTAGCAAATTACTTTGGCTCGAAAAAGTGGCGATTCGGTAGAGTCATTCGCTCGAAAAAGTGGAAAAATCGAGGCACCATTCGCTTAAAAAAGTGGAAATTTTTAAAAATATTCGCTCGAAAAAGTGGGAGCCGCTTGTTTTTCGAGAGTATATTATATCTTAAATCAAGCGCTATTCTATACGTTTACCACAAAAAAGGCTGTAATGAAAATCAAATCCTTACAGCCTTTCACGTAATAGTCTATCCGCTCGATCACGATAACTTGATTTTCAAAGCGGGGACAACCCCGTCACAAGTGATGAGAACGTCGCTGCTGCCGGCGTAACCACCGTTGCCGACGCTGCGCGCTCTACTACTATTGTTATAGAGAGGGGAACGCAGCCACCACCAGCCGTTATCGTAGTAACTGCTGTCGGCACCTGCCCAAGCGCCTTGGCATTCTGCGTAGCCCGTGTTCTTCTTTTGACGAGCGGTATCGAATGCGGTACTAGAACTATTGAAGCCGTAAGATGAAGTCGTAACTTCTTGCTCGGATAGTAAGAAGATATAATCTTTAGTATCGTTACAATAGTAATACGTTGCTTGTGATAGATTGTTGCTAGAGTCCGAAGTACTTCTTGCGCTGTTGTCCACCGTCGTTTGTATTATCAATGCTTTTTGTAACGAAGTGAACGCAGTGTTGTAGAACGTATCGTTTAACCATGTGCGGATAGTGCTGTACTCGTAGTTGTTTTCATATACCGTTTTTCCGTCTATCGTCCTTGTGCTTCCGCTTGACGTTATATAGTAGTTTTGGCTGTCTATCGCCATTTCACTGAATACTAACGCTTCGCCGTTACTCTCGTCAAGGATTCGCCACTTAATAGGCTCATACTTGAACCAGTACACCGTAGACGTAGTATAACCGTTGTCGTCTTGATTACTGTTACTTGCGCTACTGCTTACAGTCGTGTTATTCGGGCGATAGGACGTAAAGTAAACGCCGCGGTGCTTTTCACCCGAATATTCTACGTCAATATACCACATATAATTACTTACGCTTCCGTTTATATAATAGCCGTAAGAAGTCCACTTTTGAGAGTTGGATGAGGTAGGTAACGTCCCCGCCTTGGTGCTTAACGCCGAGCTAAGCGAGCTATCCGTAACCTTGGTTTGAGGATAAGAGCCGAAGTAAATATAATTACCTTTGCTGTTTTCCGTATCGTTAGCGTTGACTCTCTTATACAACGTTGAATTCTCTGCCGCACCGCAACGAGTGCATACCCCGTTCGAGTAGTTGTGATTTAACGCGTCAACGTAATTATCCTTGTAACTATCCCCGCAACGAGTACAGGTATAAGTCGTATAACCTTGCTCGGTACAAGTGGGCGAAGTAATTGCGCTGTTATAGTTATGCCCTAACTTATTTACCGTCTTAGTTGCCGTAAGAATAACGCCGCATACTTTACATTTACTTCCCGCCGTTGAGCCGTCTTCCGTGCAAGTAGCGGCTACCGCGGCTATTTCAATGGGCGTATGCCCCGTAGCGTTTACGTAATTGCTTTTATAACTATCCCCGCAACGAATACAGGTGTAAGTCGTATATCCTTGTTCGGTACAAGTAGGCGCGGTGACTGCGGTCGTATAATTATGATCTAGCGCGGCTACATCTTCGGTTTCCTTTGCGCCGCAAGAGCATACTCTTTCTTTTTGCCCTTTCGTTGTGCAAGTAGGCGCGACGACCTCTTCCCAATCCCCGTATACGTGGGTATGTACTTCGCCGGACAAGTTGATTTTCAAAGCAGGCACAACCCCGCCAGTGTAGTCAACGATGTCGTTGAGACAGATGTCGGCGTAACCATTGTAGTCGACGTAGCGCGCGCTACGACTATTGAAATAGATAGGGGAACGCAGCCACCAATAGCCGTTACCGTTGTAACTGCCGTCGGTGCTTGTATAAGCGTCTTGACACTTTGCATAGTCCGTGTTCTTCTTTTGCCGAGCGGTATCGTATGCGCTATAAGAACTATCGAAGCCGTAAGACGAAGTAGTTACTTCTTGCTCGGATAGTAAGAAGATATAATCTTTAGTATCGTTACAATAGTATGAAGTTGCTTGTGATAGATTGTTGCCAGAGTCCGAAGTACTTCTTGCGCTATTGTCCACCGTCGTTTGTATAATTAGTTGCTTTTGTAACGAAGTGAACGCAGTGTTGTAGAACGTATCGTTTAACCAAGCGCGTATTGTACTGTATTCATAGTTGTTTTCATATACGGTTTTTCCGTCTATCGTTCTTGTGCTTCCGCTTGACGTTATATAGTAGTTTTGGTTGTCTATCGCCATTTCGCTGAATATTAACGCTTCGCCGTTACTCTCGTTAAGGATTCGCCATTTAATAGGCTCATACTTGAACCAGTACACCGTAGACGTAGTATAGCCGTTGTCGTCTTGATTACTGTTACTTGCGCTACTATCGCCAGTCGTCCAATACGGACGATAGGACGTAAAGTAAACGCCGCGGTACTTATCACCGTTATTCTCTACGTCAATATACCACATATAATTATATACGTCGCCGTTTATGTAATATCCGTAAGAAGTCCACTTTTGTCTATCGATTTCAGCAGGCAAAGTTCCCGCCTTTTCATTCAATGCCTCAACGAGTGATTCATCCTTTGCCTCGCTTTGAGGGTAGGTTCCAAAGTAAATATAATCCCCGTCCTCATCCTCGTCATCGTTTGTGTCAACCCTTTTATATAAGAAGTCCCCGCAATGAGTGCATACCCCGTTCGAGTAGTTATGATTTAACGCGTCAACGTAATTATCCTTGTAACTATCCCCGCAACGCGTACAAGTGTAGGTCGTATAACCTTGCTCGGTACAAGTAGGCGCGGTGACTGCAGGCGTATAGTTATGGTCGAGCGAGGCTACATCCTCGGTTTCCTTTTCCCCGCAAGAGCATACTCTTTCTTTTTGCCCTTTCGTTGTGCAAGTAGGCGCGACGGTCTCTTCCCAAGCCCCATAAACGTGGGTATGGCTCGCGCTTCCGTCCCCGCTTGTCGAGTTGCCGCCGCTATGGTCTTGTTGAGAACTACTCGAACTATCGCTCGAAAGGTTGCCTGCTATCTTGCCCTTTAACCCGAAAACGAGCCCCAACGCCAACGCCAAAACCACCAAAACCAGCGCGGATATCGCGATTATCTTGCTCGTTTTTTTGCGTTTTATAGATTTTAGGCGTATGTCTTCGATGGCGTTTTGGTATTTGACGATAAGATCTTTGCTGTCGCCGTAGTCCTTTATCTCGTTTAGCGCGTCGATAGCGGATTGATAGGATTCGATAGTGCCGTTTTCCGCAAGTTTTAACGCCTTATAGTACTTGTTTTGAAGTTTAAGATCAAGTACGTTTTCGTCGCATTTCGCGATGAGTTCCTTTGAGTCTTTGTACCCGCCAAGCTTGACGAAAATCTCTTTCGCTTCCATAACGTCCTTTATATCGGTCGACCCCATCTTGTTTTTGGCGGTCGCGTATGCGGAAGCAAACCGCTTTTCCTTTTGAGAGTCGGCGACGAGTATCTTTCTTTGTTCGCACTCGGCAATAAGCGCGGTAGAATCTTTATAGTCGGGTATTTTGCGGAAGTAGCTTATCGCTTCGTCGAGAGCCTTTACGTCGTTTGACTTGGACTTATTGAGGGCGTAAGCGTAAATCTTTTCTTTCTTTTCAAGCTCGATACGTTCCCTTATCGCGGCGTTATAGCTCGTTAGCCGCGCTTTGAGATCGGGCTCGGCAAAACGAACGGTCTTTTGGTAATTGCCGTTAGAGTCGAAAGGCTCTTTTTGCTTCTCGAGGTCTTCCTCTTTATGCAATTTAAGGTCGATGAGTAATTTTGCGAGGTAGGCTTCCGCTTTTTTAGGGGCGTTATTGAGCGCTTGTTCCAATAGTTGATTTGCGGCGGCGTAGTCGCCGTCCTCTATAAGCATAAAGGCGCGTTCGACCAACGCGTCCACGTTGACGGCTACCGAAACGAGCTTGGGCGCGGTCTTGGGAATGACCTTTTTAATGCCGAGCAACAAGTCTTCCTCAAAGCCTATCTTGGACATATCCTGCGCTTGTAGGTACTTGAATTCGACGGGCAAAGCGGCGGGGGACATAAACTTGAAGCAAGGTATGAGCTTCTTCCTTACGTCCTTTTTGACGATTTTGAGGTAACGCGACCACTCGTTCTTCACCCATACGGCGTTAAAGTATTCGGGACGCGTACCCACTACGAGCATAACTTTCGCGGAATTCAACGCCGCGAAAATGTGCGGCTCATAATCCTCGCCCAAAGCGTTTTCCAAAGAAACGCGGGAATAAAATACTTTATAACCCTCTTTCGTGAAACGGTCGTAAAGGTGATACGCTAAAAGGCTGTCTTCGGTGCGGTCGCCACGGTCGTCGGTATCTTTGTAACTGATGAAAATATCGTAAACGTCCTCTTTCAACGAACGCGTGACTATCTCTTTTTGAATGCGGTCTATCTCTTTCGCTTGCGAAACGTAAACTTCGTTATCCGCGCTACCCGCGTATTTCAATACGTTTTTATAGTCGTCGTCTGTGAGTATGGAGTCGTAAGAGGCTCTGTGACAGGTCGGTACGTAAAGACGGGTTTCGGGATCTACCACGTACTCGATACCGTATTTACAAAGCAAAAGCCCCCAATACGCCTCGGCGTCGGTAGGGACTTTCTCAATGAGGTTCTCGTAAGCTTTCTCACCCCTGTCGAACTCTCGGGCGTAGCGAAGCGCGTTAGCACGGTCGAACAAGTTTCTTATCTCGGCGTCCGACGTGGTGGAAACGGTATTCCAAGAGTCACAGTACGAACATTTTATCGTACTCTTCCCCGCAACGTATTCGAGATTAGCGCCGCAGCACTTACACTTGTATTCGATCACTCGATAGACCTCATATAATAAATATAAACTATTTTATCACTCCAAAATAAACTTGTCAACTATCTTAAAAAATCGAATTGATAAGGGGTGCAAAAGTAAACTAAAAACGCCTATTTATTAGGCGAAACTATATGCTTAATACGGAAGAGATGTTTCGACTTCGCTCAACATGACAAGAAAAATAACGTCATCTTGAGCAGGCAATTTATTGCCGCGTCGAAAGATCCCCTTGTCAAACGTAACGTCTTAATATCTTTCAATCGAAATATGCGTTTTAAGCACCCTCAAAGCAATATAAACCTCGTTATTTACGATATTCTTCTGCGAGGTCGGTTATCGCTTTCATACGGTGGAAAGCCGTGCTTTTGCTTATGCCGAGCATAGAGGCAAGTTCGCCCAACGAGGCTTCTTGATTTTTCTCTCGAAGTAGCGCGAGAGCGAGCCTATCCGCTGATAAAAGGGATAGCTTCTTCGCTTCCCGCAAAGTCTGTATCGCCCAGCATTGATACGCGGCGGCGGAAATGGTCTTATCCGTGTTCGCGGTTTCGAAATTGCTCTTGCGGGCGAGTTGCGCGGTGGTTTCCCGCCTGACGTAGTATTCGCTTATGAGCAACGCCTGTTTATGCGCGCCGCAAAGGGCGACGTACAAATATATCGAAGTGGTGCGTAAAAGCAAGGTATTGTTCTCTTTAACGCCCGTTTTGATTCCCATTTCCTTCAATAACTCGGCTACCTTCTCGCATTTGTTCATATCGGGAAGGGCTAATTCCAAACGATAATCCTCGTAACAGGTGAGTTTGCCCGTTTCGAGATAGAGTTCGGCAAAGAAGCCCGAACGCGTTTGTTCGGATAAGGAAAATTCCATATTGAAATTCTTGAAAACGCCCCTTTCGTTGACGGTCGCGAGACCTATGTCGACAAGCAGTGAAAGCGCGTGATATTCGGGTATCTCGGCGGTCAATTTGCGTGAACGACGACCGTCGGAAGGTATTTCCATAGTCAATTCGGGGGAATACTTGCGCCTGACTTTCAACGCCTTTACGAATACTACCGCGGCAAGCGGATTCTTGAACGAGAAGGTGAGATTTTTGCCCTTTTCGGTTATGCCTATCTCGGAAGAAGATAAGACCGCCGCGAGTAAAATACCCTTCGCGCTATCTTTGTCGACCGTGAAATTATCGTGGATATATTCCTTTAATTCCTGGTCGGAAAGGATCTCTAATTCAACGTTCTTTTCGTCCGCGTTTTCCATTGATTCCTCGTTAGTTCGTTTTTCTTCCATACTAATCCCTCAAAAATACGAATTCTTCTTCCAATTCCACCGCGTAACGAGCGCGGACTTCGTTCTTGATCTTGTCGACGAGGCGTAGATAATCCCTCGACGTCGCGCCGCCCATATTGATGATAAAGTTACTGTGTACGCCGCTTACAGCCGCGCCGCCTATTCTCACGCCTTTGAGGCCGCAACCTTGAATATATACTGCGGGAGCGGTCGCCCCCGTCCTTTTGAATACGCTTCCCAAAGAGGGTTCTTTGGGTTGAGAGCGCCGCCGAGCCGCGTCGTTTTCCCTCATTTCGTACTCTATTTTCTCTTTTTCTCGACTTGTCAGTTTCAGTTCCGCTTCGATCACTATCGCCGAGCCGATACGCCCGTCCCGATACCGCATTTTAAGTTCTGTGGGGGTGGTAGAGACGATCTCGCCGTTTTTCAACAGCGTAACGGATTTCAACACGCCTGCCATCTCTTTGCCGAACGCGCCCGCGTTCATCTTCACCGCGCCGCCCACGGTAGCGGGTATTCCGCAAGCGAATTCAAGCCCCGATAGTTCTCTCTCATACGCCGCTTTGGATAATAAGGGAAGGTATTCCCCCGCCGAGGCTCTAAGGATATCACCGTCGAAAGCGTAGCCCTTAAGCTTTTTCATACTCAGTACGGCGTTAAGCCCGTTATCGCTTATAAGCACGTTGCTGCCGCCGCCCAAAACGTGCTTGAATTCGAACGCCGAAACGCACGTCAAAACTTCTTCCGCGTTTTTGGGATAAACGACGTAGTCCACGAAACCGCCCGAGCCGAAAGTAGATAGCGTCCTCGCGCTGACGTCTTTCGCTATCTCGACGCCCGCGTCGGTCAATTTTTTATAAATAATCTCGTCAAATCTCACCATACGAAAATATATGACGGTCGGCTGTCATTCGTACGCGTCCGCGATCAAATTTTCTATAACGGGGGCAAGCCCGCCTTCTTCCACGTCGCCCGCCACCAGATTCACCACGTCCTTGACCGCTTGTATCGAGTTGGACGTACAAGCCGAAAATCCCGCGACTTTGAGCATAGAAATATCGTTGCTTTGATCGCCGAAAGCCGCTACTTCGCTTACGTCGAGACCGTAGTTAGACGAAAGCCTTTTTACCGCGTTTCCCTTACCGCTCGTAAGGTCGACTATCTCGATATACTCGGGCATACTTTGGGTTACGTCGAACGAGGGGAAGTTCGCCTTTAATAAAGCGATCTTCTCGGCTATCGTTTCAGGCTCGCTCATAACTATCGCCTTGTGCAGATCGTATCCGGATTTTTCAAGGAATTCGTGAAGAGGTATCCCCGTATAAATCGGACGCGCGCTGTAATGGTCTTTGTAGTAGGTCGTGAATGGGTTTTCCTTTTGAGTGAGCATATCCCTTTCGTGATAGATTTGAGATATCCAGCCGTGTGAGTCGATGAATCTCAACAATTCCACGGCTCGACTATTCGGGATATCGAAGTCGAAAAGTTGCTTCCCCGTGTCTATATCGTAGCATACGCCGCCGTGCATACAAAGGACGTCGCCGTGAAGGTCGAGCTTGATAAGCTCGTCTATTAGCGAACCGTACATTCTTCCGGTAGTTATAACGAATTTGCCGCCTGCGTCTATATAGTGGCGGATTGCTTTTTTTACGTTTTCGGGTACGCTGAACGACTCGTGAGAGAATATCGTACCGTCAAAATCGCAAGCGATCATTTTATACTTCATTGTTCTTCCTCGCGGAATTTATTATATAACGCTTCCGCAACGCTTTTGCTTACCACTTCTTCAAGTTCCTCTTTAGTCGCGCCTTTTATTGCGTCGAAAGACTTAAAATGCGCGTAGAGTTTTTTTACGGTTTGGTCGCCCACCCCTTTGACCTCTTTCAACTTGCTGTCCAACGTACGCTGAAACCGCAATTTGCGGTGAAAGGTGATCGCAAATCGGTGAGCCTCGTCTCTTATCCTTTGCAATAATCTCAACGCGAAAGAGTCCTTTTGCAAACTTATCTCTTCGCCCGTAGGTAGGACGATGGTTTCTTCTCTCTTCGCCAAGCCTATCACCGGTATATCGCCGTAGCCGTTTTCCTGCATCGCCTGCACGGCGTAGCCTACCTGACCGATACCGCCGTCTATCACCATTAGGTCGGGTCGGCGGGAAAAACTCTCGTCCGTGCCCTCTTTTAGGCGTTTCAACCGACGGTCGATGGTCTCTTTCATACTCGCGAAATCGTTTGCGCCCTGAACGGTTTTTATCTTAAACCGACGGTACATTTTCGCCGCCTTTTCGCCGCCCTCGAACACCACCATCGAACTGACTTTATCCGTACCGCTGATATTGGAAATATCGTAGCATTCTATACGCCCGAGCGTTCCTTTCAAGCCTATCGCCTGCGCGAGTTGAGCCGCCGCGCCGAGAGTCATTTTGTCCTTTCTCGTGACTATCTCTTCCGAGCGAGAGAGGAATTCGGCTGCGTTCATATCCGCCATGTCGGCAAGCTGTTTTCGCACCCCTTGTTTGGGAATCGTGATAGCGGTCTTACCTAAAGTCGCTAGCGCGTCTAAAAGCGCGTCTTCAACCTCGAACGAGCAAACCGCCTCGTCGGCTAAAGGCCGCGTCGAGTAGTATTGATATATGAAGTCGCTTACGCCCCCTTTGTCGTCGAGAGTTACGGGGACGGCGAACTTTTCAGCCGCTATAACCTTGCCGCCGCGCACCGTCAAAACGGCTATTGCTCCGCTCTTGTCGCCGAAAGCGACGCCGAATACGTCGAGATTGAAATCCTTAGGAAGCGCCACCACTTGCGACCTCACCATCTTTTCCAAAGTGGCGAGCCGTTTTTTGTATTCGAGCGCGTTCTCGAAATCGAGCCGCTCGCTCGCGTCGAGCATTTTCTTGTTGAGTATAGCGGCTATTTCCTTGTCGTCGCCCTGCAAAAACGATACTATCTTATTGATCATTTCGCCGTACTCTTCTTTCGTTACCATACCCGAGCAGGGCGCCAAACATTTGCCCATTTGATAGTACAAGCAAGGTCTGTGCGACTTGGGCAATTTTTTCAAGTCGTTGTCGCACCACCTCAAAGGAAACGCCGTGTGCAGTAGGTCGAGCATATCCCGCGTGGTTATGCCAATCATATACGGGCCGAAATATTTCGCGCCGTCCGCCTTCAAACGCCTGATTACCTTTACGTTAGGGTATTCTTCTTTCAGATCGATACGCAAAAAAGGATATAACTTGTCGTCTTTAAGAAGGATATTGTATTGCGGTTTGTGCTTTTTTATGAGGGTATTTTCAAGCACCAAAGCGTCCACTTCGGACTTGGTGATTATATAGTCGAAATCCTCTATCTTGCTCACCAAAACCAAGGTTTTTTCGGTCTTTACACTCGAATTGAAATAGGATCTAACGCGGTTTTTAAGGTTGCGCGCCTTGCCGACGTAAATAACGGTATCGGAAGCGTCGCGCATAATATACACGCCGGGATCGGTGGGCAATTCCTGTAACTTCAAGCGTATCTTATCGTTCATATCATTCTTCCTCTTCGCTCTCTTCGGGCGGTTTATAACCGATAAGATCGAAAATAACTTCCTTCGCTATCTCGATGCCCGCTTTGGCGGGGGAATAAACGAAGGTTGCGGGAACGGTCTTGCCTTCCTCGTCCTCTATAAACGAATGTGCTTGTTCTTCGCTGTAAACCGCTTTAACGTCGGTTATACCGAGCTTGCGAAGTTTACGCCTTAAAATAGCCGCAAGGCGGTCGTTGTGGGTGGAAAAGACGTCCTTTACGACGTAGGTGGGGTGCGTTTTGCAACCCGTGCCGCAGCTCGTTATCACCCTACAACCGCTATCCTTCGCTTTCTTGATCAAAGAGGACTTGCAAAGCGTTGAGTCGATGGCGTCCACGACGTAATCGTAAGTGGAAAAATCAAATTCGCCTTCGGTCGTAATATTGAACCTCTTAACCCTCGCGTCAACTACCGCGGCGGGATTTATATCCAAGATACGCTCTTTCCATAGTTCCGCTTTGTATTTGCCGAGAGTGGAATGCAGGGCTATCAACTGCCTGTTAAAATTGGATTCCTTTACCACGTCGTCGTCAACCAACATAAAACCGCCGACGCCCGAACGCGCCAAACATTCGACGACGTATCCGCCGACGCCGCCCAAACCTATTATCGCGACTTTACTTTTCGAAAGCGTTTTTAGCGCCTCTTCGCCGAACAAGGCGACAAATCGAGAGAATTCTTCCATTCAGTCTATTATATCACCTTTCCGCCGAAATAGCAAAACAATTTAAACTGTCCGCGCTTGAATAAAGAAAGGGAACAAAGGGTATTTCCACAAAAAAAACGAGGTAAAGTGACCGTCTAAAATTTCCCTTTTTAATTGACACGAAATAATTATAATGTTAGAATAGAAAAGGAATAAGAATTTTTGGAGGAACAATCGATGTTGAACTTGATAGCAGGCATTGTCGATATTCTTAAAACGGATATCAAATTCGGCGAAGCGACCGTACCCTATTGGGTCATCATAGTCGCCGGCGTAGTGCTTATCGCGCTTATAATCGTCGGCGCGATCATACTCGGGAAAGACCCTCGTAAGAAGAGAGAAAAAGGTCATACCGAAGCGCAAGCCGCGCAAAAACCCGTAGTACCCGTAAAAACCACGAAACCCACCGTCGAAGAAGCGGTCAATGAAGATGATTCCGAAGTCGCGCCCGTTGAAAACGCCGAGGTAGAGGAATTACAAGAATCCGAAGCAACTGACGAGCAAATTCCCGAATATAACGCCCAAGTCGACGAAATAAAAGAGGAAGTTCAAGAAGAACCTGTGGCGGAGGAGATTGAGGAAGTTACCGAAGAATCCGTAGAGGTAGCTACCGAAGAGACCGCGGAAGAACCTATAGCCGCCCAAGCGGAAGAGGTTGAAGCGCCCGAAGAAGTCGCTGCGGACGAATCCGTTGAAGAGGTAACCGAAGAACCTATCGAGGAACAAGCGGAACAACCCGAAGAGACCGTTGAAGAGCCTGTCGCAGAGGTTGTCGAAGAACCCGTCGAAGAGGTCGCGCCCGTTGAAGAACCTACCCAAGAGGAAGAGTCCGTCGAAGAAACGGCGGTAGCCCCCGTCGAAGAGGAAGATATCGACGTCGACCTCAAATCCCCCTCTGAAGCAAATACCGAAGAGGAACCAGAGACAACCGACGAGACACCCGAAGAAGCCCCCGTCGAAGACAAGGTCGAAGAGCAAAGCGAACCTATAATAGAGAAACCCGAAGAGGCGGTTAAAGAGGAAAGCGAAGTTGCCGTCGCGGAAGAAAAACCCGTTGAAGAAAAGCCCCAAAAGTCTTCCACAAAGAAAAAAGCCGCTACCTCAACGTCGACCGCACCCGCTCAAAAGAAGCCCGCGACTAAAAAGAAGGTCGAGGAAAAGACCATAGACGTGCCTTTGATTATCACGCCTAAAAAAGCAAAAAAAGAAATTAAAAATACAGATAATAATACGGAGGTCACTATGAGCACGAATGAAAACAAAGCAAACGACGTTCAAAAGAAAGGCGCAGTCGGCAAGTACGAAATCAACTTGCGTTCGGAAGGCTATTGCTTCGCCCTTATCGCGAATAACGGACAACTCTTATACGATAGTTTCGGTTACGCGTCCGTAGACGGCGCGAAAGCGGGTATCGACACGTTTAAGAAAGCGGTCGCTGAAGGCAGTTTCTTCGCCAGTGGGGACAAGTTCGGACGTTACAGATTTATTCTAAACAAGAGATATCAGGGTCAAAACTACTCCACCAAAGCGGCTTGCGAAAGCAGTATCAAATCAGTTCAAAGATTCGCGGACACCGATAAGATCATCGTTATCGAACCCACCACCGAAGAACTCGAGGATTACAAGGCTTCCTTAAAAGGACAAAAGAAAGCAACCGATATCGACTGGGAAGCAGTTGAAAAAGAAGAAGCCGCTACTCCTCGCCTCGGTACCTTCGAATCCTACGAAGACGAAAACGGCGATTTCCGTTTCTTCCTCTTAGCGAACAATAAACAAATTCTCTATACGAGTTCCATCTACGCTACGGCGGCAACCGTAAGAGGCGCTATCGACAACTTCAAGAAAGCGGTCTATATCGGCAACTTCGTTATAGGTAAGGATAAATTCGGCAAATTCCGTTACATACTCCGCTCTTCAAGCGCGGTCACCTACGTCGGCGAGTCCTACACCACCGAAAAGCAAGCCAAGAGCGCGTCCGAATCCGTTAAACGTTTCGTTAAGAGCGCAACCATTCTTCCTTGCAAGAAGTTCATTCCCGAAGAATAATTCGGTATTCGTAAATAACTAAACGACGCCCTCGAGAGAGGGCGTTTTTCGTTCGAAATCGCAAATAAAAAATAGTACTTTTTTTAAGTTTATATCCTATTAAAGAATTGCGTTTAGTTTAGCTGACGCAAATCGTATTTTAGGTTGCCAATATTCGTTTCGATATATTATAATCGTAATAACGAATATTAGAGGCGAAAAGATGACTATAGAAGAAAAAACGTTCGCAAGAAAAAAGTTCGACGAAAAGTCGCTCGCGGCTTACGGGTTTGAAAAGACCGACGAAGGATACGTTTACGCCGTCGATTTTTTAGGCGGCGACTTCAAAGCCGAAATAATCGTCGATAATAGCGGCGTTATTACCGGTAAAGTATTCGATAATATGAACGACGAAGAATACTTACAATTGAGAAACGAAACGTACGATAGCGCGTTCGTGAACGAAGTGAGGGCGGCTTACGAAGAAATACTTGCCGATATCGCCGAAAAATGCTGTTTTGAGACCTATTTCGCCGCCGACCAATCGAATAGACTCACCGACGCGATAAACGTCAAATACGGCGTAATACCCGATTTTCCGTGGTCGAAAGACCCGCATGAAACCAGCGGCGTATTCCGCCATAAAGAGGGTGGGAAATGGTTCGGATTGATAATGAATATCAAACGAAGCGCGGTGACGAAAGAGGATGACGACGCGCTCGTAGACGTGATGAATCTTAAAAGAGCTCCTTCCCAAGAAAACTCAAAAGGAATTTACGACGCATACCACATGAACCATAAACTATGGATATCCGTATTACTCGACGACACCCTCACGGACGACGAAATAATGGGATTGATAGATAAAAGTTACAAACTGACAAAGGGCAAAAAATGATGGAAAAATTATTCGTTATATCCGACGTACACGGCTTTTATACCGAAACGAAAAAGGCGCTTTTGAAAGCGGGATTCGATGAAAATAACGATACGCATCTTTTGGTGTGCTTAGGCGACGTCTTCGATCGAGGTCAAGAGAGTCGAGAAATGCTCGACTACCTTTTGAGCATAAAAAACAAGGTTTTGGTAAGAGGCAACCACGACCAAAGAATGCTCGATATCATCAACGGTTCGCATTTGGCGTTTCACGATATTTTCAACGGCACTTACGACACGATAGTACAACTTTTCGGCGAAGGCTCTACGCCGAACGGTATTTTGCAGGTTTCGAAGACCGACGAAACCCTTATCAAAGTAAAACGCCTTTTATTCTCTACTATAAATTATTACGAATGGGGCGACTATATTTTCGTACACGGCTGGCTACCCGTGAATAGTGAAAACCCGCCCGTAGTTCTTAAAGATTGGCGGAACGCTCGAGACGAAGATTGGCATGCCGCCGCTTGGTTAGAATGGCAAAAGCTGTACGGAAAAGTGGCGATCCCCGAGGGGAAAACGCTGGTATGCGGGCATCGTTCGGCGGCGTTGGCAAATCAATTCGACGGTTCTCGTTCTTCGAGCGATTACACGACGTTCTTCGGCAAAAACTTTATCGCGTTGGACGCTTGCACGATTTTCAGCGGTTTCGTTAACGTTTTGGTATTGGAAAAATAATATTCAAAACAAAGGGAAAACAACCTTTTTTCGCTTTACTCGCCTATATAGAAAGGGTTATAATTGCGAAACACTCGATGAAAGCGTGAAAAACTTGCGAACGTAAATCAAATCGTTACGCAAATAATACAAGGAATACTTTTAGAATATGGTCGTACGAACGAGTAACTCGAAAAACTTCGTACGACGAATATACAAGCAATAAACGAAAAACTTTTTAGAGGTAACTATGACGCTTATTTTAGGAAAAAAGAAAGACGGAAAATTCTATCTCGGAGCGGACTCTCTTGCGACGTTCTCCGACTGCAAACAAAACATTTATGACAAAGAAGAATACAAAATAAGAAAGATAGGCGACCTGATTATCGGCGGCTCGGGGCACGTGAGCGTCATCAAGCGTATTTGTTTAGAAGACGAACTCTTCACCCTTCCCAAAAGCGGTTTAACAAAAGAATTAGTCGCGGAAGTATTCGTCCCCGCTATTCTGAAAATAGTAAAAGACGAGGATCTCGCCGACGAACTCAACCCCGACGAACTGAATATAGGTTGCTCTTTCGCCTTCGCATGGAAGGATAAGTGCATCATCTTAAGAAGCAACTTACTCGTGTGGGAAGTAGCGGATAGATTTGCGATGGGCAGCGGCACCGATTACGCGTTCCCCGTTATGTACACCGAAGATTTTGAAAACGTAAACGAAAGCCTTTTGAAAGCGTTGCGGGCGGGAAGCAATCTTTGCACCAGCGTCGGCGCGCCTTACATTTTAATAGATACCGAAAAACAACAATACGAAATTGTGGAGAAATAATTATGATTTTTTATATTAGAGAAAGCGACAACGTATATATAGTGCTTTTATCCAACATAATTTCAACGAGCTATACGACCGATCCCAAAGACATGGTGTACAAAGAAAACGTTCCGATTTGGAAAACCGGCAAGCATAAAGACGTGATCGTGGCTACGTCGAACTTGGTAACTGCGTCCTATCTTCGCTACGAGAATTTCCTTGAAGACGACGAATTGAGCGAAAAGGCTCTCACCCTTTCGGTCGCGCCTAAAATAAAAGAAAAGCTGAAAAACCTGAATTTAGCAAAAGACGAACTTCCGAATTCCATCTTTTTCGCTCGCGGCGGCGAAATATACCGAATGACTACGTCGGGCGCGACGTTCATAGAAGGGGAATCCTTCGCGGTGGGGGATTACGCTTACGTCGGTATCGCTGCGCTCAACGCAACTAAGGGTATGCCCGCGATGGATCGCATAAAAGAGGTCGTCAAGATAGTTAGCGCGGTAGGTGCGTACAAGGAGTGTCCGTTCATCGTAATGGATACGAAGAAACGCAAACTAAAGGTCGTTAACAAGATTTAATAGCTTCGTTATCGAATAGTCGGTTAGGTTTTTAATATTAATAAAATATCCCCCGCGTCGGTAAAACGGCGTAGGGGATTTTTAATTGCGTTTACTTCCCTTCAAAAACGAACATCAGCTGATTTTATAAACGAACGCTTCGTAAGGTCTAAGCGTCATAGAAGACAAAGGAAGGCTGTCGTTATAGTTGGATATGACGAGTTTAGCGTCGTTGAAGGCTATCTCTTTGGGAAGCTTGAATTCCACGTTCTTATGTTTGAAGTTGCATACTATGAGAATGGTCTCGCCCTTATAACTGCGTTCGTAAACGTAGAGGTCTTTATTCTTGGGATAATACTCGGTATATACGCCGTTTTTGATTATATGCGCGACTTCGGGATCCTTACGCAAGGCGATGAGTTTCTTGTAGAAATTCAGCACGCTGTCGGGATCTTTTTCGCTCTCTTCCACGTTGATATCGACGTAGTTGGGGTTGGGTTCGTACCACGGCGTTACCTCGGAAAATCCCGCGTATTTATCCGCAGACCAGTGCATGGGCATTCTTCCGTGATCCCGTGAACGACGGTTCATAATGGGAATGAACAAGCGGCGAACTAACGGAATATATTTTATCATATTCCATATATTAGTCGCGAGTTGATCCCGCATTTCGTTGACAGACTTGAACTTGAAGTTGGTCATACCCAATTCCTGACCTTGATAGACGTATGGGGTACCTTGTTGCATATGCAAGGATACCGCGAGCATCTTTGCGGCTTCCTTTCTATGATCGCCGTACTTGCCGGTAAAACGCCCCAAACTTCTCGGCTGGTCGTGGTTTTCGTAGTACAACGCTATCCAACCCTTACCGAACATTCCCTTTTGCCATTTTGTGAATACCGCTTTGAGTTTTCTCAAATCGAATTTCTTTGGAATAACCTGCATCATCATATCCGACTCTACGTGATCGAAGAAGAATATGGTGTCCAATTCTTCTCTATCCTCGGCGGTATATTTCAAGCCCTCTTCCAGCGTTACGTTGGCGGCTTCGCCTACAGTCATACTGTCGTAATGGGAAAGTACTTTTTCGTTGAGTTCGTGGAGATACTCGTGGATATGCGGCCCGTGGCAAAAGTACTCGTCGCCCACCGCGATAGGGTTGAATTTACCGTCGGGAATGGTTCCGTCGGGTAAAACGGTTTTGCTTATGTAGGTTATGACGTCGCATCTAAAACCGTCCACGCCCAAGTCGAGCCAATATTTGACGAGATCCTGAACCTCTTTTCTCACCTTGGGATTATCCCAGTTGAGGTCGGGTTGTTTTTCCGCCCATAAGTGCATATACCACTCTTTCGTGGTCTCGTCATACTTCCAAGCGGGGCCACCGAAACGGCTCGTCCAGTTATTGGGGGGCTTTTTGCCGTTTTTGCCTCTTCCTTTACGCCAAATGTAATAATCGCGATAGGGATTGTCCTTGCTCTTGCGACTCTCTTGGAACCAATAATGTTCGTCGGAAGTGTGGTTGACGACCAAATCCATTATCAACTTAATACCTCTTTCGTGCAGTCCCGCAGTCATCTCTTTCCAATCGTCAAGCGTGCCGAATTCGTCCATAATATCGCGATAATCGCTTATGTCGTAGCCGTTGTCTGCGTTGGGGGACTTGTAGCAAGGCGAGAGCCAAACCGCCGTTATACCGAGTTCTTTAAGGTAATCGAGTTTTTCGATTATACCTCTTATATCGCCGATACCGTCGCCGTTGCCGTCTTTGAAACTGCGCGGGTATATTTGATAAACCACGCTGTCTTTATACCATCTCGTTTTTACGAAATTTTCCACTGTATTCTCCTCCACTCGTTTTAGTAGATTTTAACATTTTTCGCTTTATCCTGTCAATACCCGTTTACGCGTAAAAGGTCGAATTTTTAACGGCGAGACAGCATATTTTTTTATATGAAGATCATATTCGAAAACGCGTACGTAAAAGTAAACGGCGTGGACGTGGAAAAGTACGATTTGAACGAGGGCGAAAGGATAGAATTGCTCTTTTTCGACGGGGATAGATACGTTCCGGATTACGCTTACCTGAAAAACGGTGAATTACGTTTATCCAAATGCAAGGCGATTAAAAATGAGGATCGTTATCTGGTTTTCCCGCCCGAAAAAGAAAACTACGTCGTCTATCAAAGCGAAACTACGGGATATTCATTTTCCTTCCTCGTTTCGATATTTTTCGACGGTAGGTACGTCCTCGTCGCGGAAAACGAGGGTAATTGTCGATTCATCGCCCTCGACGGCAAACCCGAAAACGTAGAGAGCGGCGTCATCGGTAACGGCTGTCTTTTCGTCAAATACTCGATAGAAGACCTTACCTTTTTCCGCATTTACGAGCCTACCGCAATGAACGAAATAGGGTTTTTGAAAGGTCAAAAGATCGATATCGTAGGCAACTCGATAAAAGTCGAATATCACCCTCGCGACGTTCTCTCAAGGACTATCCGCGCGGAATACGAGGTATTTGCGGGAAATATGAGAAGAGTCGATTACGTGGTCGAGTGCGCGCGTGCGCATATTTACACCGAAGAGCTTATACCCTTGCTTTTCCTACAAGCGCTCGTATGCGAAGACGCGCAAGCGAGCGAATATTTGTCGAACGACCTCAAAGCTCATTTCGCCGAGTTAAAAGGATTTTTGGGCGAATTCGACGAGATAATCCCTTTTGAAAACTACTACGAATTGGTCGGCAAAAGCAAGCGGTTTTTCGTTTTTCAAGTGGAAAACCGACTAATCGTTAACGTTTCCGAACTCGAATAGGGCAAAATACCGCCAAAATATTTGATTATTCGCGTTAAGATTTGCTATAATCGTGTTAGAGGTCGAATTATGGAAATTAAAATCAAAAAATTGAGAGAAAACGCGATCATACCTTCTTATGCGACGATAGGTTCGGCGGGCGCAGATCTATACGCCTGCCTCGATAAAGACATTGTTTTACCGGCGGGTACTTCCGCTTTTCTTCCCTGCGGTTTCGCGATGGCTATTCCGCAAGGATACGTGGGGCTCGTCTACGCTCGCAGCGGTCTTGCTTCTAAAAAAGGATTAGCGCCCTCGAACAAAGTGGGCGTTATAGACAGCGACTATCGCGGCGAGATAACCGTTTCCATCTTCAACCATTCCAAAGAAGAAAGAACTATCGCTTCGGGCGATCGTATTGCGCAACTCGTTATCGCCCCCGTTATTCAAGCGGATTTTTCCTTGTCCGACGATCTCGACGAGACAGATAGAGGGACGGGCGGCTTCGGCTCAACAGGCAAATAAAGTCGGTTGTTCTCACCAACCGCAAGACGAGCGCAAAAGAAACTCAAAAACAAGACGGATAAAAGCGTAATCTTTTTTTATCGCAGTCGATAATCAGCCGTTCTATACAAAAACTTCGTCTATTTTTCTATTCCCTATTGAAATAATAAGTCGAAATATGATATATTTATAATATACCATTTTTTCGTTCGTACGAGGTGTTAAATGAAGAAACAGTTATTCGAAAAAGTCTACGTCGAGCCGCAGGATAAAGTCCCGTTTTGGGAACAAGTCGCTTACGGCGTTGGCGGTTTGATAGACGGCGGCGGGGTCGCGATGATATCTTGTATCCTCTTGAAATATATGACGGATACTTTAATGATAGTCGCGGCGGCTGCAAGTACGATAATGATGCTTGCAAAAATCTGGGACGCGGTCACCGATCCTTTGATGGGATTCATTTCCGACAACACGCGCAGCCGTTTCGGAAGAAGAAAGCCTTATATGTTTATGGGCGGCATCGCAATTTTTATCGCGCTCACTCTCTTATTTGCGCCCCTGCATACGATGGGCATCACGTCGCAAGGCGGAATGTTTGCTTGGATGCTCGTATTCTACCTGTTTTACAGCACTTGCACCACCCTTTCGCAAGTTCCGTATACGTCTATGGCGAGCGATATTTCGCATTCTTATCACGAGCGTAACAACGCGAACACCGTGAAACTCGTTTTCACTTCGGTAGCAAGCGGACTAGGGTACCTCGTCCCCTTGCTTTTACTGAACGCATTGCAGGAAAAACACTCGATAACCCCCGTTAAGTTTTGGTTGCTTACAGCGGTGATATTCGGCGCGCTATTCGGCGGCGGTCTTATAATTTGCGCTATTTTCGTCAAAGAGCGCGTTCACCCCGCCCCTCACGAGAAGAAACAAAAGTTTTCCCTTAAAAAGTTCGTTGAAGGTTATATAAAGCCCTACAAGAACAAGAGCTACACTTGGCATATAGGTATGTACGTAGCCGCGTTTACTTGTATGGATATGCTCTCGGCGTTGGCGACTTACTACGCCTCTCACGTTTGGCGCGGAAGTATCCTCGACTTGGGCTTTATGCAAATGAAATTCAGTTCCCTTTTCATTATCGCGCCTATGGCGGTAGCGGCGGTATTGGCGTTCCCCCTGGTGCGTATAATGATGGACAAAAAAGGCAAAGGCTTCGCGTTTAGAATGGGATTACCTTTCTACATAATAGGCGGCATACTTTTCGCCGTACTCGATCCGCGCTGGTGCCCCGCGTGGGTTGTGCCTTTGGTCGCGTTCATTATGGGCTTCGGCTTCGGCGGGGCGCAAATGATACCTTGGATGAACTTCCCCGACACTTTGGACGTGGCGGAGTTGAAACTCGGCGAACACCCCACGGGGACGTACAGCGGTATGATGACTTTCGCGAGGAAGTTGAGCGGCGCTTTGGGCGTAGGCGTTATCGGTTGGATACTTACGGGTATCGGTTACGACAGCTATAACGCGGCGATAAAAGGCGCGGAGTCGTTAGCCGCCGAAGAAGGGAGCGTTATAGCGACCGAATACGCGAACACCACCGCGAACAACATTGGCGAGTTTTTGAGAAATTTCGCCGATCAAATAAACGCGAGAGTACAGCAACTCTCTGCCGACGGTCAGTTGAGCATAAACGTTTCTGGATTCGACGCCGCCGCGATAGGCGACAATATTAGCGTCGTTTTGACTACGATAAGAGTACTTATGGGAGTTTCGGTTGCGGTGCTTATATCCATCGCAATGTTCTGCTCGTTCAAATTCAAACTCAACAACAAAATACTCGCCCGTATGCGTTACTTCAACGACAAGATAAAGCAAGGCGAATACGATTCTTTGACCGACGAGGAAAAGCAAGAGAGAATAAAACTCATAACCACCCATTACGGCAAGTACGACGCCGATCAAGACGCGCAAATGATCGCCGAAAAGAAGGCTTTATGGGAATCCTTAACCGACGAAGAAAAACGCAAAGAACTCGGCGAAGCTCAATAATCCCATCCTAAACCAAATTTAGCGTAATACACCCATAAACATATTCTTAAAATTTTAAAAGAAAAGTGAATAAAAAGTGGTTGTAAACGTTTGCATAAAGGGTTAAGATGTGGTACAATAGTTAGGCATAATAAGAAGAAGGAGATATATTCCGTGGCAAACATCAAATCTCAAAAGAAACGTATATTGGTTTCCGCAAAAGAAAATAAGAAAAACACTTCTATTCGTACTAGAGTTAAGAACGCTATCAAAAAGTTCAACGCCGCTATCGACGCAGGCGATTTGGAATTAGCGGAAAAGCTTTATCCCGAAACCGTCTCTGTTATCAACAAGGCTAAATCGGAAGGTGTTTATCATATCAACGCCGCAAGTCGTAGAATCCATACCATCTCGGTTTCTCTCGACGCTTTAAGAGCTACCAAGGCGTAATTCTTTTCGGTTGACCTTAATATTATAGACAATAACTTCTCATACGAGCATTACGTTTACGTAGTGCTTTTTCTATTGCCCGAAAATGTTTTTTCGGCGCGCTTTTCGTCCATACTTCGACTATGGACGAATTTTTATCACTTGCCGACGAGGATTTTGCGAAAGCGTCGTTTAATGGGCAAACCATTCTTAAAAACAAGTACGTAGACGTAACTCGTTACTCTGTCGAAAACGAGGAACAGGAGCGAGCGACGGGACGAAAAAAGGGCGAATATTATACCTTGTATTACGATAGAAAACGATTGGGTGTAAAGCGTCTAAACGGCGAATTGATAAAACGACTCGCAGCAATACTTAACGACGTATCCGATTTGTCGCGTCCGCTTGCCGTAGGATTAGGGAATCAACGGATAACCTCGGACTCGCTTGGTTGCCTGACGATAGACAAACTCGCCGCGAAACATGGTCGTTTGATGCTATTTAAGCCGTGGGTGTACGGCGAATGCAAAATAGAGTCTGCGGATAGCGTCAATGGTATAGTATCGGTAACGAAACCATCCGCGGTGATTGCCATCGATACTTTGGGGTGTTTGGGAATAGATAAACTATTCTCTTCTTTTCAACTGTCTACCGCGGGAATAACCCCGGGAGAAGCGGTCGGAAACGCGCGAACGAGGTTGGACGAAAAGACGCTCGGCGTTCCCGTGATAACGCTCGGCGTTCCTCTTATTTCGGTCGATCCCGAGGAAGAAGTATGCGTAACGCCCAAAGAAATAGACATTGTGGTGGATGTTGCCGCTAACGTTTTATCCGAGTCCATATTGACGGCAATTGACAAAACGGTTTATCCATAATACTCGAGAGCGATTAATCGCATATAATATCGTATTAATCTCTTGTATTATCTGCGTAAAGGAATCTTTTCCATTGTCAAACCTAACATACTTGTTACGCTAGGTTAAACCGGTTATAAAATGGAAGAATGGAAACGATTTCGTCGATACGCGATTAATATCTTGCCAACGAGAGTATGACGCTTTTTTCGTTTTAAGTATTTGAGTATTAAAAAACGGGGGCAGATACGCCCCCGATAAGTTATTGCTTATAATGAGATAAATGATTCGTTAAAGATCTTTACGTATTATGCGAATAACTCTACGTATAATAGGGTTTTATTTCTCAGGCCAAACATCGGGAATGTTGAGTTTTTGATATCCGCCGTACATTATGATATCGTTATATAAATCCTTGCCTAAGAATTTTTTGGTGATCTCGTTAGCCTTGGCTTCCACGTCGATATTCTTGCCGTAAGCGACGTTAACGACGTAGAATGCGTTGATAAAGTAGTTTTCTACGTTTGCGTCGTAAGCGTTGTTAGGCATTATAAGATATACTTCTTTATTCTTGAAAGCCTCCATTCCTTCCAAAGCGTCGGGAAGGTTGCTGCTCTGATCTTCGTATTCGCCTTTGAATGTTTCAAAACCGCCGGCGTCTAAAATGATCTTTTCCGCGCCCGAATCGACCACCGCTTCAAGATCGGCAAAACCGTCTTTATCTACTATGAAATCATCGCCGTCAAGCACGTTCGTAACGCCCGAGATGGTGAAAAGCGGATAGTTTTTAGCGGAAGACAAGAAGCCTTTTACGCCCCAATTCGAGTTACAAGCGAGATAAACGGACGCGCTCTCTTCACTTGCGTAAGATGCGAGTTCGGTTTTCAAACTTTCCATATAAGAAACCAATTCTTCCGCGCGCGCTTCCTTTTTACATACTTTACCGATTATACGAAGAGAAGCGAGTATCTCGTTGGAAAACGCTTTTTGAGCGCCGTATTTCAGGGTGATTATCGGGCAACCTATCGCTTTTTCGGCTTCGACGAGTTCATCTACGGATAGCGATAAGCAAGAGAAAATAAGGTCGGGTTCAAGGGCGGTGAGTACTTCGGTGTTGAGAATCTGCGCTTGAGGTCCGCCTTTGCCGGCGGTCTTGCCTTCGTTAATTAATTGCGTGAAGAGGTTTTCATACGCAATTTGATAAGCGCGTTGAGAAACCTTGCCGAAGGTACGGGAGCCTTCTATTTCTTCAACGGCGCATAATTTGCTCATATCGCCTACGTAAGAATAAAGTCTCAAAGCGCCCGCGCCGATACAAACTATTTTGTCGGTTTTTTCTACCGTAATGCTACGCCCCAAAGAGTCGGTTACCGTAACGCTTGCGGCTTTGCCCGCTCCGTCTTTATCTGCGTCAGTCGTAGCGCAGCCTATAAAGCAAGCCGCTACGAGAGTTAAAATCAATAATAATACGATGATTTTTTTGGTCATTTTTGATCCTCCTTAAAATGAAAATGTATTTTTCCATCGTGTTCTACTTTGTGAAAATCGAGCCCGTAAACCTCGCTTAAAAGTTCGGCGGTAAGCACGGAAACGTCGCCTTCGGCTAAAACCCCGTTATCTTTTAATACGATAAAGCGGTCGCCCACGTCTAAAGCGTCGTTTACGTCGTGCATACTCAAAACTATACTTTTGCCGTTAGCAGCCGACTTTTTAAGCGTCTTTATGGTTTCGAAACAGTTTTTAAGGTCGAGATTTGCAGTGGGCTCATCGAGCAACGTTATAGTGGATTCCCCAACGAAAGCCCTCGCCAACGCGACTTTTTGCTGCTCTCCGCCCGAGAGTTTCGTAACGTCTTTCATGGCGAAGTCTTCAAGCCCCAATTCTTCGATGACTTCGTAGACGCGTTGATAATCTTTTTTAGACGGCGCGGTAAAAAGAGGCAACCTACCCAAAAGAATGGCGTCCACTACGGTAGAAGAAACGAAGCTCGGACTTTGAGGGACGTAAGAGACGTACGACGCGTAAGTCTTTTTCTTTATCTCTTTGACGTTTACGTCTTGATAAAAGATATCGCCTTGGTATTTATATATACCCGCAAGTATTTTGATAAGAGTGCTTTTGCCGGCTCCGTTCGCGCCGAGAATGACCGTTACGGACGACGGTTCGATTGTGAAACTCACGTTTTCCAATACGGACTTTTTCGAGTAGGAAAAAGATAGATTCTTAACTTCAAGCAACGCCATAACCTTTCTCCTTTCTCAAAAGAATGTACACGAATACGGGCGCGCCTATTATCGCGGTCACCGCGCCGACGGGCAAATTCATACCGCTTACTACTATTCTCGCGAGCATATCCGAAACAACGAGCAGCAACGCGCCGCAAAGCCCGGAAGCGGGCAATAGAAAGCGCATATCCGCCCCTATAAAGCGTTTTAATAATTGCGGACATATTATTCCGACAAAACCAATAACGCCGACGAAAGACACGCAAACGGCGGTTATAAGCGAGGACAATATCAAAGCGAGCATACGCGTAATATTCAAAGAGACGCCCAACGAAGAGGCTATTTCGTCGCCGCTATTGATGGCGTTGAATTTCCATCTAAACAGGAAGAATACGACGAAGGAAGGGACTATGCATGCCGCCATAATGGCTATTTTTTGATAGGACGCGCGCGAAAGGTCGCCGAAACTCCAATAAACCGCCGCGCTCAATACTTGGTCGGAAGCGAGATACTGAGTCAAAGTAGTCAACGCGGTAAACAAACTCGTAGCCGCAACGCCCAAAAGAATTACGGTCACCGGCGCGAAGTTTTTGAATTTAGATATGCCGACCACAGCCAAAACGGTAGCGAAGGAAAAAACGAACGCGATAACTGCTACCACGTAAGGGTTATTGACGTTTAAAGTGTTGCCTTGAGAAAACGCCCCCGCGCCGAATACGATCGCAAGATTTGCGCCGAATACCGCCGATTGTGAAACGCCCAACGACGAGGGCGAGGCGAGAGGATTTTGCAAAACGCTTTGCAGAGTGCAACCCGAGATAGCCAAGCCGAAGCCAACGACCACGGCGGCGAGGATACGGGGTAAACGGATATAACGGATTATCCTTACGTTAGCGTTACTACCCGCGCCGAAAATGCCTTTAAGACTATCCAAAAATGATAACTTCGCCTGCCCCACGAAAAGGGAAACGGGTATCAAAATCAACAATGCGACGAGCAAAGAAAAGATAACGATCAAATTTCGTTTCAATAGAGAATTATACTCTTTTTTGCTCTTTTCCAAACGCATTCGCTTCTTCCTTTGATAGATAGATTATAGTATATAAAGAATCGACTAATCAATAGCACTCTTTTTTTGAAATTCCTCTTTCGTCACGAGTTAAGAGATATCAATAGGTCGTATAGTTCGTCAAAGTTCTTGACGACGTAGTCGGGAAGATTGCTCGACTCGTTTTCGGGATTGTACCAAACGGTGGTAATCCCGTAATTCTTTCCACCCGAAATGTCCGAGGTAAGGCTGTCGCCTACTATGACCGCCTGCTCTTTCTCGAATCCGTCTACGTGAGCGGCAACGTACTCGAAATACTCTTTCTTGGGCTTTTGTATCCCTATGTCTTCGGATACGAATATACTTTCGGTTAGCTCGTTTAAGCCGCTATCTTTTATTCGTTGCCATTGTACTTTTGACGTTCCGTTGGATACGCCTATTATGCGGTAGTAAGCGGCTATCTTTACTAAAAACTCTCTCGCTCCGTCTATCATAAAATGTTGATAGGCAAGTAAAGAACAGTAGGTATTATTGAGTTTGTCGCCAAGCGAGATATCCTCGCCCATCTTTTCGAGAAGGCGAACGAAACGAAGCTTGCCCAAATTTTCTCGCGTAATCAGCCCTTTTTCAAAATCCTTCCATACTTCGATATTGAATCGCTTGTACCAAGAGGCGACCTCGTCGTTGGAATAAAGCCCCAACTCGTTCAAAGCGAGTTTTACCGCGGTATTTTCGCTTTTGGAAAAGTCGAGTATGGTATCGTCGAGATCTATTAGAAGAAAGCGTTTCATTTTTGCTTATTCATCAGTCTTAAGAAGATCTTTTCGACCTCAACGAGCGGTATTATCGCGAAAGCGCAGGATAGGGCGACGAGCCACTCTCTATAATCCATATCCACCGCGCCGAATACAGTATTGACTTTTGGTATCAACGCGACGCCTAAAATAAGGACTGCGCCGAGAACGAGAGCTAAATCGAGAAGTTTATTCGAGAAAATATCTTTTCTTATTATGCTCTTATGCGACGAGCGCAGGTTGAACGCGTGGAACAATTGCGTGAAGCAAAGAGTAACGAATACCATCGTACTTGCTACGGCTGCGTCTTTGAATACGTAGTAACCCAAACAATACGACGTCATACATAACGCGGTTTGCATTATGCCTTGAATGAATATATCTCTGCCTACCGCCCCTGAGAACAATGATTTTTCGCGTTTTCGCGGAGGGACGCTCATTATATCGGGTTCGGCTTTTTCCACGCCCAACGCGAGAGCGGGTAACGTATCGGTAACGAGATTTACCCAAAGTATCATAATAGGGGTTAAGAATTCGACGTTTATCCCCTCTATGGAACTGATTACGATGGTTGAGAGGAATAAGCATAAAACTTCGGCGATATTTGCGGAAAACAAGAATTGCACGGCTTTGGTAATATTTGAAAATATCTTTCTGCCTTCTTCCACCGCGCCTACTATTGTTACGAAGTTGTCGTCGGCAAGTACCATATCCGCCGCGCCTTTGCTAACGTCGGTGCCCGTTATACCCATACCTACGCCAATGTCGGCGGCTTTTATAGCGGGAGCGTCGTTTACGCCGTCACCCGTCATCGCAACTACGCAATTTTGAGCTTGATAAGCTTTGACTATTCTTACCTTGTTTTCGGGACTAACACGCGCGAAAACGGCGTATTCGCGGATATGTTCGGCAAATTCCTCGTCGGATAGCTTGTCTATTTCCGCGCCCGTCATCACTTTATCGCCCTCGCGTTTTATCCCTATTTCTTCGGCTATTGCCGCGGCGGTGCGAGCGTGGTCGCCCGTTATCATTACGGGGCGTAGTCCCGCGCCTACGCATTTAGCTACGGCGGCTTTTACTTCCACTCTCGGCGGATCTATTATGCCTACCAAGCCTACGAAGATAAGCTCGCTTTCGGCTGTTTCCACATCGCACTCGCCGTCCTTATATGCCGCGCCCAAAACTCTCAACGCTTTATCCGCCAATGAAGCGTTTACGTCGAGCAACTTCTTTTTATCTTCTTCGGTAATAGCGCGAACTTCGCCGTTATCGAGTATTCTCGAACATCTCGCCAACAATTCGTCGGGCGCGCCTTTTACGTTGATGATTATCTCGTTACCTTTGCGATTATAGGTGGTCATCAATTTTCTTATGCTGTCGAAGGGTATCTCGTCGTAACGCGACCACGTTTCTTTTATTGCAGAGTATTTGATGCCTCGCTCTTCGCCGTAAGCGATAAGGCAGGTTTCGGTTGGATCGCCAAACAACCCTTCTTCGGTTTGGTTGGTGTCGTTAGCGAGCATAAGAATAGATAAAAGAACGTTTACGCTCTTGTTATCGGGGGCGTTATCCGCGTCGAATAACCCGTCGCAATAAACCTTTTTTACGGTCATTTTATTCAACGTTAAAGTGCCCGTTTTATCCGAACAAATGACTTCGCAACAACCCAACGTTTCAACTGCGGGTAGATTCCTTATTATCGCGTTCTTCTTGCTCATCTTTTGAACGCCCAACGCCAAAACTATGGTGACGACCGCGGTAAGCCCCTCCGGGATAGCAGCTACCGCTATGGCTACGGCGGTCATAAAGCAATTAAAGAGTTCGTGTTTGAACTCCGTTTGGTTTATAAGGTAAGCTCTTACGAGAGAGACCGCGAAGATTATCACAGCGATAGCCAACACCGCTACCGAAACGATTTTCGCAGTTTTATCGAGTTGCTTTTGCAAAGGGGTTTCTTGCGAGTCGCCGCGCAACATTTCGGCTATTTTACCCACTTCGGTATCCATACCCGTAGCGACTACCACGCCCTCGCCTCTTCCGTACGAAACTATACCCGTGCTGTACGCCAAGTTCTTTCGGTCGCCCAAAGGCGCGTCCTCGGCGACTACCGCTTGATAGTCTTTTTCAATGGGTACCGATTCGCCCGTCAAAGCAGCTTCCTCTATTTTAAGAGACGCGCTCGACAGTAATCGTATATCCGCCGGAACGTAATCGCCCGCTTCGAGAACTACCACGTCGCCGACAACGAGCTTTTCGCTGTCTATCTTGACCAAAGCGCCGTCGCGATAAACCTTACTCTCGGGCTTATTCATATTTCTCAACGCTTCCAACGAGTTGTCCGCTTTCACTTCCTGCGCGACGCCGATAATTGCGTTTAGAATGACGATAAAAAGAATTATCCCCGCGTCAACAAGGTCGGAATAGTTTTTGGAAACGATAGCCAACACGGCGGAAATGATCGCCGCGAGGATAAGAACGATTATCATAACGTCCTTGAACTGCGAGAAGAATCTCCCCGCGAGCGTTTTCTTTTTGCCCGCTTCGAGTTGATTCGCGCCGTTTTCTGCAAGCCGTTTTTCGGCTTCTTCCGTGCTTAAGCCCTGGGGCGTAGATTTTATCGAGGACAATACCTCTTCGATTGATTTGGTGTAATGCTCTTTCATTATCCCTTTTTGTTTCGGCGAAACGATTATCGCCTTTTTCGATTATGTCTTTCGACGTAAAAGCGAAGCGAATTGCAAAACTCGCTCCGCATAAAACTATTTTATTTTGTATTCTTGTTCCAACTTGATCGCTAAAAACATGACCTGTTCCGCGGCTTCCGAAACGGGCTTTTCGATTCGGAAAGACTTATCGCGGGTAACGATCTCAACCACGCCGTTCGCAAGATTTTTAGGACTTACTATAACTCTTATAGGGCAACCGAACAGATCGGCGTCCGCAAACATAGAACCGGGACGGATATTTCTATCGTCGTATAAAACGTCGTATCCCATACGAGGTAACGTTTCGTATAATTCTTCGCATACTTTGTTGACTTCATCGTCGTCTGCTCTTAAATTGCATATCTCGACGTCGAAAGGCGCGACCGATATAGGCCAAATGGGACCGAACTTGTCGTGGCTTTCTTCGCAAATACTTGCGATGAGTCTGCCTACGCCTATGCCGTAACAACCCATAATAGGATATTGAGGCGTATTGTTTTCGTCGACGTAAGTCATATTCATACTTTTGCTGTACTTGGTGCCGAGCTGGAATATATTGCCTATTTCGATACCGTTACTGAGCGTTATCGTAGGTTTGCCGCACTTGGGACATATCGCGCCTTCGTAAATTTTGGATAGATCGACGTATTCCACTTTGCCGATATCTCTCTCGATATTGAGCCCCGTAACGTGGGTATCGTTTTTATTTGCGCCTGATATCAAAGAGTTAATGCCGATAAGGGAAGAATCGTAAAGCACTTTCGCTTTGCCTTTGAAATCTTTGGGACCGATAAAGCCCGCGACTATCCCGCTTTCTACGGTTATCTCTTGCGCTTTGTGTATCTCTTTTTTCAGGTAGTTACGAAGTTTGGTCTCGTTGACTTCAAGATCGCCGCGAACGAAAACGACTACGTAACTATCGTCCTCGTTGATTTGATAAACCACCGCTTTGCATAGTTTTTTCGCGTCGGTTTTAAGAAAAGCGCACAGGTCGTCGATGGTCTTTACCGAAGGGGTGGAAACCTCTTTTAATTCTTCGACTTCGCCGCCGATATTATTTACGACGGTCTGCGCCGCTTCCATATTCGCTCTGTATCCGCACTTTTCGTCCGAGCAAATTGCCAAAGTGTCTTCACCGATAGGCGTCAAAAGCATAAATTCGTGAGAAACGCTGCCGCCCATCATACCCGAATCCGACTTGACCGCTACGAAGTTTTTAAGCCCTACTCTCTTGAATATTCTATCGTATGCGTCGAAACAACGATAATAATATTTTTCAAGATCCTCTTGAGAGGTATGGAAAGAGTAACCGTCCTTCATGGTAAATTCGCGAACTCTTATAAGACCGCCTCTCGCTCTCGCTTCATCGCGGAATTTGGTTTGGATTTGATAAATCATAAAGGGATATTGCGTATAGGATTTGGCGGTGTTTTTCGCAAGATGTACGCTTGCCTCTTCGTGAGTCATACCGAGGACGAGATCCGCGCCGCTTCGGTCTTTGAAACGCGCCATTTCCGCGCCTATGGAATAATATCTACCCGATTCCTGCCACAACGATGCGGGCATAACGACGGGGAATAAAACTTCCTGACCGTCTATCGCGTCCATTTCCTGCCTGATGATGTTTTGTATTTTACGGGAAATCCTTTGAGCGAGCGGATAGAAAGAATAGATGCCGTTGCCTACGTTTTTGATATAACCGCCCCTCAACATCAACGATTGGCTTTCTATCGCGATATCGTCGGACACGGTTTTGAGTCTTTCGCCTAAAAGAGAACTGACTTTCATAAATCACTCCTAATTATTTATAGAATTTACGAATACTATTATAAGACTCAAATAAAACGCTGTCAAGGCATTTTTCGTCAAGTGCAATCGAGAGAATACGCGTTTTTTCGGAAAATCATTGCATTGACGGCGGAATATGTATTATAATTATAAAAACGCCCAATGGCAACTAAAGGAAGAATCTATGACTGAATTCGAAAAAAAATTGATAGCGTTGCTTAAAGATAACGCAAGATACACCTATAAAGAACTAGCCGCGATGACTAATAGCGACGAGAAAACCGTTGCCGCTACAATGAAAAGCCTCGAAGAAAGCGGGATTATTTTGAAGTACGCCGCGATAGTGAACGACGAAAAAATCGACGAAAACGTCGTCGGCGCTCTTATCGAGGTCAAAGTTACGCCGCAAGCGAGAAGCGGATTCGATTCGATAGCCAAAGACATCGTCGCTTTCGACGAAGTAAAATCCGTTTATCTTATGAGCGGCACGTTCGATCTTGCGATAACCTTGGAAGGCAAGTCGGTGAGAGATATATCTCTTTTCGTCAGCGAACGCCTTTCCACCCTCGACTGCATCACCGCAACCGCCACGCACTTCTTTATGAAAAAATATAAAGACGGCGGAGTTCCTTACGAGATCGACGAAGACAACAGACGTCTTCCTTTCAGCGAATAAAGATGGATTACGAAAAATATCTCAACAAAAACGTAATTACTTTGGAACCTTCGGGTATAAGAAAGTTTTTCGACGTTGTGGCTAAGGTGCCGGGCGCCATATCTTTAGGCGTGGGCGAACCCGATTTCGACACCCCTTGGGAAAGTCGCGAGGCGGCGGTCAAAAGCATAAGGAAAGGCTATACTCACTACACGAGCAACAAAGGTACGCCCGAATTGAGAAAGGCGATAACCGATTACTACGAAAAGCGTTTCGGTTTGTCTTACGACTCTTTGAGCGAATGTATAGTGACGGTGGGCGCTTCCGAGGCGATAGATCTTGCCGTACGTTCGATCGTAAACGCTGGCGAAGAGGTGCTTATACCCTCCCCCTCTTACGTTTCATACGCCCCTTGCGTGCTTTTGCAGGGCGCCGTACCCGTTGCGGTAAATTGTTATGAGGAAAACGATTTCAGAGTCACCGCGAAAGAGATAGATAAAGTCGCCACCGATAAGACCAAACTTCTCATTTTACCCTATCCCAATAACCCTTCGGGCGCGATACTCGAAAAAGGCGACCTTGAAAAAATAGCCGAGGTTTGCGTAAAACGCGACCTTATCGTGATAAGCGACGAGATATACGGCGAGTTGACCTATAACGGTAAATCCCACGTCAGCGTAGCAAGTATAAAGGGTATGAAGGAAAGATGCATCGTGATAAACGGTTTCTCAAAAGCCTTCGCTATGACGGGGTGGCGTTTGGGTTACGCTTTGGCGCCCGAACCATTTATCTATCAAATGTACAAGATACATCAATACACGATAATGTGCGCCCCAACGGCGAGCCAATTCGCCGCCTTGGAATCGTTGAACACGGGATTTAAGAATGGTTTTGCGGAAGTCGCGGAAATGCGAGATCAATACGATTCTCGTAGAAAGTACGTTCTTAACGCGATAAGAGAGATGGGGTTGGAATGCTTCGAACCCGAAGGCGCGTTTTATCTTTTCCCATCAGTGAAGAGTTTAGGTATGACGGGCGCGGAATTCGCCGATAAACTCTTTGCGAGCAAAAAAGTCGCGGTTGTTCCCGGCGCCGCTTTCGGCGAATGCGGTAAGTATAACGTCAGGATATCCTACGCGTATAGTATAAAAAACCTTACAGTCGCCCTTGAAAAAATAGCCGAGTTCGTAAAAGAAATACGGGGTTAGATTTTACATATTAAAACCGCTTATGTTAAAAAGATTATCCCAAATCAAAAATCCCTTTTGCAAGGGATTTTTTCGTTCGTAATATGATAAACGTTACGATAATGCAAAAATAAGTTCCAAAAAGTGTGTCAATAGAACAGAAATTTGAACGTAACGTGCATTTTTAAGGTTTCTTCATAATAAAAAATACTCAAAGTATTCGTAAAAGCGAAGGATTCGTTAAACGAAGGGAGCGTTGGTTTTTATTAAAAATGAAAATGAAACATTGCTATCTTTTCAACGCCTCAAGTTGCGCGGCGCGTAATTCGGCGTTGCCCTTTTCGGCAAGAGAAAGCAACTCGTTAAGTTCGGCGCTTGAGAAAGAACGGCCTTCGCCGGTGCCTTGTATCTCTACGAATTTACCTTCGTCGGTAGATATCACGTTCATATCAACGTCGGCGTGGCTGTCCTCTACGTAACAGAGATCAAGAATAGGCTCGCCGTTAACGATACCAACCGATACCGCGCTTATTTGCCTTACCACGGGATCTTCTTCCAATAACCCCTCTTTCAACCATTTTTCCACGCCCAAACGCAAAGCGACGTAGCCTCCCGTAATAGACGCGGTGCGCGTCCCGCCATCCGCCTGTAAGACGTCGCAGTCGATCCATATGGTGCGTTCGCCGAGTTTTTTGTAGTCTATCGCCTCGCGTAAACTTCTGCCTATAAGTCTTTTTATTTCGGTGCTTCGCCCGTCGGGTTTCCCTCCCTCGCGTTGTTTCCTCGTAATCGTGGAAGAGGGAAGCATCGCATATTCGGCTGTCAACCAACCTTCGCCCGTTCCCTCTTTGAAAGGCATGGTCTTATTGTCGAGCATAGCGGTACAAAGCACGTGGGTGTTACCGCATTTTATCAATACCGAACCGCCGCTCGTATGGGTAAAGTCGGGTATTATTTCAATTTTTCTCAATTCGTCTCTATTTCTACCGTCCGATCTCATAATTATAAGCCTCTCGTTTTTTGTAATTATAAACCGTAATACGTTCTTTGTCAATAACACGCTTGATTTGTTCTCGAGAAAGTGATAAAATCAACGGTATGGACGCGTTGACCTTTCTTCTCGACGAAACTAAATATTGTCAGGAAAAGTACGATGAACTTGATCGTCTTCTTTTGGCGCCCGAAATAACCGCCGACGTTTTAGAAGTAAAGAAACTCTCGCAAAAGAAAGCGTACTACGAAAACGTCATAAAATTAAGGAAAGAAGTGTTACGATTAAGCGAAACGATAAACGCCTATCAAAAAGACCTCGAAAGAGAAGGCGACGGCGAATACCGCAAACTTTTGAAAGAAGAGATCGACTCGTTAAAACGTTCTTCAGACGAAGCTTGTTTGAAATTGACCTCTTCACTTGAAGAGAATACGCTTATGAAACTGACGGTCGTACCCACCGAGGACGAGAGAAAACACGCTCTATTAAACGCCTACGTCGCTCTTGCGAAAAAGCTTGGCTACAAAATAGAAAAAGTCGAAGACGGATACCTCGTTTTCGGCGGAGCGAGGACGCTATCCACCGCGAACGCAGTGCATAAAATAACGGGTGATAAAAGCGGTAAAATACAGGTTGCGGTTTTCCCATACGTTAAAGCGGAAGAAGAAATTGACAAAAAGGACGTAAGGGTGGATATTTTCCTTTCCCACGGGAAGGGCGGGCAGAATATAAACAAAGTCGAAACCGCCGTGCGGCTAACCTACCTGCCGAGGAATATCGTTGTGACTTGCCAAGACGAAAGGTCGCAATTGGAAAACAAAAAACGCGCTTATGAAAAACTATCCGAGGCGGTCAAACGAGCTGCCCTCGAAGAAGCCGAAAAGATAAATTCCAAAGAATACGAAATCGCGGTAAAGAAAGGCGAAAAAGTCGTTCGTGTCTTAGACTTTGCAAGAGGCGTGTTCTCGGACGTAAGAGGGGGCTCGACGTCGCTCGAAGACTTCTTGAAGGGCGATATATCCGCGTTAACAACCGCGATAATTATAAACGAGGACGTCAGTCGATAGAATAATAAGCCGAGTAAGAAAGAATCTCGTCGAAAAATAAAAGACTTAAAAAATGATTTCACTCTTTTGCGCATTTGCCGTATTGATAATTGGTTATTTGGTTTATAGCCGCGTAGTCGAAAAGATATTCGCAGTAGACGGCAGAAAGACGCCCGCTAGCGTTTCTAACGACGGCGTGGATTACGAACTATATTATTCGTAATCTACGTCGTGCTTTGGGCTCGTTACTCTAATAGACCGCATCTCGAACCTATCGAACCGCCCGACGAAGAAGCCGAAACGGTCGCCGAAGAGATTGCCGTCGAAGCGATAGAGGAATAAGCGTTTTTTCGTTTTCCTATTAGGTCTTAATATTATTGCGATAGCGAAGGTTTTTTTCGTTTTCTTTCGAAAGAGACCTTCTTTTTTCAAAATGCGCCCGAAAACTTTTGTTCGCGCGTAAAAAATTAATGATTTTTTCAATTATTTATAGTATAATGTAGTCGATGAGAATCGTAAAAGGCTTGAACGAAATAGTTTTGTCCGCATTTTCGCGGATATGTAAAACCGAACGTTTTATCGTAGAGACCGCAAGGTTTTTGGCGGTAGATGCTTTTATCACGCACTTTGCGGAAGGCTTGATAAAGCATTACGCTTCTATGAAAAACGCGTCGGGTTTCCTTAAACTCTCGACCGACGACGGGAAGTTCACCCTTTACGCCGCGCGAGGCAAAGCGGTAAAGAACGCGGAAAACGAAGAGGATATCATTTTTTACGACTTTGTCGACAAAGGTGAAGTCAAGAGAAGCAACGACTCGTCTTTGCTCGACTATTTGAAAGAGCGAACTACGCTCGTTTTCAACGTCGAAAACGTTCCCAACGCACAGGAAGAGGCTTTTGCGAAGCTCTATCTATTGACGGGCGACGATCAGGTCAATTTCCCCTTATTGAACGCCGAACAATTAAAGATAGTAACCACCGAAAATGCCAACGTATTAGCGCAAGGCGTGGCGGGTAGCGGAAAGACCAACGTTTGTATAGATAAAATTATTTATTCCGCGTCGAGAGGCTATCATGGTAACGTACTTTATACGACGTTTTCGAGAGGTCTTTTGATAGATACCGAAACGAAGATAAACCTTTTTAAGAAGAACGTAGGCAATTTCCTCGCAGCTTTAAGAAGCGGGAAGGTCTTTTTCTACGGGGATAAGAAGAAGGCGGTTGAGAATAAACTCGGTATTTTCTTGAACGTCGAAGGCGCGTCTATCGATAGTAGCCTCAAAGATCTAATGCGGTTTCTCAACAACCAGGTCCATTTCAAATTACTTCGTGATTTCGTAAAACCCATAATATTTGCCGACGAAGAGTATTTTATAAAGGTGTTTTTGGATAAGAACCGCCACGCGAAAGGCAACCTAAACAAAATAGGGCTATCTTACGAAGTCGCTTATAAAGAGATATACGGTATCATTTTCGGCTACGCCGAAGGCTTGGAAGGAGGCAGATACCTACCCTTAGATACCTACGTCAAAATGCGTGAAGAGAGTTTCTCAAAAAAAGAATGCGAGACGGTTTACGCGGTCGCTATGGATTATTCTAAGTTTTTGGTTTCTACCGGCGCTATGGACAACAACTCGATCTCGCGGCTGCTTCTCGGCGAGGAATTGCCTCTGTATTCGTTGACTATAATAGACGAGGTTCAAGATCTTACTCAAATCAATTTGGCGTTTCTCAATAAGATATCGAGAAAGATATTCGCCGTAGGCGACGCTTTACAAATGATAAATCCGTCTTTTTTCAGCTTCGCTTACTTAAAGCGATTACTGTATTCTAAAGACGAGATAGCGGTCTCGGAACTCAAAAACAATTATCGCAACACTCAATCGGTAGCCGAAATAGTCAACAATTTAAGCGACTTGAACGTCAAAAAATTCGGCTTGCATAATTTCGTGTTAAAAGGCGTTGCAATCGGCGACGACGATACGAAAGCGGTATATCTACGCGACGAGAAATTCGCGGAAAAACTCGCGAAGGAAAAGCCGAATCCTTTTACCATCGTGGTAACGGGCGCCGAGCGAAAAGCGGAATTAAGGCGTTTACTACCCAAACAAGAGATATTGACGGTTTCCGAAATAAAGGGGTTGGAAAGAGATACCGCCCTTTTGTATAACCTGTTATCCGACAACGCGGACAAGTGGCGAACGATAAGCGAAACGAGCGTAAACCGAAAGAAAGCGGACGAAAACTCGGTTTACAGGTATTACTTCAACCTGTTCTACGTGGGTATTTCGCGCGCAAAGAAAAACTTATTCGTCGTTGAAAAAGTGGATATCGACGCTTTCAAAGATTTCTTCAAAGAAAGTTTCGACGTCGTAAACGCCGAAAACGGCGTTGATATCGTTTTGAAGACCGTCAGCAAGACCGACGTCGATCGCGACGAACTCGTTAAGAGAATAGACGAATTCCTAAAATTCGGCCAGTACGATAATGCGGTTTTCACTGCGGACAAGCTACAAGACGACGCAGAGAGAAAATTCTATCTTTCGCACATCGAAATACACAAGAAATACCTTCAGGACGGCGATTACCGCGGCGCGGGTATAGCGTATTGGGAACTCGGCGACCTTGATCGAGCGAAAAAGAACTTCGAATTGTCGGGCGACGACGAACTCATAGATCTCGTCGACAAAGTCGCGGGTAAAGGCGAGGGCAGATTAAGCGCGGAAGTGGTAAAGTTTTATCCCGAGCTTATGCGGAACGAAGCCGCGAAAAACCTTATATTAGACGCATTAAAGAACGACTTAACCAATATAAAAAACGAATTCAAAGCGATAAAAGGAATGAGAAAACATGGAAAGAAATGATGAATTGAGAGAACTTATCAACGCGTTTTTGGGATATCGCGAATTGCTCGCCCCTCTTCAAGAGAATTTGAGAGATTTCGCGGAATCCTACCAATCGATACAAAACGACCTCGGCAAACTCAACAACGCGTTCGAAGGTAACGTTCAAGGAAAACTCACCCAAATAATGAACAATCTTTCTTCGCAAGCCGAAAAGGCGGCGGGGCTATCCTCTCGCATAGATAAATTCGTCAGCGAGACAAACCGCTACACGGTGACTATGGAAAACATGCTCGGCACGTTCGACAAGGTTGAAAAGGCGGTTTCTTCCATAGTAAAAATAGAAGAGGCTGCGGAAACCCAACTTAAAAAGATAGAGGGGATAGCCGAAGAAAAGAAAAAATCCTACAACGTAACTCAACTTCAACGTTCTTTAGAAAACTACAACCAAAATCTGCAAGCGGTAAGCGAATTTATCAACAAGGACGTGGCGAAAGCGCTTGAAAACAATGCTAAAAAGCTCGACGAAATAAAAGGATCCGAAGCCAATTTAAGCAAAGAGGCCGCTCAAACAAGCGCAAGCCTTAAACAACTCGTAGCCGAGCAAGAAACCACCAACGCATTCTTAAAGAAGATAACCGAAAAAGGCGACGTAGACGAAACCTACCTTTACGACGTTCTCGATCGTTGGGCGACGGCAAGAAGAGTCAAAACTAAAAAATAATGGACTATAACGAATTACTCGACAGCATAATAAACGACGATTTGGTGACGTTTGAAAAACTCACGCGTCCCAATTCGACGTACAACGTTTGTTTCGGACGCTTCCCCGCGCTCTCTCTTTGCTATATGTACGGGGCGATAACTATCCTTAAAACTCACGAGGGCGATATGCTAAAGTTCTCGGACGGCGAATACGTCTTTGCGGACGAAACGATAAAGGTCTACGAAGACTTCAAAGCGATAGCCGAAAAGTGTCTGCGTTTCTATCTCAACGGCAAAAAAGTCGAACCTATAGAAATGCTCGCTTTGCTTGGAAAGTCTTCTCATTTGCGGACGATCTGGGGCTTTGCGCCGAAGAAGCAAGAGCAATACGCTCTTATCGAAAAAATTTACGCGTTGAAGTTCGACCGAGAATGTTTGGCGACCGAAGAAAGGCTCGTAGTCCCCGATATAAAGATAAAAGACGAGAAGAAACGCGCGGCGGGCATTTGGGCGTTAGGCTCGTTTGCGTTCACGATAGTTCTCGCAGCGCTTTTAACGGCGTTTATGTTCGTGATAGGATTAGGCACTCAAAATATGCCTTTGAAAGTTTACAACGGCAATACTCTCGTAAGACAAGCTGGTAATAGCGAGTATATAAAGCTGTGTTCGGACGTTACCGTCGAAGAAACCATAGACTCGTCGGCGGCGGTCATAGACGGATGCGGTCATACTATAAAAGCGGAAAACAAAGCAATTTTCAAAACGTTTACGGGTAAGCTTACGAACGTAAAGATTTCTTTCTCGATACGCGGCGATATTAAAGAGAGCGTTGCGTTAATAATGGACAACCAAGGCGTTTTGAATAACGTCACCGTAAACGCGGTTCTCGATTTCACAGAAGAAACCGAAGAGGATAACGTTTACGTTGCGGTTTTGACGGTAAACAACTCGGGCGAGATTGACGGGTGTAGCGCGACGGTTTCGGCAAATTGTTCGTCTAACGGCGAGGGCAACGCCTATCTCGCAGGCATTTGCGGGGTAAGTACGGGCAGAATATCCAACGTTACGGTGAGCGGCGAATTCGAAGGCGATACCGTGGATATTGCGGGCGTTTGCGTCGAGAACTCTGGCGAGATAGATTCGGCAACAAATAAGGCGAACGTCTTACAAACTTCCGCATATATTTCCGAGCCCAACGAAGAGGGGAATTATTCGCTTTGGAACCCCAACTGCGGCGGCGTGGTTTTAACGAATAAAAACGAAGGAAGCGTTCAAAATTGCGCTAACGAAGGGAACGTCACGGTTTTGTCGAAAGTTGAAATACCCATGGACGATAAGGGAAATGTTCTCGCTCGGGCGGAAGCGTTTTCGGGCGGTATCGCCGCTATAAATCTCGGCAGAGTTGTTCATTGTAAGAACTTGGGCGAAGTTAAGATTGAAAGTTCGGGCGCGTACGCTTACATAGGAGGCGTGGTCGCATGCAATACGACTTCGCAAATAAGCCCGATTCTTTCGGCGATGGGCGTAGTGGAAAATTGTTATTCCAAAGGAACGGTGATCGTAGATACCACTGTGTTGACTCTTGCGGGCGGGATAGTCGGATACAATGCGGGCGGCGTGGCGGTATGTTTCACGGATACCGTATTTGAAAAAAGCGAAAACGAAAACCAAGCGATAGGCGGTATAATTGGTATGGATCTTTGCGATATGGCGTTTAGCCAAATCGTCTATAACTCGAACGTTATGAATAATTACAGCGTAAAAAGCGAAGTTGCCCCTTACGCCATCGGCGCATTGAGCTATAGAACGATAATGGGACAAACTCAAAATATTTTGGTTCAAGAAGGAATGCTGTATATCGACTCTAATCAAAACAAATACGTAGGTCAATACAACTACGCGATACCGAGTCTTGACGACCTGAAAGAGAGCGAGGTATATTGGGAATGAAAAAGCTTATGAAGTATATGAAAATTGCCTATATCGTGGTTTTCGCGCTTAATGCGCTCGTGGTAGTCGCCGCGGCGGCTTATCTCGCTATCACTTATTTCGGCATAACCCCTACCGGGATATGGTTTCCAATAACGCTTGGCTCGGTCGCTTTTATCGACCTTCTAGCCGCAGTCTTCGCTTTCGGCATATTCAGATTAAAACGCGAATTCTAAAAACGAGTTACTGCAATCTAACTTTCCGTAAACGAATTACTGCAATCTAATCTTCCGCAAAAGCATTACTGCAATCTAACCTTCCGCTGTACTATCAAATAAAACTTAACCTTGCCCCCATTCGATGAAAGCAGCACGAGGTCTTCTATAATTCAACTCAAAAATCTTACCTATCAAAGCAAAACGTCAATGAATATACGTATTTTTAACGCAAGCAAGACAACCTATTGCGTTAGTTTAACGACATCAACGAACTTAAAACAACGAAACGTGGTGGGTCTATTTTAGACGATTTATCTTCGTTATTTAAGGATTCCCCAATGTAAAGAATACAACTCATTGCATCATTATAAACATAATGCTTTTCAATATAATAACCCCGCAATACAGAAAACGATTGATACGTTTCGACTTTGCGGGGCATATAAAACAATAATATATAGATATCAAAATGGTAAATGGCAACTTACGATTTTTATATATTTACTGGTCTTTCAATACTGCAATAGGGGTCAATGAAAGATATCTCTTGCGCTATTTGGTCGTTAGAGAGTTCAAACCCAAAAGGCGCGCAAACGATTTTATCTTCCTCGCCCAAACATTTGACTAACGCGATGTATTCGCCGTTGTACTCGGTAACGGGGTCGGTAACGCCCAAAAGATAAACTATGGTGCGGGTATCTTCGAAATCGTCTTTTGAGATATATCCGACGTTGATAGGGTAATACAACCCGTTTTCGTCAACCGAACCAATCTTATGATCAATTTTAATACAACAAACTTCGCCTAATACCATAACACACCTCTTAACCAATTCTACCACACCTCTTCCCAAAAATCAACACCCTCTAAAAACATTATTTAGCAATAGTTTGGGGCAACCATCGTCGTCACTAAAATATGTTCAACCTCAAAAACAACCATAGTCAAAACATTATTATAGAATTGTTTTGCATTTTACACGTATGTTATCGAAAGTAACTAAGGATTTTTACGAGAAGGGAATTATAGGGTTTTTACGTCGTCGACGAAGGGAAGGGAGCCGATTTCGAGGTTGCCGTTGCGAATGCGAAGTTCGTCGATCATTTCCTTTTCTTGCGAAGCGTCTTTCATTACTATACGGTAGGATAACTTAAACATACTGCCCATACCGGTTGTTTTTACGCCGACCATCTCGTGTTCTTTGAGGAAGCGCTCAAACGTTTCGTTGAATACGTCGGAATAATCCAACGATTCGGGAATGGTTATTTTAAGCAGCTTTTCGCTCGAACTTTTTGTTTTTGAAGATAGGTAAGCAAGTTAAGGCTACGTATAGTAGACCGAATAGGACGAGACTTATCGAGCCGTATGCGGCGTATCCTAAACCGAAGATCAAACCCGACACGACTGACCCCAAAAGGGTAAGCACTTCTTCCGCTTTGCCGTTTGCCGAACGGAAACGAACCAAGCCGAGAGGGACGGCGATGGTCGCTATTCTCGAAGCGGTTTCGGTCGCGCCGCTAAGGAAGGTTTCTAGTAGGCATATCGCAATGGATACCATCATCGGCATAAGCGATAAAGTTATAAAGAATCCTTTCGAAGACCTTTGTTTTAACGAGACCATAAACGCGTAAAGTAAGCCGAAAACAAGAGCGAGCCCCGCCATTAAAAACACCATACCAACCGTAGTTCCGTTTGTAAAAATCGAATTAAATATAATCTATCTCCTTCCTTCGTTTGTCGGTTAGCCGTTGAACGCCCTGTACGCTTGTCGCTTATAAGCTTCCCCGTATTTGGAAAAACTCGATTTACATATTCCGCCTTCCGCGAGAATTGCGGATAACCATAAAGGCATTGCGTCCTGCACCTTTATTTCGAGAATGGTTTCGCCCTCTTTTAGTAGGGGCGTTCCTTCCAAAGACGACGTAAGATTCAGATCGTTCGCGCGATACCGCGGATTATGGTCGATGGTAAGTCGCAAATCGCCGTCTTTCTCGAAATAGGCAATCCTGTCGTAAATGATAAGGCAAGAGGGCTCCAAATCTTTGTAATAGTCGCGGAAATAGGATATTTCCCTCGCTATTTGCCCATCCTCGCATATCTTTCCCTCGCCTTTGAAAAAGGGCTTCTACCTTTGAAATTGTCGTCGAGACGCGGCGTTTATACACTATTTTATCCGCCTTTCGTTTGAGTTCGAGAAACACTTCGCTTTAATTAGTTGCAAGCCCGTAAGAACGCAACCTTATTTTCTCTTTGAAAGCGGGCTTTTCGATGGACGCGCGTATCACCCTGCGATCGGGTTCATCGTAATAGAGGGAAGCGATGGACGTTAATCCGTACTTATCCTCCTTCATTCGCCCTACGAGACGCTCTTTCAAAAACGCCGCTTGTTCGGCGGAGAGTATATATTTCATTTCGTCGTTTCATAACGACGATGGGTTTTTCTTTTTCCATAATTATCTCCTTATTCTTATTTAAAGCGCGTCGTGTTCGCTTACCGTTCGTTCGTTTACGCGACGGGGTTATAACTATCGTTGCCCAAGATCGCGATTCTACGCCGCATCGATTCTATTATTTTAGAGACGCTTGCCCTGAGGCGCTGTAAACTACGCAACCGCCCGCGCTGTATTTAAGCGTTACCGAATAGCTTTCTTCGCCTACCGTTATAGTATGAGTACCCGTAGACACGGTGGAAGAAGAGCATATCGTTTTAGTCATTCCCGACGTACTTGGCGTGTTTTCCATTCCGCCGAAAAGTATCAAAGTGCCGCCTTGCAAGGTTACGCCTTTGTCGGCATCGAGCACACAGGCGCCGCCGCCCATTCTTCCCGCAGCGCTGCCGGGACCGCAAGCGATAACTACGCCGCCCGTTTGCTTGTAAGTTCCGTTCGAGTCGATACCGTCGGTATCGCCGTTGGTGGGGACTGCGACGAACAAGTATCCGTCGCTAACGAGTATGGAAGGAGAATTGGTTATTTTCTTACAGGCATTTATTCCGTCGTCGGTAGCAAATATATTGGTGGTTCCGCCGTTAATAACTATGAAACTCGCTTCCAGTCCTTCGTACGCGCTGTCGACGTTGATCGTACCGCCCGATATCGTAAGAGTGTTGTCGGCGTGAATGGCGTCGCTACCGGTTACCGTTTGTTGACCGCTCCAACCTCCGGGACCCATTCTTCCGCCCGGCGTGGTTTTCGTAGGGGAATAAACGCTGATTTTGATTTCGCCGCCGTTTATATTGATATTTCCTTGACCTTTATTCCCGTTTTCAAGAGTTGCGCCGTAATCGGCGTGCAACCCGTCGTCGTAGGAGTAAACGTTGATTGTTCCCGCGTTTACCGTCAACTCGTTTCCAACCTTGACACCTTTATAAGAAGTCGTGCTTGCGCCGCTTGCGGTATAGGAACTGTAAGAACCCGTGTAGATGGAAATACTTCCGCCGTTCATCACGAAATCGTAACTCGCTTGAATACCGTCGCCCGCCGCGTAGACCGCTAACGAACCGTCCTCGATTGTTACCGTGCCACGTTGGTTGCCTTTGGACGAAAGGTCGGTGTCTTCGGTTTTGACGCCGTCGCCTTTAGTAGAGATCGCGACTATCGTTCCGCTTTCTATGGTTACAGAATCGTTACCTTTTAACGCGTTGTTTACCGCCGTAACTTTCAACGAAAGGTTCTTGAGAGTAAGGTCTTTCGAAGTGTGTATGCCGTTATTGTAATTGGCTTCAAGCACGAGGATGCCGTTGCCTTTGAATTTCAGGTCGCATTTCGCATAAATCGCGCCTTGTCCTTGCGAGTCGTCGTCAACCGTCTTTTCCTTTCGCGTGTCTTTAATAACGTTTTCGGTATTCTTTTTGGCGGATATCTCAACTTTGTCCGCGTTCAACACTTTGATAGGTGAGTCGGTGCCGTAGGTTATCGTTACGCCGTTCAACTCGAGGACGATTTCATCGTCTTCGCCTGCGTCAACCAGTATTTGACCGTTAAGCGAACCTTCAAGCGTGTAGGTTCCCGCTTTTGAAAGCGTATATATGCCGTTGGATTCGGAATACTCGCCGTCAGACGTGGTAATCGAAAAATCTCCCACCGCTTCCACCACGTCGTTGAACGTTTCGTCTATCGCCGCGTCTTCAATGATCGGATCGGCGGAAACGTTATTCGTCGTAGTATTGGTTGATAGTTTCGCGTTTTGGGTCAAAGCTCCGCAACCTACGAACGCCGTCATGCAAACCACCGTCGCTATAACCGCTAATATCCATAAATACTTTTTCATAAGATTCTCCTTTCGACTTTTCGAGATAATCGTAAGTCTTTTAAGATTTTCGGAAAACGCTTTGGTTTCATCTTCCGCATTCATTTTACGCGGCATCTATTGAAAAAAGATTGAAAAAACTTAAAAAATAAAAAATCCGTCCGAGTTTTTCGAACGGATTGGAACCTAATAAATTATAGATTAGTTTTTGTTTGGGAAGGTCACTATAAAGGTTATCTTTCCCTCTCGGTACTCTGCGCGTATATTGCCGCCGTGACTTTCCGCTATCGCTTTGGCGATAGACAGTCCGAGTCCGTAGTGCGAGCCCGATTGCGCGCGGGATTCGTCGGCGCGATAGAATCTATCGAAAAGGTGAGAGATTTGCTCTTCGCTTATTTCGTTCGCTCCGTTTGAAACGGAAAGTACGATCGATCGTTTTTCTAAGGTAAGCGAGAGGGTTACGTTTTCGTCGACGCCGTGAGAAAGCGCGTTGTCGAGAAGAATGGATACCAGTTGTCGCAGTTGGTTGGCGTTGCCTGAAATATGCAGGCCTTCGGTAACGAACGATTCGAGCGTTTTTCCTTTCTCGAAGGCGATGCTCTCGAAAGGTAGCGTTTCGCCCGTAACGAGTTGAGATAAATCAAGGCGTTCTTTGGGCAATTCGCCGGCTTCCGCGCGGGAAAGCGAGAGTAATTGTTGCACAAGTTCGGACATTCTCTCGTTTTCATAGTCGATATTGGCGAGCCATTCGTTGTTGCCTATCTCCCGCTTCAATAATTCGCTGTTAGTGGATATAACGGCTATAGGCGTCTTCAATTCGTGCCCTGCGTCCGAAACGAAACGCTTTTGACGTTTGTCGTTTTCTTCCATTGGCGAAACGATTTTCCTAGCTATAAAGACGGATAACACAGCCAGTACGACTAACGCGCCGCCGCCTATTCCCATCATAAGCCACAAGAGCTTTCTTTGGTTGTTATCGTTGATCGTACCGTCTATCATGGCGACGAGCGTATAATCGCCTCGATCGGTAACTAGATAGGATAGGTTGCCGATACGTCCGCTGTTTTTGGTTTTTGCCATTGCAGTAGACGCGATTTCGAGCAATTTCTCTTCGCTTTGTAGATCGTTATCGCCGTTATTTATCGCGAGGACTTCGCCCGACTTCGAATACGCCACCGAGTAAAAAGTGGATAGACGGAAGGCGGGTTCGTTTCTGCCGTTTTTGCCGTCATCGCGCGGAACGGGCGGCGCGTCCGTAGGAACGCCTATATCGCCTTCGGGCTTATCGCCGACGGGAAGGTTAGGTTGCGCTTCAAGAGAATAACGCTCCGTGAAAGTTCGCAGCATTTCCTCGTTTTCCTTTTGAATGGTTAAAAGATTGGAAACGTATATCGTAACGAGCGTTATCGTCATCAACGCCAAAAGAGAAAAAACTATGGCGAAAACGATTTTTCTTTTCGATTTGTTAAACATCTTTACACCTCAACTCATATCCCACGCCTCGAACGGCTTTTATCTCGCATTTTGAACCCACGAAAGCGAGTTTTTTTCGAGCAAACGACATATAAACCTCGACGTTGTTGTATTCGGCTTCGCTTTCGAATCCCCATATTTTGACGGCAAGTTGTTCGCGCGTCAATACGCGTCCTTGATTGGCTATGAGATATTCCATGATTTTCAGCTCTTTTTCACCGAGGCGAACGCTGTTTCCGTTAGCGCAACGCAGTACGGCGTTCTTTACGTCGAGGATAAGATCGTCGTAGGTTAGGCTTCCGTCGTTGGTCGGTACGCCTCTTCTCAAATGCGCCCTTACCCTCGCAAGCAATTCTTTCGCCATAAACGGTTTGGTTAAATAGTCGTCCGCGCCGCTATCCAGCCCTTCCACTTTATCGTCGAGTTCGCTTTTTGCCGTCAACATAATAATCGGCGTGAGAATCCCCATGTTGCGCGCTTTTCGAGCCACGTCGAATCCGTTCATTTTCGGCATCATAACGTCGAGCAAAATCAAATCGTATATACCGCTTTCGATATAAGAGAGAGCGTCCCCGCCGTTTTCAACGGAATCAACGTCGTACCCCTCTTGGCGAAGGATCTCGCATAACGCTCGGTTCATTCTTTTTTCATCCTCAGCAACTAAAATCTTCATAACTATTCACCGTTTAGCAACGTCTTTATTTTGAATGTTTTTTCATAATAACCTTGTCGACAAAGTAGTATTTTACTTTTATAATATTTCAAAGAAAGTGATTGGGCTCGGTATAGTATTAAGCTATGTCCTTGTAGTCCCCCACGGAAATAAGCTTTTGCTCGTGGTACTTTCTTTTTTTAGTTTTTGTTTTGCTTATTATCAATACCTCTTTATTCATATTGTTTGTACCAACTTCTATTCTATCGTTCGTCGGCAAGCCTTCAAACAGTTAGTATGCGTGCGAACAATCAAAGCCACGTAACCTCTGTAGTTTTTTCTCAATTATACGGATAAACATTGAAGAAAGATTGAAAATCGTTTTATCAACGATCTTCTTAAAATAGTATAGCACAAAAAATAGTCGCTTACAAGTTAAAGAGGATTAACTTTTTTGAGGCTTATACGGAACGTATTCTATTTATACCGTCATACGCGACGAGTTGAAAAACGGTAAGTTGTAAAATGGTAAGTTGTAGAATGAAAAAAATTCAAAAAAATGTTTGACAAATCTTTAAGAATGTTCTATAATCAAAAAGCATTAGAGGTATGCTGATATGGCTCAGTCGGTAGAGCACGTCCTTGGTAAAGATAAACCGACGGTTGAGGGCGCAACCTAAAAAGTGCTCAAAAACATTGAAAAATAACCCTTGCTGATGTGGCTCAGTCGGTAGAGCACGTCCTTGGTAAG